>NZ_CP029553.1:0-15000 GCF_003173755.1 Methylobacterium terrae
ATGCGTGTTGACGGCAGCTTGGCGGCAGGGGTCGGCTCCGGCCGTGGCGGCAACGGCGACGACGGCCGCGAGACTGCGGGTGCCGAGATCGCGGGGGCCTGGCAGCGGGTGAAGCGCCGCCTGCGGGCGGAACTCGGCGAGGACGTGTTCGCGAGCTGGTTCGCCCGGCTCGAACTGCAGGACGTCTCCGGCGGCGTCGCCCGCCTCACCGTCCCGACCCGGTTCCTCAAGAGCTGGATCGAGTCGCACTACCTCGACCGGGTGCTCGCCACCTTCCGCAGCGAGGCGGACGGCATCGAGAGCCTCGAGGTCGGGGTGCGCGGCGCGATGGCGCCGGCCCGGCCCGGCGCGGCCGCGGTGCAGAAGCCCGCCGCCAGCCCGCGTCCGGTCGCGTCCCCCGGCCCGGCGGCCGAGATGCCCGAGCCCGAGCGCGCCGCCCGCGGGCCCGCCCCCGAGGGCGATCTCGGCGGCGCCCCCCTCGACGCGCGCCTGACCTTCGAGAGCTTCGTGGTCGGCCGCTCGAATGCGCTCGCGCACGCCGCCGCCGAGCGGGTCGCCCGGCACGACGGGGGCCCCGCCCTCTACAACCCGCTCTACTTCCATGCCGGCGTGGGCTTGGGGAAAACCCACCTCCTCCACGGCATCGGCCACGCGGTGAAGAATGCCGGCCGGCGGGTGATCTACCTCACCGCCGACCGCTTCATGTACGGCTTCGTCAACGCGCTGAAGACCCAGAGCGCGCTGGCCTTCAAGGAGAAGCTGCGGGCGATCGACGTCCTGATCCTCGACGACGTGCAGTTCATCCAGGGCCGCTCGATCCAGGCCGAGTTCGGCCACACCCTCAACGCGCTCATCGATGCCGGGCGCCAGGTGGTGGTGGCGGCCGACCGGCCGCCGACGGAGCTCGAAGCCCTCGACGAGCGGGTGCGCTCGCGCCTCGCCGGCGGCCTGGTGGTCGAGATCGGCACCCTCGACGAGGCCCTGCGCGCCTCGATCCTGCAATCGCGCCTGGAAGCCGTGCGGGCGTCGCACCCGGCCTTCGAGGTGGGTCCTGCGGTCGCCGAGTACGTCGCCAAGGCGATCACCGCCAACGGCCGCGACCTCGAAGGCGCGGTCAACCGGCTGCTCGCCCACGCGACGCTCACCGGCGCGCCGGTGACCCTCGACACCGCCGAGACGGCGATCCGCGACCTCGTGAAGAACCGCGAGCCGAAGCGGGTGAAGATCGAGGACATCCAGAAGCTGGTGGCGAGCCGCTACAACGTCTCGCGCTCCGACATCCTCTCCGAGCGCCGCACCGCCGCGGTGGTCAAGCCGCGCCAGATCGCCATGTACCTCTCGAAGGTGCTGACGCTGCGCTCCCTGCCGGAGATCGGCCGGCGCTTCGGCGGGCGCGACCACACCACGGTCCTGCACGCGGTGCGCAAGATCGAGAAGGCGATCGGCGAGGACACGGCGCTCTGCGACGAGGTCGAGCTCCTGAAGCGGATGCTCCAGGATTGAGGAGAGCGGGGGCCCGTCCGGGCCCCCGGCTTGCCTTCGGGGAGCGCCTTCGCCAAAATTCCCGTCCCGTGCACGCACGGGGCAACGATTGCGGTTGCCGGCCTTGAACGGTCGGTCGTTCGAGACACGGATCACCCTGATGAAAGTCACCGTCGAGCGCGCGGCCCTTCTTCGGTCGCTCGGCCACGTGCACCGCGTCGTGGAGCGGCGCAACACGATCCCGATCCTGTCGAACGTGCTGCTGCGCTCCGGGCCGGACGGCCTCCAGCTGAAGGCCACCGACCTCGACATCGAGGTCACCGAGACGATTCCCGCCGACGTGGTCGACGGCGGCGCCATCACGGTGCCGGCCCACGTCATCTACGACATCGTGCGCAAGCTGCCCGACGGCGCCCAGGTCTCGCTCGAGACCAGCGGCGAGACCGGCCAGATGCTGATCCGCTCGGGCCGCTCGCGCTTCACCCTCGGCGCCCTGCCGGAGGCCGACTTCCCCGATCTCGCCGCCGGCGAGCTGCCGCACCGCTTCGAGCTGCCGGCCGCCGACCTCAAGCGCCTGATCGACAAGACCCAGTTCGCGATCTCGACCGAGGAGACGCGCTACTACCTCAACGGCATCTTCTTCCACACCATCGACGCGGAAGGGTCGCTCAAGCTGCGGGCGGTCGCCACCGACGGCCACCGCCTCGCCCGCGTCCAGATGGAGGCGCCGGAGGGCAGCGGCGGCATGCCTGGCATCATCGTGCCGCGCAAGGCCGTGGCCGAGATCCAGAAGCTCGTCGAGGATGGCGGCGAGACCGTCGGCGTCGAGATCTCGTCCGCCAAGGTGCGGTTCAGCTTCTCGTCGGGCGTCACCCTGATCTCGAAGCTCATCGACGGCACCTTCCCGGACTACGCGCGCGTCATCCCGACCGGCAACGACAAGCGCCTGACGGTCGAGCGCGACCAGTTCGCCAAGGCGGTCGACCGCGTCTCGACGATCTCGTCCGAGCGGGGCCGCGCGGTGAAGCTCGCCATGACCGACGGGCGCCTGTCGCTCTCGGTCAACAACCCGGATTCGGGTTCGGCGACGGAGGAATTGGACGTCGACTACGAATCCGGCCCCCTCGATATCGGCTTCAACGCCCGCTACCTCCTCGACATCACCGCCCAGCTCGACGGCGACACCGCCCTGTTCCGCCTCGCCGATCCGGGTTCCCCGACGGTGATCCAGGACCGGGAGGGCGCGCCGGCCCTCTACGTGCTGATGCCGATGCGGGTGTGAGGCCGGGATTGCGCGCGGCGAGAGTCGCGCGCACATTCATGGCATGTCGAAATCCGTGTCCCTCGATTCCCCTTCCGCATCCCTTCTCGATGCCCTCGTCGGAACCGGCCGGTACGGTTCGGAGAGCGAGGTCGTGGAAGAGGCCCTGCGTCTGCTGAGCAGCCGGGAGGCCCAGATCGCGCGTCTCCGACAGGCCTGGAGCGAAGGTGTGGAGGGCGGCAACTATCAGCCGGCCGAGAGCGTGTTCGCCGAGTTGGAAGAACGCTACAGGAGCCCGGATAGCGAGGCGTGAGGCGCGTCGTCATCTCCGCGCCCGCAGCCAAGGACCTTAGGGATGTCGGCGACTACATTGCGACCGATAGCCCTGTTCGGGCTCGACGATTCGTCGCCGCGCTCAAGGAGCGCTGCCTCAGCCTCGCGTTCCATCCGTTCCGCGGCAAACCCGCTCCTGAGATCGGCCTTGACGTGCGTATGCTGGTCGCGGGCAACTACCTGATCCTGTACCGCATCCAGACCGAGATCGTGATGATCGATCGCATCATCCACGGCGCACGCGACATGGCGGGCCTCGACGACGACCTGTGATATGGCCCGGGAATGACCGAGCCCGACCCCTTGCGCGTCACCCGCCTGATCGCCCGCGACTTCCGCAACCACGCCGATCTCGACCTCGCGGTCGGTCGCCGCTTCGTCGCGCTGGTGGGGGAGAACGGGGCCGGCAAGACCAACATCCTGGAGGCCCTGTCGCTGTTCGCCCCGGGCCGGGGCCTGCGCCGGGCCGATTTCTCGGCGATGGCGCGGGAAGCGGGTGCCGGCGGGTTCGCGGTGTCGCTGACCCTGGAGGGACCGAACGGCGACCACCGCATCGGCACCGCCTGGGAGCCGCCGCGGGGGCGCGAGGAGCGCGGCGGGCGGCTCTGCCGCATCGACGGCGCCACCGTGCCCTCGCCCACCGCCTTCGCCGAGCAGCTGCGGGTGGTCTGGCTCACCCCCGATCTCGACGCGCTGTTCCGCGGGCCCGCCGGCGACCGGCGCCGCTTCCTCGACCGGCTGGTGCTGGCCGTCGATGCCGGCCACGGCGCCCGGGTCAACGCCATGGAGCGGGCGCTGCGCTCGCGCAACCGCCTGCTGGAGGAGCGACCCGACGACGGGCCGTGGCTCGACGCCGTCGAGCGCGAGGTGGCCGAGCTCGCCGTCGCGGTGGCGCTGGCCCGCCGCGAGACGGTGGAGCGCCTCGACAGCCTGATCCTCGCGACCCGCGACGAGGCCTCGCCCTTCCCCTGGGCCGGGGTGCGGCTCGAGGGCGACATCGACGACCTCGTGGCGGTCTGGCCGGCGGTCGATGCCGAGGACCGCTACCGCGCGACGTTGCGCCAGAACCGCTTTCGCGACCGCGCCGCCGGCCGGACGCTGGCCGGCCCGCAGGCCTCCGACCTCGTGGTGCGCCACGGCCCCAAGGACGTGCCCGCCGCTACCGCCTCGACCGGCGAGCAGAAGGCGCTGCTGATCGGCCTCGTGCTGGCGCATGCCCGCCTCGTCACCGGCATGAGCGGGCTGCCTCCCCTGGTGCTCCTCGACGAGGTCGCGGCCCATCTCGATCCCCGCCGCCGCGCCGGCCTGTTCGATGCGCTCGAAGCCCTGCCGGGACAGGTCTGGATGACCGGGGCCGATCCGGTGCTGTTCGGGGAACTGGGCGGGCGGGCGGACATGGTGCAGGTGGCGGAGGGGAGCGTGCGCGCCTGAACGGCCTCAGAGCGTCGGCGGCAGCGTCGTGCGGCTGAAATCGTTGCCGACGAACAGGATCGGCAGGCCGCGGACGGCCGCGCACGCATAGGAGAAGCAGTCGCCGAGATTGAGCCGCGCGGGATGGCCCTGCCCTTTGCCGTAGCGGGCGTAAGCCAAGAGGGCGCCGTTGACCTCGGCCTCTGCGACGGCAACGAGCCCGATGCGGCTGATCGCCATGAACCCCCTCACCTGCCGTTCGGCATCCTCGACGGACAGGCCAGCCTCGCGGCTGATCGCCGTGACGGCTTCGAAGACCGCGAGGGTCGAAGTGACCGGATCCTGCGCATCATCGATCTGATTGGTCAGATCGGTCGCCCCGGTCTCCTTGAGCAGGATCGCGACGATCGCCGAGGCATCGACGAACATCACGGTTCGCCGTTCAGATCGTCGAAGAAGGCCTTGTCCGCCTTCAGCCCGGTGCGGGGGAACGACGCGATATAATCTTGGATCGGCTTGATGCGCTCGACGAGCGGAACGGATTCCTCGCGGCGGGCGATCTCAGCAGCCAGCGCCAGGCGGACCGCTTCCGTCTTGCTCACGCCGGCCATCATCGCCAATTTGTCGGCCAGCTGATTCACCTCCTGGCTGCGGATGTTGAGCGACATGGGACGCGATCCTGTGTAGACACCGTCGCTAGCATGTCTACACGCCTCGCGCTCCGTCGCAAGGCCGCGCAGAGCGATCGAACCCCCATGACAGACCGCCTCGACGAGGCCCGCGCCGCCTTGAGAAAAACCTTCGGCTACGAGGATTTCCGTCCCGGCCAGGCCGAGGTGATCGGTGCCGTGCTCGACGGGCGCGACGTCTTCGCGGTGATGCCGACGGGCTCGGGCAAGTCGATGACCTACCAGCTCCCCGCCCTGGTGGAGCAGTCGCTGACCGTCGTCGTCTCGCCGCTGATCGCCTTGATGCACGATCAGGTGAAGCAGATGGAGGCCTTCGGCGTCGCGGCCGGCACCCTCAACTCGACGGTGTCGGAATCGAGCGCCCGGGAGACCTGGCGCGGCATCCGCCAGGGGACCCTGCGCCTGCTCTTCGTTTCGCCCGAGCGGCTCCTGATGGAGGGACTGATCGAGGCGCTCCAGGGGGCCGGCGTGCGGCGGCTGGCCGTCGACGAGGCGCATTGCGTCTCGCAATGGGGGCACGACTTCCGGCCCGAATACCGCGACCTCGCGCGCGCCCGCGAGGCGCTCGGCGACGTGCAGACCGTGGCGCTGACCGCGACCGCCGACGCCGCGACCCGGGCCGACATCTCCGAGCGGCTGTTTCCCCGCGGCCGCAAGCCCGAGCTGTTCGTCCACTCCTTCGACCGGCCGAACATCCGCCTGACCTTCGCGCCGAAGGAGCACCCGACGCGCCAGCTCTCGCGCTTCCTGCGCCCGCGCAAGGCCGAGAGCGGCATCATCTACTGCTCGTCGCGAAAGCGCACCGAGCAGATCGCCGAGATCCTGCAAGCCGACGGCTTCAACGCGCTCGCCTACCATGCCGGCCTGGAGCAGACCGTGCGGATGCGCAACCAGGACACCTTCCTGCAGGAGGACGGCGTCGTGGTGGTGGCGACCATCGCCTTCGGCATGGGCATCAACAAGCCGGACGTGCGCTACGTCTGCCACGCCGACATGCCCTCGACGATCGAGAGCTACTACCAGGAGATTGGCCGCGCCGGCCGCGACGGGCTGCCGGCCGACACGCTCACGCTCTACGGCCTCGACGACATGGCGCTCCGCCGCCGCCAGATCGACGAGAAGGAGGTGCCCGACGACCGCCGCCGGGTCGAGCGGCGCAAGCTCGAGGCGATGATCGCTCTGTGCGAGGGCGCGACCTGCCGGCGCCAGTCGCTGCTCGGCTATTTCGGCGAGCAGAGCCAGCCGTGCGGCCGCTGCGACCTGTGCCGCGGCGGCGTCTCGCTCATCGACGGCACGGTGGCGGCCCAGAAGGTGCTCTCGGCGGTGGTGCGCACCGGCCAGCGCTTCGGCGCGGCCTATATCTGCGACCTCGTCCACGGCAAGGAGAGCGAGCAGATCCGCCGCAACGGCCACGTCCAGCTCAAGACCTTCGGGGTCGGCTCCGACAAGCCGGTGGCGGCCTGGCGGGCGATCCTGCGCCAGCTCTTCGCGGCGGGCGCGGTGGCGGAGAACGGCGACGGCTACGGCGGCCTCTCCCTCACCGACAAGGGCGAGGCGATCCTGTTCGGCCGCGAGCCGGTGAGCTTACGCCCCGACCCCGAGCCGAAAGCCCCGAAGGAGCGCCGCCGCGCGACGCAGGACGACGACACGCTCGGCCTGTCCGACACCGACGAGGCCCTGTTCCAGCACCTGCGGGGCCTGCGCGCCACGCTCGCCCGCCAGGAGGGCGTGGCCGCCTACATGATCTTCCCCGACCGCACCCTGATCGAGATGGCGCGCGCCAAACCCGTCGATCTCTGGGCCCTGCGCTCGATCCACGGCGTCGGCGAGCGCAAGCGCGACGCCTACGGGCAGCCCTTCGTCGAGGCGGTGGCGGAGTTCTTGGCGGACGCGAAGAGAGCGGGGTGACCGGGGCTCCCCACGGAAAACCCCTCGAGCCGCGTTTCCGCACGTCGCATCAATCCGACAGGGTTTGGCACAGAGCCTCCATGGGGGAGGTCGATGCGTTTCGTGGTTGGCGGCTTCTCCTGTCGGCAAACACATGTTTTCCGTACAGCCGAGCCTGAGATGCGGAATGACCGCATGGGGTTGGTTAGTAGTCGTTCGTTGATCGCAGGACGAGCCTCTGGAATGAGGTGGTCACGCGTCGGCCATCGATCTGTACGGCCCCACATGCGTCACGGGCGAGCGTGTTCACGCAACCAGCACACCATGACCGCAGCCAATGCGGCCGGCTGTTCGATCGGGATCATGTGCCCCGACCCCTCGATGAGGGTGAGCGTAGCTCCTCTGATCCCCTCCCGCAGCTCGTGAGCTTCTTTCTGGCTGCGCAGGGCATCGTGATCCGCCGCAATGACGAGCGTCGGGCATTGGATCGCGGCCAGCTGTTCAAGGTCGCTGGCCCGCTCCGGTGTCGCGTGGCGCACGAACACTTCGCCGCCGACCCGCTCGCTCATGGCTCGCACGCGCTCGACCATGGCCGCGTCGCCGGCGCGGTCGGGGTGCAGGGAGCTCAGCACCGCGCCGCGGCTCAGCCCGGTGAAGTGGGCCGGGTTCACGGTGTTCACGGCGAACGCCTTGCGCCTCTTCTGCGCTGGCGTGTCGGCCCGGGCCGAGGTCGCCACCAGCACGAGAGCCTGCACCCGCTCCGGGGCAAGACGCGCGACCTCACGGGCGACGTAGCCGCCCATCGAGAAGCCGACGACAGCAAAGCGCGCCGGAGCCGCCGCCAGGACGTCGTGCGCCATCTCACCGATGGAGGCGACACGGCTGAGATCGGCGTGAGCGATCGGTCCGAGAGCCTGAAGATCCGGCAGCAGATCGTCCCAGAGCGTGGCATCGGCCATGAAGCCGGGAATGAGAACGATGGGGAGCCTCATAGCGCATGTCCGGGGGTGGACGGCGCTGCCGCCTTGAGGCCATGACCGTGCGTGGTCGTCGCGATCCTGGGCAGCACCCTCAGGACGCTGATCCCGCTGCCGAGCGCGCCCATGGCGGCACCGATCCAGATGGCCGCGTCGATCCCCCGTTCCGGCGAGACGGACAGGCAGATCGCCACGGCCGCGGCGCCGAGCGATTGCCCGATCAGGCGCGACGCGGCGAGGATGCCGCTGGCGCCGCCGCTCCGCTCCCGCGGCGCACTGCTCATGATCGCCCGCATGTTGGGTGACTGGAAGAAGCTGAACCCCACGCCGCAGAGCATCAGCCGCCACGCGATGTCGAGGACGCTGGGCTGGGCCGGCAGCAAGGCCAGGGCGACGAGCCCGAGGGTGACGATGCCTAGACCCATCGTACCCAGGAGGCCGGGCTGGATGCGGTCGCTCAGGGGCGCCGCGACCATCGTCATCAGGACGAGGGTGGCCGGCCAGGGGGTGATCAGGAAGCCGGCTTCGACCTGACTGTAGCCGAGCCGGAAGTGCAGCAGGAAGGGCAGCACCACGAAGGCCAGACCCTGGATCGTGAAGGCGCAGATCGAGGTGGCCGACGACAGCGCGAACACGGGGATGCGGAACAGATCGACGGCGAGGATCGGCGCCGGGTGGCCGGCCTCGCGCCGCAGGAGCCCGTAGCCGCAGGCGGCCGAAGCCCCTAGAGCGAGCGCGACCGGCTGCCAGCCAGCCTGGTGAGAGATGCCGGCGATCCCGAACAGCAGCGAGGCGAACAGACCCGCACAGAGCGCCGCCGACAAGCCGTCGAAGGGCCGCACGTTGCGTTCCGTAGCCGGCAGAGCGCGCAGGGCCAGCGCGACGGTCGCGAGGGCCAGGGGCACGTTCATCAGGAACAGCCAAGGCCAGCTCAGGACCGAGAGGATTGCGGAGGCAACCGTCGGCCCGACCGAGAACGCGACACCGACCACCAGCGCATAGAACCCGAGGCCGCGTCCGAGCTGGGACGGGGGATAGAGCGTGCGGATCAGGGCGGGAGTCGTGGCCGAGACCGCCGCCGCGCCAATGCCGACGACGGCCCGTGCGCAGGTCAGCGCTGGCAGCGAGGCAGCGAACCCGCAGGCCAGCGAGCCGAGCGCGAACACCAGCAGCCCGGCGAAGAAGATGCGGCGATGCCCGTGGATCTCGCCCAGTGCCGCCAGGGGCAGCAGCGCGGCGACGACCGCCCCATAGTAGCCGTTGACGATCCAGATCGTGCTCGCCGCACTGGCGCCGATGCCAGTTGCGACCGCCGGCAGGGCCGTACTGGTCAGCGAGATATCCAGCGTGACGATCGTCACGCCGAGCTGCACCGCGAGCAGCGCGGGGAACGAGATCCGTTCCGCAGGGGTGGGTCGGGTGGGGTTGGTTGCCTTCATGATGGAGCCAGAATACCGCCGGGAACCAACCAGGAAAAATTCTTAAAACTCGTGTTTTTGATGAGGTTTTCTCATAAGACTGGGTCCATGTCGCTGCGTGCCCTCCGTACCTTGCAAGCCATCGTCCGGCATGGGTCGTTCGCCCGGGCCGGTGAGGCGATCGGGCTGACGCAATCCGCCGTGAGCCTGCAGGTGAAGGCGCTCGAGGAGGAGTTCGCCGTTCAGCTCTTCGACCGGTCGCACCGGCGACCAGCGCTCACCGAAGCGGGCAAGATCGTGCTCGCCAAGGCCGAAGAGGTGCTGGCGCTCTACGATCAGATCCCCGAGGCGTTGAGCGATGAGCGTTCGCTGGTCGGCCGTCTCAAGGTCGGCGCCATGCCCAGTGTGCTGTCGGGCCTCCTCCCGGACGCGCTGGTGGCACTCTACCGCGCCCACCCCCGCATCCGTGTCCACGTCGCCTACGGCCTGTCCGGCGAGCTGGCGCACCAGATCGCCGCCGGCGAGCTGGATGTTGCCGTCACGCTCGAGCCCACTCGGCCGCATCCAGCGAACCTGTTCTGGACACCGCTCTACGAGGATCGTTTCTGGCTGATCGCCCCTGCCGAGCTCGGCCGGCAGGATCCCCGCAAGCTGCTGGCCGAGCAACCATTCATCCGCCTGGACAGCCGGGCGTGGTCGGGTCGGCCGATTGATCACGAGCTGCGCCGGCTTCGGGTAAGCGTGCGTGAGGAGATGGTGCTGGGCAGCCCGGAGACCATCATCAAGATGGTCCAGAAGGGGCTGGGGATCTCCATCATCTCGATGTCCGACGAGTTGCGCGCCGAACTGCCGATCATCTGCTTGCCGTTCGGTGAGCCGCAGCTGACGCGGCGTATCGGCCTACTCGAACGTCAGAACCGCAGCGGCGGGCGGCTGGTGGCCGCGTTGGCGAAAGCTATTGCGGAGGCTACACGGCAGCACGTCGATTAAGCAATGCGCGCCAAATCCCGCCCTAAAATTATGGCGAAAGAGGCGCTTTCTGAATGATCTTAGTCATATCCTGATGAAAGCTTGATTGTCCGAGTGATGTCGAAATTAGTTCCCTGCAGCGTCCGTCAGGGTGCAGCCGGTATGCTTAGCCAAGTATCCTGGATGTACGGAAAACACCTGTTTTCCGTCCATTCGAGCGTGAAATGCGAAACGGACGTACGGAGTCAAAAGCCGCCGCTCCCGTAGCCGACCGGATCGACGCAGAGTCGCAGGCCCTCTCCTGGACAGGACAGGAAAACAGCGTTCGCCTCACAGCTGTCGGGGTGGCTTGATCGCCATCGTTGGCTGCCCCCGCCGCGCCCGAAAATCCCGCAGGGTCGCGCTCAGGCGGCCACGAAGCGCTGCCTCCGATAAAGGCTCGGCCACGACGAGGCTTGCCACGACCTCGGGATGCTTGAGCCGTTGGCGCGGTGTGCGGGGGTGGTTCGCCACCCGCAGCTGTCCCTCGGCCCCAGGCAGACTGAAATAAAAACTCTCGCCGCGGGTCCCCTGGCCGACCTCGACGAATCCTTCGGCGACGAGCAGCGCCCGGGCGCGATCGATCGCCGCCGCCGGCGTCACGGCCGCCAGCCCGGTGCCTCGTCCTCCGCCTCGCCGTCCCCGGCCTCGCGATATGGCCCGTCGGTCGCCTCGGCGCCGCGATAGCCGGTCGCCAGCACGTAGAGCTCGCTCGAATCGGCCCGGCTCGCCGCCGGCTTGACGTGGCGTACGTTCGAGAAATCGCGCTTGAGGTCGGTGAGCAGGCCGCCCTCGGTCCCGCCCTGGAGCACCTTGGCGAGGTAGGTGCCGCCCGGCGCCAGGATCTCGCGGGCAAAGGCCAGCGCCGTCTCGGCGAGCCCCATGATCCGCAGGTGGTCGGTCTTCTTGTGGCCGGTGGCGTTGGCGGCCATGTCCGACATCACGACGTCGGCCGGCCCGCCCAGCATCTCGGTGAGCAGCCCCGGCGCAGTCGGATCGAGGAAGTCGAGGGTGACGAAATCGACGCCCGGCATCGGCTCGATCTCCAGGAGGTCGATGCCGACCACCCGGCCCCGCGGCGCCGGCGCACCCGGATGGCTGCCGACCTTCGCGGCGGCGACCTGCGACCAGCCGCCCGGCGCGGCGCCCAGATCGACCACCCGCTGGCCCGGCCGCAGCAGCCGGAAGCGGTCGTCGATCTCCATCAGCTTGAAGGCGGCCCGCGAGCGGTAGCCCTCGCGCTTGGCGCGGGCCACGTAGGGGTCGTTGAGCTGGCGCTCGAGCCAGAGCTTGGAGGAGACCGTGCGCCCGCGCCCGGTCTTCACCCGCTGCTTCAGGTCTCCCCGGACGCCGCCGCCGCGACGATCGCTCATATGCCTTGACCTTCGATGATCGAAAAACCTTCAAGGCCAATGACGCCCCGGGCGCGCGGGCGCAAGCCCGGGGAGCCGCATCAGCCCGGCCGCACGCCCCGGCGCCAGACCCCGTCCTCGCGCATCATGTTCATCAGCAGGCCCTCGCGCAGGCCGCGATCGGCGATGCGCAGGCGCTCGGACGGGAAGGCGCGGCGGATCGCCTCCAGGATGGCGCAGCCGGCGAGCACCAGGTCGGCCCGGTCGCGGCCGATGCACGGGTTCTGCGCCCGGTCCGACAGGCGGGTCGCGAGCAGGCCGTCGATCGCGTCCGTGACCTCGCGGTCGCGCATCCACAGGCCGTCGATCCGCCGCCGGTCGTAGCGGGGCAGGCGCAGGTGGGTGGCGGCGAGCGTCGTCACCGTGCCGGAGGTGCCGAGCAGGTGGAAGTTCGGCGCGTGGGCGGCGGCGCCTGCGATCAGCGCGAACTTGGTCAGGCGGTCGGCGACCTCCTCGACCATGCCCTCGAAGACCGGGCGGGTGACGTCGGCCCCGCCGTAGCGCTCGGCCAGGGTGACGACGCCCACGGGAAGCGAATCCCAGGCGCGGATGCGCAAGGTCGGGTCGGCGCTGCGGGCGAGCGCGGCGGAGCCGTCGAGCCAGACGATCTCGGTCGAGCCGCCGCCGATGTCGAAGATCACCACCGATTCGGCGTGCCGGTCGGCCAGCGCGGCGCACCCGGTCACCGCGAGGTAGGCTTCTGTCCGCCGGTCCACCACCTCGAGGTCGAGGCCGACCTCGCGGTGCACCCGCTCGACGAAGGCCGGGCCGTTCACCGCGAGCCGGCAGGCCGCGGTGGCGATCGACTTCGCCCGTACCACCCCGCGGGAGCGCA
Source organism: Methylobacterium terrae (assembly GCF_003173755.1). NCBI lineage: Bacteria > Pseudomonadati > Pseudomonadota > Alphaproteobacteria > Hyphomicrobiales > Methylobacteriaceae > Methylobacterium > Methylobacterium terrae. Next base: position 12,713 of record NZ_CP029553.1, read on the forward strand.
TCTTGCCCAGGCAGACCGCGAGCGCGTCCACGGTGCGGTCGATGGCGTCGTCGCTCAGGCGGTCGGTGGTCCCCAGGCCCTCGCCGAGGCGCACGATGCGCGAGAACGCGTCGATCACCCGGAACCCGTACGGGGCCGGCTCGGCGATCAGGAGCCGGCAATTGTTGGTGCCGAGGTCGAGCGCCGCATAGGCGCGCCGCTCCTGCCGGCGTGAAGCATCATCCCCCGCCGGGCGTGGCGGAGGCGCGGTCGCGCGCGCTGTCTCGGCATACTCCGCGGCGCGCGCCGGCACGGAGACGGCCGTCTCATCCCTCATCGGCGATGCCGACATCCTTCACGTTCGCACCCTCGCGGGGCGACAAGTCCATCACATGATGGGAAGCTTACGTGTCTCCGGGCGGAACGCAAAGCAGCGATCGTGCCGCGCCGGGCGCCATCTCCCGTGAAGATTCGGACGCGGTCGACCGGGTTGCGATCGATCGACCGTCGGCGCGTCGCCGGTCAGTCGACCGCCGAGCCGGTGAGTTCGGCCCGCGTGAAGCGCTGCTGCTCCTCCATCACCAGCCCGGCGAGCTCGCGCTTCAACGCGTTGAACTCGGTCGAGGCGGTGTCGCGCGGGCGGGGGAGCGGCACGATCAGGTCGCGCTTCATCCGGCCCGGGCGGTAGGTGAGCACGACGATGCGGTCGGCGAGGTAGATCGCCTCCTCGATCGAGTGCGTCACGAACACGATGGTCTTGCGGTACTCGGCCCAGATCCGCAGCAGTTCGTCCTGGAGGGTACGCCGGGTCAGCGCGTCGAGGGCGCCGAACGGCTCGTCCATCAGCATCACCGGCGGATCGAGGGCCAGGATGCGGGCGATGGCGACGCGCTGGCGCATGCCGCCCGACAGCTCCTTCGGGAAGCGCGACAGGAAGTCCGACAGGCCGAGCGTCCCGGCGATGCGGGCGACGATCCCGTCGGCCTCGGGCCGGGCGACGCCCTTGATGTCGAGGCCGAAGCGGATGTTCTGCTCGACCGTCATCCACGGGAACAGCGCGTATTCCTGGAACACCATGCCGCGGTCGGGGCCCGGATCGACGACCGGGCGCCCGGCCATGCGGATCTCGCCCGACGTCAGCGGCGAGAAGCCCGCGATGGCGTTGAGCAGGGTGGACTTGCCGCAGCCCGAGGGCCCGAGCAGGCAGACGAACTGCCCGCTCGGGATCGACGCGGTGACGTTCTCGAGCGCCACCACGGCGCCCGCGCCGGAGCCGAACACCTTCGAGGCGTTCGCGATCGTGATCTCGGCGGCGCCGGGCGCGGCCGGGGCGGGCTCGGGCCGGCGGAGGGTTGCCGTTGCGGTCATGTCAGCGCTCCAGGCCGCGGTGCCAGCGCAGCAGGTGGTCGTTGAAGCGCGACATCGCGCCGTCGATGACGAGGCCGAGGATGCCGATCGTCAGCATCCCGCCGATGATCTTGTCCGACCACATGTATTCGCGCGCCTCGAGGATACGGTAGCCGAGCCCGTCGGAGACCGCGATCATCTCGGCGACGATCACCACGATGAAGGCGGTGCCGATGCCGATCCGCATGCCGGCGAGCACGAAAGGGCTCGCCGCCGGCAGGATCACCCGCCGGAACATCGTCCAGGAATTCGCCCCGAGGTTGCGCGCGGCACGCACGTAGATCGAATCGACCTGGCGCACGCCCGCCACCGTGTTGACGAGGACCGGGAAGAAGGTGCCGAGCGCGATCAGGAACAGGGCCGGCGGGTTGCCGAGGCCGAACCACACGATGGCGAGCGGGATGTAGGCAATCGGCGGGATCGGCCGCAGGATCTGCAGGAGCGGGTTGACGAGGCCGTAGAGCCGGTCGCTCGTGCCCATCAGGAGGCCGACCGGCAGCGCGAGGCCGACGCCGATGGCAAAGCCCGCGACGACGCGGCTCAGGCTCGCCACCGCGTCGTGCGGCAGCTCGCCCGAGAACAGCCAGGCGGTGTAGCTCTGCGTTGCCGGATCGTAGGGCAGGGCCGGCAGGAGGCTGGCGAACCAGCGCACCGCCACCGCGCTCGGCGGCGGCAGAACGACGGCCGAGAACAGGCCGGCCCGGCTGGCGATCTCCCAGAGGATCAGCAGCCCGACCGGCAGCAGGGCGCCGCGGAAGGCGGAGAGGCGGTTCACGTCGGATCCCCGGACCGGCTCAATTGGTCTTCGTGTTCGTCTTGGCGCCGAGCTCGGCCTTCGCCTTCTCGAGCAGGTCGAGCTTGACCCACTCGGCGTCGCCCTTCGGCGGGTTGACCATCTTGCC
>NZ_CP029553.1:1360000-1385000 GCF_003173755.1 Methylobacterium terrae
GCCGATATCGCCCGTGAAGGAGCGGATCGGCAGCGGCCCGGCCGTGCGGTCGATGCAGACCGCGTCGTAGCCGTTGCGCACGAGCAGGAACACCGTCTCGCCGAGCGCTCCGGTCAGGCGCAGCAGCGCCGGGCGGGCGAGATCGCGCAGGCCGAGCGGATTGCCCGCCTTGGCGGCGAGACGGAACAGCCCGAGGCCGAGCCGGTAGGTCTTCGTCGCCGGATCGAGATCGACGAGGTCCTCGGCGACGAGTGCCCGCAGCAACCGCAGGGCCGTGGGCGCCGGAAGGCCCGACGCCTCGGCGAGGGCGCTCAGGCGCGCGCCGCCGGTGCCCGCCTCGCCGAGATGACGCAGCAGCCCGGCGATCCGGGCCGGCCCGGATCTCTCGCTCGATTTCGGTTCGAGCCGGTCATACGGGTCTTTCATGCTCGGCCATTTCGGTGATCGGAAAAGCGCCGGCAAAATCATCCGCCTGCCGAAATACCTGTTGCCCGGATCGCTGTGGCGTTCAATCCTCTGCATCGAGACCGATGGAGGAGATGTCGTCGATGCGGCGATCACCGGATGAGCGGGGCAGCGATGCTTGAGCCGGCCGGCCGCGTCGCGATGGTGTCGGGCGCTTCGCGCGGGATCGGGCGAGCGGTGGCCGAACGGCTGTCCCGGGCCGGCTACCGCGTCAGCGCCGGCCTGCGCGATCCGCGCCGCGCAGCGGCGGAGTGGCACGCCGTCCGCTACGACGCCGAGGCGACCGGCAGCGCCGAGGCCTGGGTCGCGGCGGCGGTGGAGCGATTCGGCCGGATCGACGTGCTGGTCAACGCGGCCGGCATCAACCCGATGGCCAACTTCCTCGATTCCGACGAGACGGCGCTCGACGCGCTCTTCTCCGTCAACGTCAAGGCGCCGATGCGGGCGATCCGGGCGGCCTGGCCGCACCTCGTCGCCTCGGGAGCCGGACGGATCGTCACCATCGCGTCGCTCTCGGGAAAGCGGGTGCGCAACGACAATACCGGCTACGCGATGACGAAGGCCGCCCTGGTCAGCCTCACCCAGGCGGTGCGGCGCCAGGGGTGGGACCACGGCATCCGCGCCACCGCCTTCTGCCCCGGCTTCGTCGACACCGACATGACCGCTCACGTCACCAAGCAACTGCGGGAGCTGATGTCCCGGCCCGAGGACGTCGCCGCCGTGATCGAGACCCTGGTGCGGTTGCCCAACACCGCGAGCGTCGCCGAATTGCTGCTCAATTGCCGGTACGAGGACACCCTGTGAGCGGGCTGTTCCACCGCCTCGCGACCCGTGCGGGCGCACCCGTCCCCTTTACCATCGACGGGGCGCCGGCCGAGGCGCGGGCGGGCGACCTCCTGATCGCCGCGATCCTGCTGCACCGGCGCGCCTTGCGCCGGTTCGAGTTCGGCCCCGGCGACCGGGCCGGCTACTGCCTGATGGGCGCCTGCCAGGATTGCTGGGTCGGCTTGGCCGACGGCCGCCGCGTGCGGGCCTGCACCACCCTGGTCGAGCCCGGCATGGCGGTGGTCACGGGAGGCGCCGATGCCTGAGCCCGTCGTTGCGATCGTCGGCGCGGGACCGGCCGGACTGCGTGCGGCCGAAGTCCTGGCGAAAGCGGGTTTGCGCCCGCTCCTCGTCGACGAGGGGCACCGCGCCGGCGGGCAGATCTATCGGCGTCCGCCGCCCGGTGCCGAGCGGCCGGCGGCGGAGCTCTACGGTTTCGAGGCCGGACGGGCCCGCGCGCTCCACGCCCTCGCCGACGCGCTGGCGCCGCGGCTCGATTACCGGCCCGGGACGATGGTGTGGGCGATCGCCGCGCGCGAGCCCGCGGGCTTCGACCTCGACTGCCTCGGATCGGAGGGCCGCGAGCGGATCTCCGTCGATCGCCTGGTGCTCGCCACCGGCGCCATGGACCGGAGCCTGCCGGTCCCGGGCTGGACGTTGCCGGGCGTGTTCACCCTCGGGGCGGCGCAGATCGCCCTCAAGGCGCAGGGCATGGCGATCGGCCGGCGCGTCGCGCTCGTCGGGGCCGGGCCGCTCCTGCCGCTGGTCGCGCACCAATACGCGAAGGCCGGAGCGACGCTCGCCGCTGTGCTCGACGTCACGCCGCTCGCGCCGAAGGTGAGGGCGGCGCCTCGCCTCGCCGCCGTGCCGACGACCCTGGCCAAGGGCCTCTGGTACACGCTGCGGGGCGCGTTGGGGGGTACGCCCGTGCGCTCCGGTATCCGCGCCGTCGCGGTCGAGGGCGCGCGCCACGTCGAGGCGCTGGCCTGGGAGGATGCCCGCGGGCGCCGGCACACGATTCCATGCGACGCGGTCGGGGTCTCGTTCGGGCTGCGCAGCGAGGCGCAAGCCGCGGACCTCGCCGGCTGCCGCTTCGTGTTCGAGCCCGTGACGCGGCAATGGCAGCCGGAGCGCTCGGCGGAGGGCCGCGCCTCGCATCCGCACGTCTACCTGGCCGGCGACGGCAGCGGGATCGGCGGGGCCGACGTGGCCGAGCTGCAGGGCGAGCGCACGGCGCTGGCGCTGCTCGCCGATCTCGGCCGGCCCCGGGACGCCGCGCGGGAGGCCCGGCTCGACCGGCGGCTCGCCCGGCAGGCCCGGTTCCGCGCGGCGCTCGAGGCCGCCTACCCCTATCCGCACCACCTCGTGGACGGAATCGCCGACGACGAGATCGTCTGCCGCTGCGAGGGCATCACCGCGGGCGCGATCCGGCGGACCGCCGCCGAGCGGGATGCCCGCGAGGTCAACCGCCTGAAGGCCCTGACCCGGACCGGGATGGGCCGCTGCCAGGGCCGGGTCTGCGGCCACGCCGCCGCGGAGATCCTGGCTCGGGCCCTCGACGTGCCGGTCGAAGCGGTCGGGCGGCTGCGCGGGCAGGCGCCGATCAAGCCGATCCCGCTGCGGGAGCCGGCGTGATGGAGCATCTCAGCGTCGACGTCGCGATCATCGGCGGCGGCACCGCGGCCTGCGCCACGGCCGTGGCCCTGCGGGAGGCCGGCCTCACCGTCGCGTTGCTGGAGAAGCGCCTGTGCGGCGCGGGCGCCAGCGGGGTGAATTTCGGCGGCGTGCGCCAGCAGGGCCGCGATTTCGTGGAACTACCGCTGTCGCGGCGCTCGCGGATCCTCTGGGACGGCCTGAACGCCAAGCTTGGCGAGGATGTCGGGTTCGAGGCGACCGGCCACATCAAGCTCGCCCGGTCCGAGGCCGACATGGCGGTGCTGGAAGCCTACGCCCGCGACGCGGCGGAGCACGGGCTCGACCTCCAGCTCCTCGGGGCGAACGCGCTCCGGGCCGAGATGCCGTGGCTCGGCCCGGCCGTGGTGGGCGCCTCGCTGTCGCCGACCGACGGCCAGGCCAATCCGCGGGTGGTGGGGCCGGCCTTCGCGCGGCTCGCCCGGCGGCTGGGCGCCGAGGTGCGCGAGCACGCCCCGGTGCATCATGCGGCCCGCGACGGCGCCGGCTTCACGGTCGAGGCCGAGGGCGTGACGGTGCGGAGCCGCAGCCTCGTCAACGCCGCCGGCGCCTATGGCGGCGCGGTGGCGGGCTGGTTCGGCGAGGCGGCGCCGGTGGCGCCCCTCTCCCCCAACATGGTGGTGACCGAGCCGCTGCCCCACCTCGTCACCCGCTCGATCGGGGTCGTCGGCGGCGACGTCTACGTGCGCCAGACCCGGCGCGGCAACGTGGTGCTGGGGGGCGGGCGTGGCACGGCGGACAGCGCCGACGGCCTCGCCCGGCCGGTCTCGGCGACCTCGCTCGGCGCTGGCGCCAAGACCCTGACGCTGATCCCGGACCTCGCCCACGCCCAGGTCATCCGCAGCTGGAGCGGCCTCGACGGCGAGATGCCGGACCACATCCCGGTCATCGGGCCGTCCTCGACCACGCCCGGCCTGGTTCATGCCTTCGGCTTCTCCGGCCACGGTTTCCAGCTCGGCCCGGTCATGGGCGAGATCCTGGCGGAGCTCGTGACGACGGGGCGCTCCGCCTCACCTCTCCATCCGTTCCGGATCGAGCGCTTCGCCGATTGGCGGGGTCCGTTCCGGTCGGAGGGCGAGATCGAGCACTGACACGACAGAACGACGACCCAGGGGGAACACCACGATGAGACGCTTCCTCTTCGCAGCGGCCGCCCTGCTCGCCGCCGGACCGGCCCTCGCGCAAGGCACCAACACGCAGGTCTCCAAGACGCTGACGATCGGCATGGCGGCGGCCGACATCAGCCAGCTCGATCCGTTCCGCGCCACCAGCACCCAGGACAAGCCGGTGGTGTCGTGGATCTTCAACGGGCTCGTGCGGTTCAAGCCCGGCTCGACCAGCCTCGAGACCCTGGAGCCGGACCTCGCCGAATCCTGGGTCCGCTCGGAGGACGGCCGTACCTGGACCTTCTCCTTGCGCAAGGGCGTGAAGTTCCACGGCGGCTACGGCGAGATGACCGCCGACGACGTCGTGTTCTCGCTGAAGCGCGCCGCCGACCCCAAATCCTCGTCGTTCGCGACCGACTACGCCGCCTTCGACACGATCGAGGCGGTCGATCCGTACACGGTGCGGATCACCCTCAAGCACCCGGTGCCGTCGCTGCTCGGCCTCGTGGCGAACTACCACGGCGGCAACGTGCTCAGCCGCAAGGCCGTCGAGGCGCTGGGCAACGACTTCCGCCTCAAGCCCGTCGGCACCGGGCCCTTCGCCTTCGCCGAGTACAAGCCGAACGAGAGCGTGCGGCTGACCGCCAACCCGGACTACTTCCGCGGCAAGCCGAAGCTCGGCGGCATCCTCTACCGGCTGATCCCGGCCGACGCCGCCCGCGACCTCGCCTTCACCTCGGGCGAGCTCGACGTCGTCTACGGCCGCCAGGACCAGCGCTGGGCCGAGCGCTTCGGCCGCGAGGCGGACGTCTCGGTCGACATCGTGCGGCCGGCCGAGCTCGCGCTGCTCCACCTCAACATCAGCCACAAGCCCCTCGACGACGTGCGGGTGCGCCGCGCCGTCGCCCACGCGATCAGCCAGGCGCAGATCGTCCAGTTCAAGGGCGCGAGCGTCACCGAGCCGGCGGTGTCGATCATCCCGAAGGGCTATCTCGGCACCGACGACAAGGCGCCGCTGCCGCCTTACGACCCCGCCAAGGCCAAGGCGCTGCTCGCCGAGGCCGGCCATCCGAACGGGATCAGCATCACGGCGGTCCAGACCAGCCTGCCGACCATGCTGACCGCGATGCAGATCGTGCAGGGCCAGCTCAAGAAGGCCGGGATCGAGCTGAAGCTCGACGTCGTCGATCACCAGACCTACCACGCCCAGATCCGCAAGGACCTGTCGGACGTCGTCTACTACGCCGCGGCGCGCTTCCCCGTCGCCGACACCTACCTGACCCAGTTCTTCGATTCGGCCTCGACGGTCGGCACGCCGACCGCCGTGACGAACTTCTCCCACTGCAACGCGGCGGATGCCGAGATCCGGGCGGCGCGGACCGAGCCCGACCCGGAGAAGCAGAAGGCCCTGTGGAAGGCGGCACAAGCCAAGATCATCGAGCAGGTCTGCGCCGTGCCGCTCTCGGAGGGCCTGCAGGTCTGGGCGCACAAGAAGACGGTCGATTACGGCTACGACTTCAAGGGCGCGATCCACCTCGGGCCGGTGATCACGGAAGCGACGGACAAGAAGTAAGTCACTCCCGGCGCGCGGCTTGCCTGAATCTCACGGCCGGCCGCGTGTATCCCCTCTCCCCGCGGGCGGGGAGAGGGCTGTGTCCCCGTCCAGGGGACGCAGCGAGGCGGCAGCCGACGGTGAGGGGGAGGTGCCGGATTAAGCAGATTTCGCAAAAGTGGTTGCCGGTTTTGCGACGAAAATCTGCGACAAACCAAGCAACTAAGCGGACGAAGCGTTGGCCTGCCAACGCAAGTCTGCTTAGGCTCATCCTGAAACACCCCCTCACCCTCGCCCTACGGGCTTGCTGCATTCCCTGAATAGGAATGCAGCCCTCTCCCCGCCCGCGGGGAGAGGAGAGACCCGCGCATCATTCGATGATGCCGCGATTCCTCCCTCCAACCCCCGGCCCGCCGATGCTCCAGTTCATCCTCAAGCGCCTCCTCCTGGCCATGCCGACGCTGGTGGCGGTGCTGACCGTGGTGTTCGTGCTCGTGCGGGTGGTGCCGGGCGATCCGACCATCGTGATCCTGGGCGACCAGGCGAGCGAGTCCGCCCGGGCCGACCTGCGGGGCAAGCTCGGCCTCGATCGGCCGATCGTCGTCCAGTACCTCGCCTTCATGGGCCAGATCGCCACCGGCGATATCGGCCGCTCGCTCACCACCAACCGGCCGGTGCTGGAGGACGTCGCCCACGTCCTGCCCTACACGATCGAGCTGACGCTGGCGGCGGTCGCGATCGGGGTCGGGGTGGGCGTGCCGCTCGGCGTGGTGGCGGCGCGCCGGCGCGACGGGCTCGCCGACTGGATCGCCCGCATCGTGTCGCTCGCCGGCGTGTCGTTCCCGGCCTTCGTCTCCGGCATCCTGCTGCTGATCGCCTTCGCGGTGCAGTTGCGCTGGTTCCCGGTGATCTCGACCCCGCGCACCGGCGGCATCCTCGACCGGCTCGGCGCGCTCGTGCTGCCGGCGCTCAATCTCGGCCTCCTGATGGTCGCCTACGTCACGCGGGTCACCCGCTCGGGCATGCTGAAGGCGCTGTCCGAGGATTACGTCCGCACGGCGCGGGCCAAGGGGATGCCGGCGCGGATCGTGGTCTGGCGCCACGCGTTGCGCAACGTGCTGGTGCCGGTCGTCACCGTGGTCGGGCTCTATCTCGGCGTGCTGATCGGCAACGCGGTGCTGACCGAGATCGTGTTCAACCGGCCCGGCCTCGGCAAGCTGATCGTGACCGCGCTGACGCAGCGCGACTACAGCCTGCTCCAGGGCCTGATGGTCGTCTCCGCCTTCGCCATCGTGGTCGCCAACGTGCTCACCGACATCGCCTACGGCCTCGTCGATCCGCGGGTCTCCGCCCAATGAGCGCGAGTGCCGCCTCCGCCGCCCCGAGCGCCTGGCGCCGGGCCACCCGCTCGCCGGGCCTGGTGATCGGTACCGCGACGGTGATCGCCGTCGTGGCGCTGGCGATCCTGGCGCCCTGGATCGCGCCCTACGATCCCAACGAGCAGGACCCCGTCGCCGCCCTGATGGGACCGTCGGCCGAGCACTGGTTCGGCACCGACTTCTTCGGCCGCGACGTGCTCTCGCGGGTGATCTGGGGCGCGCGGATCTCGCTCTCGGTCGGCTTCCTCGCCACCGCGATCGGCGTCGTCGTCGGCACGGTGATCGGGGTGGTGGCCGGCTATTACGGCGGCTGGATCGACCGCTTCATCACCGCCGCCACCGACGTGATGCTCAGTTTCCCGCAGCTCATCATGGGGCTGATGCTGGTGGCGGTGCTGGGGCCGAGCCTCGGCAACCTGATCCTCGCCATCGCGGTCACGGCGGTGCCGGCCTTCATCCGCATCGCCCGGGGCTCGACGCTCGCCATGCGCCAGCGCGACTTCGTCGATGCCTGCCGGGCGCTCGGCTACTCGGACCTGCGCATCATGTTCGGGCACATCCTGCCCAACATCCTCGACGAGGTGGTGGTGCTGGCATCCCTCTGGCTCGCCACCGCGATCCGCACCGAATCGACGCTGGCCTTCATCGGGCTGGGCGTGCCGCCGCCGACCGCCACCTGGGGCAGCATCGTGCGCGAGGGCTTCGACAACCTCCTCGACGCGCCCTGGCTGTCGATCTTCCCGAGCCTGGCGATCCTGGCGGTCATGATCGGCCTCAACCTGATCGGCGACGGCCTGCGCGATGCCACCGACCCGCGGGGGGCGCCATGAACGCCACGGATCTTCTGAAGGTCGAGGGGCTGACGACCCAGATCCGCGTCGGGGGCACCTGGTACGACGCGGTGCGCGAGGTGTCGTTCTCGGTCGCCGGGGGCGAGACCCTGGCCCTCGTCGGCGAATCCGGCTGCGGCAAGAGCCTCACCGCCCTCTCGGTGATGGGATTGCTGGCGCAGAGCGTCGGCCGCGTCGCCTCGGGCTCGATCGTGGTCGACGGCACCGACATGCGCGCCGCCACGGAGAGCCAGCGCGAGGCGATGCGCGGCGACCGCCTGGCGATGATCTTCCAGGAGCCGATGACCTCGCTCAACCCGGTCCTGACGATCGGCTTCCAGATCGCCGAGGCGCTGCGGCGCCATCGCGGCCTGTCGAAGGCGGCGGCGCGCGAGAAGGCGATCGCGCTCCTCGAACGGGTGCGGGTGCCCTCCGCCGCCGAGCGGATCGACGCCTATCCGCACCAGTTCTCCGGCGGCATGCGCCAGCGGGTGATGATCGCGATGGCGCTCGCCTGCGGCCCCCGCGTGCTCATCGCCGACGAGCCGACGACGGCGCTCGACGTCACCATTCAGGCCCAGGTGCTGGCGCTGCTCGCCGACATCCAGCGCCGCGAGGGGCTCGCGGTGCTGCTCATCACCCACAATCTCGGCGTCGTCGCCTCGGTCGCCGACCGGGTGATGGTGATGTATGGCGGCGACGTGGTGGAGAGCGCGCCGGTGCGCGCTTTCTTCGCCCGTCCGACCCACCCCTACGCCGAGGGCCTGCTCAAGGCGATGCCGCGGGTCGACCGGGTGCAGGACCTGGCGGCGATCCCCGGCACGGTGCCGACCCTGCCGGAGATGCCGGAGGGCTGCCGCTTCCAGGGCCGCTGCAGCTTGCGCGAGGAGCGCTGCCGCGAGCGCCCGCCGCTCGTACCCCTGGCCGGGGCGCCGGACCACGCGGTGCGCTGCTGGGTGAGGGCCGCATGACTCGCTTGCTCGAGACTCCTTTGCTCGAGGCTCCGCTGCTCGAGGTCCGCGACCTCCAGAAGGCCTTCACCATTCGGCGCGGCTTCCCCGTGGCGAAGACCAGCCTGGTGCGCGCCCTCGACCGGGTGTCGTTCACGGTCGGGCGGGCCGAGGCGCTCGGCATCGTCGGCGAATCCGGCTGCGGCAAGTCCACCACCGCCCGGGTGGCGCTCCGGCTCACCGAGGCCGATGGCGGCTCCGTGCGCTTCGACGGGCAGGACGTGCTCGCCGCGGCCCCGGGCGCGATGCGGCGCCTGCGGCGGCGGATGCAGATCGTGTTCCAGGATCCCGCCTCCTCCCTCGATCCGCGCCAGCGCATCGGCGAGGCCCTGGGCGAGCCCTTGCGGGTCCACGGCCTCGCCCGCGGGGCGGAGGTGCCGGCGCGCGTCGCCGGCCTGCTGGACGAGGTCGGGCTGCCGGCGAGTGCCGCCGCCCGCTTCCCGCACGAATTCTCCGGCGGCCAGCGCCAGCGCATCGGCATCGCCCGGGCGCTCGCGCTCGGGCCCGACCTGATCTTCGCCGACGAGCCGGTCTCGGCCCTCGACGTCTCGGTCCAGGCACAGATCCTGCGGCTGCTCGAATCGCTCCGGCAGTCCCGCAACCTCGCCTTCGTGTTCATCTCGCACGATCTCGGCGTGGTCCGGCACTTCTGCCAGCGGGTGACCGTGATGTATCTCGGCCGGGTGGTGGAGAGCGGTCCCGTCGGCCCGGTCTTCGAGGAGCCGCTGCATCCCTACACCCAGCTCCTCAAGGCCTCCTCGCCAGTGCCGGACCCCGAGCAGCCGGTGGCGATGAGCTTCCAGGAAGGCGAACCGCCGTCGCCGCTCAATCCGCCGGCGGGCTGCCACTTCCATCCCCGCTGCCCCCGCGCCTTCGACCGCTGCCGCGCCGAGGCGCCGGTGCTGCGCGAGGCGGTCCCGGGCCGTGCGGTGGCCTGCCACCTCTACGGCGGATCCTGACGCGGCAGAGGATCCGAGTTCTCCGCAAACGACCACTGCACCCGAGACACCACGGCGCTCTCCCACTCGGCCCCGGTTGCTCTAGCTTCCCCAGCGGCGACGAGACGCCTCGTGAAAGGGGACCACACGACATGAGGACATTCGGGGTAGTGGCCGTCATCGGATTGGGCCTGATCGGTGCGGTGGGGACCGCCTCGGCCCAGTCCTGGGGCGGCCCTGATTACGGCTATCGCGAGCGGGATTCGCGCGACCGCGACTATCGCGGCCGCGACAGCGACTACCGGGACCGGGAGTATCGCGACCGCCGCGACGATTACGGCCGGCGGGACGACTACCGAGACCGCGACCGGGATTACGGCTCCCGGGAGCGCGGCTCACGGGAGCGCAGCGTCGGCTTCGACGAGCGCGAGTACCTGCGCTGCAATCCCGACGTGGCCCGCGCGGTCCGCAGCGGCCAGATGGAATCCGCGCTCAAGCACTTCCAGGTCCACGGCCGCCGCGAGGGCCGCAGGCTCACCTGCTGACGCGGCCCCTCGCCGGGGAGCGCTGCCCGGCGGCGCTCCCCGGCCCGCCTCGCGACGGTGCATCGCCCATCCCCGCTTTCCACCGATCGACCCTGCCCGCCCAGGGACCCCGGGCAGATCTTGCGCGTTTCGCCTGCGGTCATGGATCGATGAAGCATCGAACCGACCAGTTGACCCTCAGTCAAGGCGAGTGCGTTGATGGCCACGAAGCAGAAGACGTTGCAGGATGCGTTCTACGAGACGCTCAAGGACGTGTACTACGCCGAGAGGCAATCGGTCCGCGCGCTCAAGAAGGCGGCCAAGTCGGCGCAGCACGAGGATTTGCGGCAGGCCTTCGAGACCCATGCCGAGGAGAGCGCGACCCAGGTCGAGCGCCTCCAGGACATCTTCGAGCTCATCGGCAAGCCGGCCCGCGGCAAGACCTGCGAGGCGATGCAAGGCCTGACGAGCGAGATGGAGGAGGATCTGGAGGATTTCGGCGATGGACCGGCCGCCGACGCGGTGCTGGCCGCCTCGGCCCAGGCCCTCGAGCATTACGAGATCGCCCGCTACGGCACGCTGAAGACCTGGGCGCTCCAGCTCGGCCACGAGGATGCGGCCAAACTGCTCGACGAGACGCTTCAGGAAGAGAAGAAGACCGACGAGATGCTGACGGCCATCGCCGAGCGCATCAACGTCGAGGGGGCGGAAGGGGGCGAAGCCGCCGCACGGCCCGCCTCGAAGGGGGCGACCGGCAAGGCGGCCTGAACGGCGGGAGCCCGAGAGGCGCCGAACGCGGCGCCTCTCGCCAGTCGCGTGGTACGAGAAACGCTGCACAGGCTTCCTGCGCAGCCTTTCGCCGTGATCGGTCGATTGTTTTACTTTCAGAGATCCAGATTGTCCTTGTCGCTGGGCAAAATATTGCCCGATTAACATTGATAAATTTCTGTACCAGCTGTTTCCATAAGATGTCGTGGTCGCAACTCCTGTCCAGCCATTGGAAGGAAGACGCATGGCCACGATCACGGGCACGAACGGCAACGACGCGCTCACCGGAACATCCGGCGACGATGTCATTCTGGGCCTCCTCGGGGACGACAAGATCACCGATCCGGGCGGATTCAACCGTATCGACGGCCAGGACGGCAACGACGTCATTACCGGAGGTGCCGATATCGACTACATCGCCGGTGGGCCCGGGAACGACGTCATCTCCGGTGGCGCCGGGTTCGATCAGCTCATCGGCGAGGCCGGCAACGACCTGATCTACGGCCAGGACGGGGACGATTACGCCGCCGGCAATCCGGGCAACGACACGATCTACGGCGGAGCCGGCAACGACTTCTTCGTCGGCGAGCAGGGCAACGACCAGGTCTACGGCGAGGCTGGCAACGACTTCGTCGCCGGCGGCGAGGACGACGACCTCGTGAGCGGCGGCGATGGTGACGACCTCGTCGACGGCGACCTCGGCAACGACACGCTGCTCGGCGATGCCGGCAACGACGTCCTGTTCGGCGATTACGGCAACGACCGCATGAACGGCGGCTCGGGCAACGATCGCCTCGACGGCGCGGCCGGCACCGACACGGCGGTGCTCGACGCCGCCTTCCGCGACCTCAAGGTGACCTCCTCGGGCTCGCTCGTCACCTTCGACGGCGCGACGGGGCACGACGAGGTCAGGAACACCGAGGTGTTCGAGTTCTCGGACCGCACCATCGTCCAGGCCGACGGCAACGCGGCGGTCGACGACCTGTTCTACCTGAGCCAGAACACCGACGTGCTGCTCGCCGGCCAGGACGCGGAGGCGCATTTCGGCCAGTACGGCTGGCGCGAGGGCCGCAACCCCAACGCCTATTTCGACACCAAGGGCTACCTCGCGGCCTACAGCGACGTGGCGGCCGCCGGCATCGACCCGCTCCAGCACTACCTCCAGTACGGCTGGAAGGAGGGACGCGACCCCTCGGCCAATTTCGACACCAAGGCCTACCTCGCCGCCAATCCCGACGTGGCGGCGGCCGGCATCAACCCGCTGGAGCACTTCCTGCAATACGGCGCCGGCGAGGGGCGCGCCGTACAGGCGGGCGACGGCGCCTTCGCGGCCGCCACCGCGCCGGGCGTCTACGTCTGAGCGAATACCGGGAGGCCGTCCGCGCGGCCTCCCGCTTTCCATGAAAAACGGCGCCCGGCCGAGAGGCCGGGCGCCGCGTCATGCCTCCGGGGCGACGACCGTCAGGCGGCGGCCGCCTTGCGCAGGGGCGCGAGGACCGCGAACATCCGGGACGGGGTCGCCGGCATGTCGATGTCGCGCAGGCCCACGCTGCGGTCGAGGGCGTCGACCACCGCGTTCATGACCGCCGGGCAGGAACCGATGCTGCCGGCCTCGCCCGCGCCCTTGATGCCCATCGGGTTGGTGGTCGAGGGCACGTTCTTCGTCTCGAAGTGGAAGAACGGCACGTCGCCGGCCCGCGGCATGGCGTAGTCCATGAAGCTGGCCGTCAGGAGCTGGCCTTCCGCATCGTAGACCGTGCGCTCGTGCAGCGCCTGGCCGATCCCCTGCACCACCCCGCCATGGACCTGGCCGGCGAGCAGCAGCGGGTTCACCACGATGCCGAAATCGTCGCAGACCGTGTAGCGCACCACCGTGGTGATGCCGGTGTCGGGATCGATCTCGACCTCGGCGACGTGGGTGCCGTTCGGATAGGTCGCGCTCGGCGGCACGAAGTCGCCCTGGCCGGTCCGCATCGCTTCGGTGGCCTTCGGCAGGGCCGCCAACGCCGCGAAGTCGATCGACCGGTCGGTGCCGGCGACGCGCACCGCGCCCTCGGCGATCTCGAGATCCTGGATCCCGGCTTCCAGCTCCTCGGAGGCGAGCTCCTTCAGCTTGCCGGCGAGGTTCTGCGACGCCGCGCCGACCGAGATGCCGCCGACGGGAATCGAGCGCGAGCCGCCGGTGCCGGCGCCCGTCGCGACCCGGTCGGTGTCGCCCTGCACCACCCGGATCCGCTCGAGCGGCAGGTCGAGATGCTCGGCCGCGAACTGGGCGTAGGCCGTGGCGTGGCCCTGGCCGTTCGACTGGGTGCCGACATAGACCGTGGCGCCGCCGTCCCGGTCGAGGGTGATCTTGACGTCCTCGCCCTCGCCCCAGGCGGTGCACTCGATGTAGGTGGCGAGCCCGATGCCGCGGACCAGGCCGTTGCGGTGCGATTCCGCGGCGCGGGCCTCGAAGCCCGCCCAGTCGGAGGCCTCGATGGCACGGCCCATATGGGCGGCGAAGTCGCCGGTGTCGTAGGTGCGGTCGCCGATCGGCGTGGTGTAGGGCATCGCGCTCGGCGGGATGAAGTTGCGCCGGCGGATCTCGGCCGGCGACATCCCGGTCTCCCGCGCCGCCCGGTCGACCAGGCGCTCGATCAGGTAGGCCGCCTCCGGCCGCCCGGCGCCGCGATAGGCGTCGACCGGCACGGTGTTGGTGTAGATGCCGCGCACCCGGACATGCACCGCCGGGGTCTTGTAGACGCCGGTCAGCATGGTCGCGCCGAGATACGGGATGTAGGGCCCGTACTGCGACAGGTAGGCGCCGAGGTCGCCGATCACGTCGAAGCGCATGGCCAGGAAGGTACCGTCGGCATCGAGCGCGACCTCGCCGACCGAGAGGTTGTCGCGGCCCTGCGTGCAGGCGACGAAGTGCTCGCCGCGCTCCGAGACCCACTTCACCGGGCGGCCCAGGCGACGCGCGGCCTCCGCCGCCAGCGGGTACTCGCGGTAGGTGAAGGTCTTGGTGCCGAACCCGCCGCCGACATCCCCGGTGACGACGCGCAGCTGCTCCTTCTCGATGCCGAGAACGCCCGCGATGGTCTTGCGCAGGCCGTGCACGCCCTGGCTCGGGATGGTGAGGGTGAAGCGCCCGGTGCCCGCGTCGTGCTCGGCGACGACGCTGCGGGTCTCCATGTAGTTCGTGACGAGCCGCTGGTTCTCGACCTCGACCCGCACGACCTTGGCGGCCTTGGCGAAGGCGGCGTCGACCGGCGCCTTGTCGCCCATGGTCGAGTCGAACGAGACGTTGTCGGGCTGCTCGTCCCACACCGCGGTCGCGCCGCCCGCGATGGCGCCGCGGATGCCGACGACGGCCGGCAGCACCTCGTAGTCGATGCCGATCGCCTCGACGGCGTCGCGGGCCTGGGCCACCGTGTCGGCGACCACGAAGGCGACGGCGTCGCCGATGTGCTTGGCCGTGCCCTTGGCGAGCAGCGGGATGTTGGCGACGTGGTTCTGGCTGCCGTCGCCGTTCGGCAGCGGCGCCTGGCACTTGATGTCGTTGAGGCCGGCGACGTCCTCGGCGGTCAGCACGAGGTGCACCCCGGGCATCGCCCGGGCGGCCTCAACGTCGGTGATCGTGAACTTGGCGTGGGCGTGCGGGCTGCGCAGCAGGGCCGCGTGCAGGCAGCCCTCGGGGGCGTGGTCGTCGCCGTAGTGACCCTCGCCGGTGATCAGGCGACGATCCTCGACCCGGCGCATCGGCTGGCCGAGTCCGAACTTGGTCACTGTCATGGGAACCTCGCGGTGGGGAGCGGAAGCTTGGGCGATGCGAGGGAGGCGGCGGGCCGATGGCGGGCGTTCGGCAGAGCGTCGGCGGCCGCAACGGCGGCGCGAGCGTGCGAGCGGACCGGGAGCGTCGGGGCTCCTGCCATACAGGGCTTATCCTCCGGTGGACCGGCCGAGCGTGCGGGTCGGTCCTTATCGGGGGTGACCGTAGCACGCCGGAACGGAGGCGTCTCGCGGTCCTTGCTGGCGCGGGAGCGCCCGGTCGCGGCTCAGCGCCGCGCAGCGCCACCCGTCACCAGCTTCAGTTCCGGCCGCGGCCGGGGCTTCAGGATCTCCGCGACCTTGCGCTCCAGGTCCTCGCCGCGGAACGGCTTCTGCACCACCCGGTCCTCGCCGCCGGCATCGACCTGCGACAGAGCGGTGTGGTCGGCGTAGCCGGTGACGAACAGGATCTCGATCTGCGGCCAGCGGCTCCGGATCACGGTCGCAACCTCGACGCCGTTCATGCCCGGCATCGCGAAGTCGAGCACCGCGAGGTCGACGCACGGATCGGCCTCGAGCGCCTGGATCGCCGCGAGGCCGGAGCTCGCCTCGCGAATCGCGTAGCCGGCCTCGCCGAGGCGGGTGACGGTGATCTCGCGCACGGCGCCGTCGTCGTCGACGACCAGCACCACCCGCTGGTCGCCGGGGTCGCGGAAAGCAGCGCAGTCGATCTCGGCCGGGCGCGCCTCGGGCAGGGCGGCCTCGGCGACCACCCGCGGCAGGTAGACCCGCACCGAGGTGCCCTCGCCCACCCGGGTGTCGATGCGCACCCCGCCGCCGGATTGCTTGGCGAAGCCGTAGACCTGGGCGAGGCCGAGGCCGGAGCCCTTGCCGACCTCCTTGGTGGTGAAGAACGGCTCGAACACCCGCGCCAGCACGTCAGCGGGGATGCCGGTGCCGGTGTCGCTCACCGCCACCATGGCGTACTCGCCCGGGTTCGGCTCCTCGGGCCGGCTCGGCTCGGCCTTCAGCCGCACGTTGGCGGTCTCGATCGTCAGGCAGCCGCCGACCGCCATCGCGTCGCGGGCGTTGATCGCGAGGTTGAGGATGATGAGCTCGATCTGGGTCGCGTCGACGAGGGCGGGCCACAGGTCGGGCTGCAGCGTCATCTCGATGCGGACCGAACCGCCCATCGAGCTCTGCAGCAGGTCGCGCATCGACGCCACGGTCTGGTTGAGCTGCACCGGCACCGGGGCGAGCTTCTGGCGTCGCGAGAAGGCGAGGAGCTGGGCGGTGAGCCGCGCCCCGCGCTCGGCTGCCCCCCGCATCATGTCGAGGCGGCGCTTCGAGCGCTCGTCCGCGACCGCGCGTTCGAGGAACTCGATGTTGCCGGCGATGACGGTGAGCAGGTTGTTGAAGTCGTGGGCGACGCCGCTGGTGAGCTGGCCCACCGCCTCGAGGCGCTGGGCCTGGCGAAGCGCCCCCTCGACCCGCTCGCGCTCGCCGATCTGGTGCTGCAGGGCGGCGTTGGCTTCCGCGAGTTCCCGCGTCCGCTCGGCGACGCGCTGCTCCAGCGATTCGTTCACGTCGCGCAGGGCCTGCTCGGCGGCGCGTCGCAGCACGTGGGCGCGGGCCTCCGAGAGGGCGCGCAGCACGACCCTGGGCAGCCGGTCGAGGCGCTGCTTGGTCACGTAGTCGGTGGCGCCGTGCTTGAGCGCCTCCACCGCCACGTCCTCGCCCAGGGTGCCGGAGACGAAGACGAACGGGATCTCCGGGCAGGTCGCGCGGGCCATGGCGAGGGCCGCCATGCCGTCGAAGGCGGGCAGCACGTAATCGGCCAGGATGATGTCGTGGCCCCCGCGCGCGGTTGCCGCCGCGAAGGCGTCGCGGGCGATCACCCGCTCGATCGCGCAGGCCAGGCGCGCATCCTCCAGCGCGGCCTCCAGCAGCTCGGCGTCGAGGTCGCTGTCCTCGAGGAGCAGGATGCGGAGCGGGGCCGCGCCGTCCTCCGGCGCCGTCGCCTCAGTCACCGGAGCCCCAGCTCGCCCGGTGCGGCGGCGGCTCGTTGAGCACGGCCCAGAACACGCCGAGATCCTGGATCGCCTCGAAGAACTCCTTGAACCCGACCGGCTTCACCACGAAGGCGTTCACGCCGAGCTGGTAGGAGCGCACGAGGTCGCTCTCCTCGCGCGACGAGGTCAGCATCACGATCGGGATCGCCCGCGTTCGCGGATCGCCCTTCACCGCCGCCAGCACCTCGAGCCCGTCGACCTTCGGCAGCTTCAGGTCGAGCAGCACCACAGCGGGGTCCTGCTCGGGCCGCGCGGCGTGCGGGCCCTGGCGGCGCAGGAAGTCCAGCGCCTCGGCGCCGTCGCGGCAGATGACGATCTTGTTCGCCAGCTGGCTCTTCTCGAGCGCCGCAAGGGTCAGTTCGATGTCGTTCGGGTTGTCCTCGACGAGGAGGATCGGCTTCAGGTCGGCCATCGTGTCCTCCTATCGGAAGGGGAGCGTGAAATGGAAGGTCGCGCCCTGCCCGAGGGTCCCTTCCGCCCAGACCTGTCCACCGTGCCGTTCGACGATGCGGCGGACATTGGCCAGCCCGATGCCGGTCCCCTCGAACTCCTCGACCCGGTGCAGGCGCTGGAAGACGCCGAACAGCTTGGCGACGTAGGCCATGTCGAAGCCGACGCCGTTGTCGCGCACGCTAGAACACCGCCTCGGCCTCGCGGTCGGCCTCGCGCACGACCTCGATCACCGCCTCCTCCCGCCCGCGGGTGTACTTGACCGCGTTGGAGAGCAGGTTCTCGATCACGAGCCGCATCATCACCGGGTCGGCCCGGACCTGGCCCAGCGGGCCGACCTGCCAGCGGATCGCGCGCTCGAGCGGGATGTCGCGGATCATCCTCCGGCGCACGTCCTCGACGAGCTGGTTCATGTCGCAGGGGATGCGGTTGAGGGCGTTGCGGCCCATCTGCGAGAAGGTCAGGAGGTTGTCGACGAGGGTGCCGGCCGAGAACGCCGCCTCGATGATGGTGTCGACGTAGCGCCGCCCGCGATCCGACAGCCTCTCGCCCTCGCGCGAGCGCAAGAGCTCGGCATAGCCGACGATGTGGCGGAACGGCGCCCGCAGGTCGTGGCTGACCGAGTACGAGAACGCCTCGAGCTCCTTGTTCGAGCGCTGCAATTCCTCGCTCAGCGAGGCCAGTTCCTCGGCCCGGCGCAGCACGATGCCGAGCACCGCGGCGCGCAGGTCCTTGGCGGCGTCGACCTCCGGCACCGACCAGGGCAGGGAGCGGCCCTGCACGGTCTCCTTCCAGGTCTCGAAGGACTTGCGCGGGTGCAGCCGGTCGGGGCCGCCGGCCGGGTCCTTGGTGGCGGCTTTCTTCGGATCGCCGCCCCAGCGCACGGTCTGGACCACCTCGGGGCGGAACCACAGCACGTAGCTGGCGTACTTCTCCGAGATCGAGATGGCGAGGAGCCCGCTCGCGGCGTCGGCGACGGTGCGCGCCGGCGGGTATTCCTCGGAGAGCGCGTCGGTGACGTGGACCGCCTCGCCGGCATGCTCGGTCGAGAGCCACTCGTAGATCCCGCGCACCTGCCGCTCGGAGGGCGTCTCGCCCATCAGGTGGCAGCGCTGGCCGGAGACGATCGCCGCGCCCCCGGCCCCGGTGAGAGCCAGCACGTCGTCCGGATGCTTGAGGAAGCCTTCGACGAAGTTCTCCTCCTCGGCCATGAAGGCGAGGAGGCGCGCCTGGATCGCGCCGAGCGCCAGGCGCTGCTCGGCGAGCGCCCCGCGCTCCTTGGCGGCGAGCTGCAGGGCGAAGGTCTGGGTGAGGATGTCGCAGGCGTTGCGGGTCTGGAGCGGCACCCGCCGGGGCGTCTTGTTGTGGCAGGAGATCAGGCCCCACAGCGCGCCCTCGACCAGGATCGAGACCGACATCGAGGCCATCGTGCCCATGTTGCGCATGTACTCGACGTGGACCGGCGAGACGCTGCGCAGGACCGACTGGCTGAGGTCGAGGGGCGCCCCCGTCGACGGGGTCAGGCCGGGCACGATCGGCACCGGCGCGTAGGCCGCGTCCGGGATGATGCGCAGGCGGTTGCGGCGGTAGAGCTCGCGGGCCTGGGCCGGGATGTCGGAGGCGGGGAAGCGCAGGTCGAGGTAGGAGGGCAGCACGCCGTTGCCGTCCTCGGCCACGACGGTGCCGTGCCAGTCGCGGTCGAACCGGTAGACCAGGGCGCGGTCGAACCCGGTGAGCAGCCGGATGTCGGCAGCCAGCAGCCCGCACAGGGCCTCGACGGTGGTGGCCCCGTGCAGCGCCTCGATGAAGGCGCGCAGGCGCGGATAGAGCGTGTCGAGGCCGCCGGCCGCCGCCTCGCCGGCGCTCTCCTCGAACTCGAGCACCGTGAGCGCGCCGGAGCGGTGGGCCGCGAGGTCGTAGGCGCGGGGACCGGTCCCGGTCTCGAGGGTCAGGGTGCCGAGATAGGTCGCGCCGTCGCGGCCGAGCTGCGTCGCCAGGGCCTGGAGGATCGCGCTTCCGATCTCGGGCAGCGCCTCGCTTAAGGGGCGGCCATGGGCCCGGTCCGCCGGGCGGCCGGGGAGGTCGGGCAGGTTGGCGCTCGCCTGGACGATGCGCAGGTCCGGTCCTTCGAGCCCCACGAGGAAGCCGTGCGGCTGCAACGTGCCGAGGATGTGGATCGGCTCCCTGTCGCAGGCCGTGAGTTCCGCCGGTTGCACAGACCGCATGGCCGTCCTCGCCTCTCGCGCCGGCCTCGAACGTAGAGCTGACACGGCCGCGGCACCTTAGGGGAAGCGGCATGACGCCACCAGTGCGGCGCACCGGCCCGGTGGTCTCGGGGCCGTCCTGGCCCTATCGCGCGCGACGGCGTATCACCGCTGGGCTCCGCGCGGAGGAGAGGGCCATTCCCGACGAGCTGCCCGCCCCGGGCCTCCTGAACCGCCTCGACCTCAAGACCCTGCGGCTCTTCGCTGCGATCTGCGAGGAGGGCACGCTCAACGGCGCGGCGCGGCGCGCGGCCATCGCCCCGTCCGCCGTGAGCAAGCGCCTCGCCGAGCTGGAGCAGGCCCTGGGATGCATCCTGCTCACCCGCGAGCCGCGGGGCATGCGCCCGACCCCGGCGGGCGAGACCCTGCTCCACCACACCCGCCGGATGCTGGCGAGCGCCGAGCAGATCGCCCTCGAACTCGCCGAGCACGCCAAGGGGGTGCGCGGCATCGTCCGGATGCTCGCCAACCTCTCGGCCATCGTGCAGTTCCTGCCCGAGGACCTGCGCGCCTTCCAGGCCCGTCAGGGGGCGATCAGGATCGACCTCGAGGAGCGGCCGAGCGGCGGGGTGATCCGCGGCGTCGCGGAAGGGGCGGCCGAGATCGGAATCTGCTCAGGCACCGTCGCGGCCCTCGACCTGCGCGCCACGCTCTACCGGCGCGACCGCCTCGTCCTGGTGATGCGGGCGGAGCATCCGCTGGCCGGGCGCGCGAGCATCGCCTTCGCGGACGCGCTCGGCTACGACTTCATCGGCCTGCACGCCCAGAGCTCGATCTACGACAGCGTCCGGGCCGAGGCGCACAGGATCGGCCGCCCCTTGCGGCTGCGGGTGCACGTGCCGGGCTTCGACGCGGTCTGCCGCATGGTCCAGGCCGATATGGGCCTCGGCGTGATCCCCCGGCAGGTCTTCGGCCTGATCGGCGGGGCGATGCAGCTCGTGGCGGTGCCGCTCACCGACCCCTGGGCCGACCGCGAGCTGATCATCGTGACGCGGCCGGGCACGCTCTCGCCGGCGGCCGGCCTTCTCGTCGCGCATCTCGTCCACCAGGCCGGGGCCTGAGCGCGGCGTCTCGCATCGGCCTGCGTTCTCGACCGGAGAACGATCGCTCGCGAGATACGGTTGGATCCGCACCGCGTTCCTCAACTATGGAAGCCTCAAAGACGTCTACAGGGAGATGACGCCATGAGTGGACCGCTCGCGGGCATTCGCGTCCTGGAACTCGGCCAGCTGATCGCCGCGCCCTTCGCCACCCGCCTGATGGCGGAGTTCGGCGCCGAGGTGATCAAGGTCGAGCCGCCCGGCGAGGGCGATCCCCTGCGCAAGTGGCGCAAGATGCACGAGGGCACCTCGCTCTGGTGGTACCTCCAGTCGCGCAACAAGAAGTCGATCGCCGTCAACCTGAAGTCGCCGGAAGGCCTCGCGGTCGTCAAGCAGCTCGCCGGGAGCGCCGACGTCGTCGTCGAGAACTTCCGGCCCGGCGGCCTCGAAAAGCTCGGCCTCGGCTGGGACGTGCTCTCGGGCCTCAACCCGAACCTCGTGATGGTCCGCATCTCCGGCTACGGCCAGACCGGGCCCTACCGCGACCGGCCCGGCTTCGGGGCGATCGGCGAGTCGATGGGCGGCCTCCGCTTCACCACCGGCGACCCGAGCACCCCGCCGGCCCGCGTCGGCGTCAGCATCGGCGACACGCTCGCCTCGCTCCACGGCGTCATCGGCGCCCTGATGGCGCTCCTGCGGGTCAAGACCGGGCAGGGCGCCGGCCAGGTGATCGATGTGTCACTCGTCGAGAGCGTGTTCAACGTCATGGAGAGCCTGGTGCCGGAATACGACCTCCTGGGCGAGGTCCGCACCCGCACCGGCGGGGCGCTGCCCGGCATCACGCCCTCGAACACCTATCCGAGCCGGGACGGCGGCTTCGTCGTCATCGCGGGCAACAGCGACCCGATCTTCTGCCGCCTGATGACGGCGATCGGCCGGCCCGATCTCGCCGAGAACCCTGACTTCCGCAACAACGAGGGCCGCTCGAAGCAGGCCGCGATGCTCGATTCCGTCATCACCGACTGGACGAAGAGCCTGACGGTGACGGAAGCGCTCGAGGTGCTGGAGGCCGCCGAGGTGCCGGCCGGGCGGATCTACTCGGTGGCCGACATCGTCGCCGACCCGCACTACAACGCCCGCGACATGATCCTCGAGGCCGATCTCCCCGGCGACGCCCGGGTGAAGATGCCCGGCATCGTGCCGAAGCTCTCCGAGACCCCCGGCGCGGTGCGCTGGCAGGGGCCGGCGCTCGGCGCCCACACCGATTCGGTGCTCGCCGAGCTCGGCTTCGACGAAGCCGGCATCGCGGCGCTTCGCCAGAAGGGAGCCGTCGCATGAGCGAGATCATCGTCCGAGGTGACATCGTCGTCCAGGAGGTCGCGACCCGCGACGGCTTCCAGATCGAGCCGGTCTTCGTGCCGACGCATGAGAAGATCCGGCTGATCGACGCGCTCTCGGCCGCGGGCTTCACCCGCATCGAGGTCTCGTCCTTCGTCTCGCCGAAGGCGGTGCCGGCGCTCGCCGACGCGGCCGAGGTGTTCTCCGGCATCGCCCGCCGGCCCGGCACCACCTACGTGGCGCTGGTCCCGAACCCGAGGGGCGCCGAGCGGGCGCTCGCCGCGCGGGCCGACGAGATCAACCTCGTCGCCTCGGTGAGCGAGACCCACAACCGCGCCAACATGGGCATGACGCCGGAGGCCTCGATCCAGGGCTTCGCCGCGATCATGACGACGGTGCGGGGAGAGGTCGGCGTCAACGCCACCGTGGCGACCGCCTTCGGCTGCCCGTTCGAGGGGCCTGAGCCCGAGGACAAGGTGCTGGCCCAGGTCGAGCGCTACCTGAGCCTCGGCGTCGACGGGGTGACCCTCGCTGACACGACCGGCATGGCCAACCCGCGCCAGGTCGCGCGCCTCGTCGCCCGGGCGCTGCCGCTGGTCGGATCGGAGCGCCTGACGCTGCACTTCCACAACACCCGCGGCTGCGGCCTCGCCAACGTGCTCGCCGCCTACGAGGCCGGCGCCCGCCGGTTCGACGCGGCGCTGGGCGGCCTGGGCGGCTGTCCGTTCGCGCCCGGCGCCACCGGCAACATCTGCACCGAGGACCTCGTCAGCATGGCCGAGGAGATGGGCCTCGCGACCGGCCTCGACCTCGACGCCCTGCTGGCCCTCTCCCGCGACCTGCCCCGCCTCGTCGGCCACGACGTGCCGGGCCAGGTCGCGAAGGCCGGCCGCCCGCTCGACCTGCACCCGGCCCCGCCGCTCAGGGCGGCCTGACCCCGGCGCGAGGCGCCGCCCGCGAGACGGCAGCCCCGCGCTCCGTTCATCGAAACGAGCCCTGCCACGCCCGCGCCCCGGGCGAAGGCGCCCCCATGCCCGGAAGGAAACCCCCCATGGCCATCGCCACCACCGGCCCTCTCGCCGGCACCGAAGCCCTCACCGAGGCCGGAATCGTCCGCAAGGTCGCCTGGCGGCTGATGCCGCTGATCATGATCTGCTACCTGTTCGCGTTCTTCGACCGCATCAACATCAGCTTCGCCAAGTTCCAGCTCCAGAGCGACCTCGGCTTCAGCAACGTCGCCTACGGCCTCGGCGCCAGCATGTTCGTGGTCGGCTACGTGATCTTCGAGGTGCCGTCGAACCTCGCCCTCTACCGGGTCGGCGCGCGGCGCTGGATCGCCCGCATCATGATCTCGTGGGGCATCGCCACCACGCTGATGATCTTCATCCGCACCGAGTGGCACTTCTACGTCCTGCGCTTCCTCATCGGCGCGATGGAGGCCGGCTTCGCGCCCGGCATCCTGTACTACCTCACCCTCTGGTTCCCGGCCTCGTTCCGGGGCCGCATCACCTCGTTCATGTTCGTCGCCTCGGCCTTCGCCGGCATCGTCGGCGCGCCGGTGGCCGGGCTGATCCTCGGCGGGCTCAACGGCGTCGCGGGCCTCGCCGGGTGGCAGTGGCTCTTCCTCGCCGGCGGCCTGCCCTGCCTGATCCTCGGCGCCCTGGTGCTCACCCGCCTCGACGACCGGATCGACGACGCGCGCTGGCTCTCGGCCGAGGAGAAGGACCTCCTGTCCTCGCGCATCGCCCACCACAACCGCGACATCGGCGACCACTCGCTCTGGGGCGCGATCAGGCAGCCGGGCTTCCTGCTCATCGCCCTCGTCTACTTCCTGCTCCAGGTCGGCTCCTACGGCCTGAACTTCTGGGGGCCGGACCTGATCAAGACCGCGAGCGGGGGGGCGGCCGCCTCGGTCGGCTTCCTGACCGCGATCCCCTATATCTGCGGCGCGATCAGCATGATCGTGATCGGGCGCCTGTCGGACGCCTCGGGCGAACGGCCGAAATTCGTCGCCGGCCTCGCGGTCGCGGCAGCCATCGGGTTCTTCCTCGCCGGCCTGTTCGACAGGGAGATCGTGCCGCTGATGATCGCGCTGGCGCTGCTCGGCTCCGGCATCGTCGCGTCGATCCCGACCTTCTGGACCCTGCCGGCGAAGCTCGTCACCGGCGTCGGCGCGGCGGGCGGCATCGCGCTCATCAACACGCTCGGCCAGTTCGGCGGCATCGTCAGCCCGGTCATGGTCGGCTGGGTCAAGGACCTCACCGGCTCCACCACGCCTGCGCTCTACGGCATCGGCTGCCTGTGCCTCGTCGCCGCGGGGCTCCTGCTCTTCGCGATGCCCGAGAGCCTGCGCCGCAACGACCGCAGCGTCTGACGGCCAACCGGTCCCCGCCGCCCGTTCCTCCCTCATGGGTGGCACGCGCCGACGGGGCTTGGTCGTTTCGCCCTCCGCAGGCTAGCCTTGCGGAATCCGATGCTCCCGGCCGCGCCATGGCCCGGGCGTGTCGACAACCAGGGAGCCGGGCGCCCGGCCGGGCGCGACGGAATTCCCGGCAGGGAGGCCCCGACGCCATGAGAGAGCCACACGAGACCGGCCCCATCCAACGCACCGACGCGATCATCGTCGGGGCCGGGTTCTCCGGCCTGTACCAGCTGCACCTGCTGCGCGACCGGCTCGGCCTGTCGGTGCGGGTGCTGGAGGCGGCCGACGGCATCGGCGGCACCTGGTACTGGAACCGCTATCCCGGCGCGCGTTGCGATTCCGAGAGCTACTACTACTCCTACTCGTTCTCCCGCGAGCTGGAGGACGAGTGGGACTGGACCGAGCGCTACCCCGAGCACGGCGAGATCCGCCGCTACCTCGACCACGTCGCCGACCGCTTCGACCTCCGGCGCGACATCCAGCTCGGCACCCGGGTATCCGGCGCCCGCTACGACGAGGCGGGGAACCACTGGACGGTGACCACCGAGGCCGGCGAGCGCTTCGAGGCGCAG
>NZ_CP029553.1:1392500-1505000 GCF_003173755.1 Methylobacterium terrae
CGGGCTTCGAGCTGACCCTCGCGGCCGGGCGGCGCCGACAGGTCGCCGGCGCGATCCTGGCCTGCGGCAACCTGCGGGCACCGCGCGGGCCGCGCAGCCGCTACGCGGTCGATCCCTGGGGCGACGCGCCCCTCGACCACATGCGGCCCGACCTGCCGCTGCTCATCGTCGGCACCGGGTTGACCATGGTCGACGCGGTCGCGGCCCTGCGCCAGCGCGGTTTTCCCGGGCCGATCCTCGCGGTGTCCCGCCGCGGCCTGCTGCCCCAGGTCCACGCCGCGACCGCAACGTGGCCCGCGCCGAGCGTGCCGGACGCGGCGCGGCGCTCTCTGCCTGCGCTGCTGCGCGTCGTGCGCGACGAGGCACGCCGGGCCGCCGCGTGCGGGGCCGACTGGCGAAGCGTGATCGATTCCCTGCGGGGCGTCAGCATCGGGCTCTGGCGCGGCCTGCCTCCGGCCGAGCAGCGCCGCTTCCTGCGCCACGTCCGCGCGTTCTGGGACGTGCACCGGCACCGTATGGCGCCGCCGGCGGCCGAGATCATCGAGCGTGAGCGCGCGAGCGGCGGGCTGACGCTGATGCGGGCCCGCGTGATCGCGATCGAGGACCAGGCGGGCCACGCCCGCGTGAGCCTGCGCGAGCGCGGCGTCGAGGCGGAGCGGGTCGTCGACGTGCAGCGGATCATCGACGCCTCGGGCGTCGGGCGCGTCGCCGATACCGACGACCTGCTGCTGCGCCGCCTGATGGGCCGCGGGCTGATCCGCCCGGACGCGCTCGGCCTCGGGCTCGCCGTGGCCGACGACCTCGCGGTGCTCGACCAGCGCGGCGAGGCCGGCCGGCCGCTCTGGACGCTCGGGCCGCTCCTGCGCGGGACGCTGTGGGAATGCACGGCGGTGCCGGATATCCGCGGGCAGGCGGCGGAACTCGCCCGGACGGTGGCGGCGCGGCTGCAGGATGTAGCGACCGGGGCGGCGCGGGAGACGGCCTGAAACCGGACCGATCGAGAAGCCCCGACGCGTCAGGCGCTTGCTCGGACCGTGCCGGGCATCGCCTCAGGTTCCATAAGATACCTTATGCGAATCACGGGTGTAGGCGCAAAGTTAAAATGTCCCACCGGAGCCGAGCGGAACCGCACCGTTCCGCCCGGCGAACCGGAAGCCTCCCCGCTCGCGCCGTTCAGAGCGCCGCGACCAGAGCCTTCGCCTTGGCGGTGACCTGGTCGGGGGTGTCGCCGGGCTTGTAGAGCGACGAGCCGCAGCCGTAGCCGCTGGCGCCAGCCTCGCGCCAGGCCGGCAGGCTCCGTGCGTCGACGCCGCCGACCGGGAGCAGCGGCGTGCCCTTCGGCAGCACCGCGCGGAGCGCCTTCAGCATCGGCGGCCCGCCGGCCTCGGCCGGAAACAGCTTGAGGGCGTCGGCGCCGGCGTCGAGCAGGCCGAAGGCCTCGGCCGGGGTCAGGAAGCCCGGCATCGCCACCATGCCGCGGGCCTTGGCGGCGCGCACCAGGGCGGGATCGGCGTGGGGCGTGACGAGCAGGCGCCCGCCGGCTGCGGCCACCGCCTCGACCTCCGCCTCGCGGCGGAAGGTGCCGGCGCCGACGAGCGCCCGGTCGCCGAGGCGCGCCGCCAGGCGGCGCACGCTCTCGACCGGCTCGGGCGAGTTGAGCGGCACTTCGAGGATCACGATCCCGGCCGCCACCAGCGCCTCGCCGATCGCTTCGACCTCGTCCGGCCGCACGCCGCGCAGGATTGCCACCAGGGGGCAGCGCGCGAGCCAGCCCGTCACGTCCGACGGAATCATGCCCATTGGATCCTCTCCCCGATCAGCGCCAGGCCGCGGGCGGCGGCGTCCGGATCGCCTGCGATCGCCTCGCCGCCCGCGAGGGCGATCGCCCGGCCGTAGAGCGCCATCAGCGGGCCCGAGCCGACGAGCAACACCTGGGCGGGCTCCGCCAGGGCGGCCGCCACGTCGTGCCCGATCAGCAGGCCCGACAGGTAGCTCGCGGACTCCTCCGGCGCGAGCCGGCCGAACAGCCCGAGCGTGCGGGTGCCGAACAGGTGGTGGAGCAAGCCCCCGGCCTCCGCCGCGCGGGCGACGCCCGCCTCGAAGGCCGGGCCGACCTCCGCCCGCCCGGTCATCATCCGGCCGAGGATGGTGTGGTCCTTGAGCGCCGCGAAGGCCTCGCCGGTCATGCTGGTGGTGAAGCCCGCGATCCGGCCGCGGACGACCCGCACCCACTTGGCGTGGCTGCCGGGCAGGCACATCAGCCCGTCCTCGTCGGCATGGGCCAGCGCCCCGAGGATCTGGACCTCCTCGCCGCGCATCACCTCGGGTGTCCCGGCCGCGTCCTCGGCACTCAGGCCCGGCACCAGCCGCACGCTCGCGCCGTCGAAGGGCACCGGCACCACGGCGCCTGCCAGTTCCGAGAGTCCCGCCGGACAGCCGAGGTACGGCGCCTCCTGCCAGCCCTGCCGGCTGCCGACCATCCCGGAGAGCAGCACCCGGGTCTCGCCGGCCGCCAGCCAGTCGCCGACCATCTCGACGAGCGCCGCCGGAAAGCCACCCGCCGGCACCCGCAGGATGCCGTCCGCGCCCTCGCGCCGCGCCAGCACCGCCCCGTCCGGCGCGAGCCGGTAGGCCCGGGCGCTGCTCGTTCCCCAGTCCACTGCGATCATGCCCGACGCTGTGCCCCAGGGGCGGCGGGAGCGCAACCGTCCGGCCGCTTGACGCGTGTTGCGGCCGCTCCTATCCAGGGAAAAAGGTTGCAACTGAAACCAATCGACCGGGCAGGAAAGGGTCGCGCCATGAATGTCCAAGCGCAGAACGTTTCGGCGAAGAACGTTCCGGCACCGTCCGGGCCTCAGCCCGCCGCCAGCGTCTCTGGCCTCGCGCCGGGCTACATGTCGGGCTTCGGCAACGGCTTCGAGACCGAGGCCCTGCCGGGCGCGCTCCCGGTCGGCCGCAACTCGCCCCAGAAATGCCCCTACGGCCTCTACGCCGAGCAGATCTCGGGCTCGCCCTTCACCGCGCCGCGCACCACCAACGAGCGCTCCTGGCTCTACCGCATCCGGCCCACCGTGATGCACTGGGGCGCCTTCCGGAAGGTCGAGGCCGGCCTGTGGCGCACCGCGCCCGCCCCCGAGGTCGAGATGCCCCCCGCCCCCTTGCGCTGGGATCCCGTCCCGATCCCGGACGAGCCGCTCTCCTTCGTCGAGGGCGTGCGCACCATGACGACGGCGGGCGATGCGGGCGCGCAGGCCGGCATGGGCGCGCATCTCTACCTCGCCACCCGCTCGATGAGGGACGAGTACTTCTACAACGCCGACGGCGAGATGCTGGTGGTGCCCCAGGAGGGCGCGCTTCGCTTCCGCACCGAGTTCGGGATCATCGACGTCGCGCCCGGCGAGATCGTGGTGATCCCGCGCGGCGTGAAGATCGCGGTCGAGCTCCTTGGCGGCCCGGCCCGGGGCTACCTGTGCGAGAATTACGGCGGCGCCCTCACGCTGCCCGAGCGCGGGCCGATCGGCGCCAACTGCCTGGCCAATCCGCGCGATTTCCTCACCCCGGTCGCCGCCTACGAGGACCGCGACGCGCCAGGCACCATGCTGGTGAAGTGGGGCGGCGCCTTGTGGGCCGCCGAGATCGCCCACTCGCCCCTCGACGTCGTCGCCTGGCACGGCAACTACGCGCCCTACAAGTACGATCTCCGAAAATTCTCGCCGGTCGGCCCGATCCTGTTCGACCACGCCGACCCGTCGATCTTCACGGTGCTGACCTCGCCCTCCGAGACGCCCGGCACCGCCAACATCGACTTCGTGCTGTTCTCCGACCGCTGGCTGGTGGCGGAGAACACCTTCCGGCCGCCGTGGTACCACCTCAACGTGATGAGCGAGTTCATGGGGCTGGTCTACGGGGTCTACGACGCCAAGACCGGCGGCGGCTTCCGGCCGGGGGGCGCCTCGCTGCACAACACGCTGCTGCCGCACGGGCCGGACGTCGACGCGTTCGAGAAGGCGTCGAACGCCGAGCTCGCGCCGCACAAGCTCGAGGGCACGCTGGCCTTCATGTTCGAGACGCGGTTTCCCCAGAAGGTCAGCCGCTTCGCCGCCGAGACCCCGGCGTTGCAGCAGGATTACGGGTCCTACGGCCGCCGGCTGACGAAGCATTTCGACCCGAACCGGCCGGAGGCGCGGTGATGATCGACCATACCCACGATCCCGCCGCCCGCTCCTGCGTGCCCGGTGCCGACGGGCATCCCGACTTTCCGATCCAGAACCTGCCGCTCGGCGTGTTCTTCACCGACGGCGGTCCGAGGCGGGCCGGTGTCGCGATCGGCGAGCACGTCCTCGACCTCGCGGCGGCGCGGGCCGCGGGCCTCC
Organism: Methylobacterium terrae; assembly: GCF_003173755.1. Classification (NCBI taxonomy): domain Bacteria; kingdom Pseudomonadati; phylum Pseudomonadota; class Alphaproteobacteria; order Hyphomicrobiales; family Methylobacteriaceae; genus Methylobacterium; species Methylobacterium terrae. The sequence goes on from NZ_CP029553.1 coordinate 1,396,874, forward strand.
TGACCGGCGAGGCGGCGCGGGCGGTCGCGGCGACCGAGGGCGGCGACCTTGCCGGGTTGCTGGCGCTCGGCGCCGGCCCGCGCCGGGCCCTGCGCCACGGGCTCTTCGCCCTCCTCTCGACCGACGGGCCGGACCGCGACCGGGTGCCGCCGCTCCTGCACGCCGCGTCGTCCTGCACGCTGCACCTGCCGGCGCGGATCGGCGACTACACCGATTTCTTCGTCGGCATCCACCACGCCACCAATACCGGCCGCCAGTTCCGGCCCGACCAGCCGCTTCTGCCCAACTACAAGCACGTGCCGGTCGGCTATCACGGCCGCGCCTCGTCGATCCGGCCCTCCGGCACCCCGGTGCGCCGGCCGCACGGCCAGGCGAAGCCGCCCCACCTCGACGCCCCGGTCTTCGGGCCGTCGCGCCGGCTCGACTACGAACTGGAACTCGGGGTGTGGATCGGACTCGGCAACGACCTCGGCACACCGGTGCTGGTGGCGGAGGCCGCCGGGCAGGTCGCGGGGTTCTGCCTGCTCAACGACTGGTCCGCCCGGGACATCCAGGGCTGGGAGTACCAGCCCCTCGGGCCGTTCCTGGCAAAGAGCTTCGCCACCACGATCTCGCCCTGGATCGTCACCCCGGAGGCGCTGGCGCCGTTCCGCATCCCGCAGCCGAGCCGGCCTCCGGGCGATCCCGCCCCCCTGCCCTACCTCCTCGATCCGGCCGACCAGGCCGGCGGCGCCCTCGATCTCGAGCTGGAGGTGCTCCTCTCGACCGAGGCGTCCCGCGCGGCCCGCCTCCCGCCGCACCGGGTCGCGCGCTCGAACGCGCGGCACATGTACTGGACGGTGGCGCAGATGATCGCGCACCACACCGGCGGCGGCTGCAACCTGCGGCCGGGCGACCTTCTCGGGACCGGCACGCTCTCGGGCCCGGATCCGGATTCCTGCGGCAGCCTGCTCGAGACCTCGCAGGGCGGCAAGGTGCCGATCCGCCTGGAAACCGGCGAGGAGCGCCGCTTCCTCGAGGACGGCGACGAGGTCACCCTGACCGCCCGCGGCGTGCGCGAGGGCTTCGCGCCGATCGGCTTCGGCGCCTGCCGCGCGATCGTGCTGCCGGCCCTGTGACCTGGTACCCGGTCGCCGACCTCGCGGATTTCGAGGGCAGGCCGGTCCTGGCCCGCGAGGCCGGCGGACAGGCCCTCGCGCTCTACCGCGTCGACGGCGCGGTCCACGCCACGCAGGGGCGCTGCACCCATGCGGGCGCCCTGCTGGCGGAGGGCGAGGTGGTCGAGGGCTACATCGAGTGCCCGGCCCATTACGGCCTGTTCGAGATCCCCACCGGCCGGGCGCAGGGCGGGCCGGTCTGCCGCGACCTCGCGGTCTACCCGGTGCGGGTGGAGGAAGGCCGGGTCTGGGTCGAGGTCGTTCCGCCCGGCGCCTGAGCGAGCCGGCCGCCCGTTATCCGGCAGCCGAATGGCGCTCACGGAATGATGAAGTGCCATTCCTCTCGAACAGACATAGATAAAGCAGCCGATCCGCATGCAATGCGGATGCTTCTCACCCGGAGGCATACATGAAACGGCTGTTTCTCGCCGGTGTCGCGGTGTTTCTGGTCCTGCCCGCTCAGGCGCAGACCGGAGCCAACCCTGCGGAAATCAGGGAGCCCGGTCCGCCGCGGCTCACGACTCCGTTCCAGGGCCAGGAGAACGTCTTCGAGGGCAGCCGGTCGCAGGTCGACAATTCGGGCCCGGGCTCGACCGGAACCCTCGCCCGCAGCGGCCTCGGCGCCGACAACTGGTCCAACGACACCGCCAACACCTCGAACGCCTCCAATCCCGAGCGCGGAATCCCGAATTCCGGAGGCAGCGGCGGAGATAGCGGTCAGTAGGCGTCCGTCTCGTCCCGAGCGCCCGTATCAGCAGCCCGGTCCGTCGACCACGGCGGCTCGGCGAGGTTCGACGAGAGACCGATGCGTCACGGACGAGGCATCGGGATCGATGCCGCGAGCACCGGCCGGTCGCGCGATCGGGCGATGCTCCGGCTACCGGAAGGCCGGCATGCGGTCGATGACGTCCGTCAGGGGACCGGGATCTCGATGGTCCCTCCCGTGCGGGCCGCCCGCGTGATGGCATCGACGACGCGCAGGTTCTGCAACCCGTCGCGGGCGCTCACCAGCGGCTTGGCCTCGCCCCGGATCACTTGAACGAAATGCGCGATCTGCTCCGCCAGCGGATCGGCGCGCGCCACCGCGAGCGTGTCGCAGAGGAAGGGCTCGAACCAGGATCGGTCCTCGGGCCTCGCGTAGCGCTTCAGCCGGAAGGTCGGCACCGCCAGCGAGCCCTCGGTGCCGAGGATCGTGTAGGCGTCCTCGTCCGGGTAGGTCGGATAGGCGGCGTTCTCGCGCGAGGTCTGCTCCCAGCTCCGCGCCGAGGCCGCGGTGTCGGAGAGGAGGAAGGTGCCGAGCGCGCCGTTCGCGAAGCGCAGGGTGATGGCGACCGTGTCCTCGACGGGAAATCCGCGCACGGCGCCGGAGGCGGCCGCCTGCACGGCGACGATCTCGCCCGCCATGGCGCGCAGGTTGCCGACCTCGTGGATCATGTTGATGAGGAGCGGTCCCCCGCCCGGCTCGCGCCGCCAGGCATTCGGGCCCTCGAAATAGCTGCCGGGCTTGAAGAAGGCCGCGCTGCCCATCACCCCGACGATCCGGCCGAGGAGCCCGGACCGGACCGCCTCGACCGCCCGACGCAGGATCGGGCTGTGCTGCCGGTGGTGGCCGACGAGCACCCGGGCCCCGGCCGCCTCGGCCGCCGCGACCAGGCGCTCGCCCTCCTCGAGGTCGTGCGCGAGCGGCTTCTCGATCAGCACCGGGATACCGGCCGCGATGCAGGCGAGCCCCTGCGGGACGTGCAGCCGGTTCGGCGTCGCCAGCACCACGCCGTCCGGACGGTCGGCGGCAAAGCACGCCTCCAGGGTGGCGTAGAGCGGGACGCCCTCCCGCCCGGCGATCGCCGCGGCGTCCGGCCCCGGATCGACGATGGCCGAGAGCCGCGCGCCGGGATTCGCGGCGATCTCCTCGATGTGCCGCCGCCCGATCAGCCCCGCGCCCGCGACCGCGATCCTGACCTCGTCCCAGCCGCCCACTCGGTCCAACTCGTCCTCCCGGTCGCATCGTTGCGGCAGCGATGGGGAGGAGTTGACGCAGGTTCGCCGCCCGGCACAAGGCGTCGGTCCGGCCCGGCGGCCGAAAACCAGCGCGGCGCCCGATCACGTTGCAATCGGGTGCTGCACTGGTTCTCTGATCTTAATGCATTTTCCTCAACGAACCGCGATCCGCTCCGCCGGAGAACGCGCTAGAGCACTTCACGATCGCGTCGCAATCGCGAAGCTCTCCAAGTCTTTAGTTTTGCCGCATTTTCTTCGACGAACCGGTATCCACTTCGTCGGAAAATGCTCTAGCGGTCCCCCGCCAGCCCCTGGCCGCTCGCGGCGCCCGCGAGGGCCAGGATCGCCCGGTTGAGCGGCACGTCGATGCCGTGGCGCTCGGCCGCCGCCACGACGGCGCCGGTGAGGTGGGCGTGTTCGAGGGGCCGGCCGGCGAGGCGGTCGTAGAGCATCGAGCTGCCGCCGTCGCCGGTCATGCGCCGATAGCCCTCGAGGATGCGGGTGACGTCCCCGTCGGTCAGCCGGGCGCCCTCGGCGTTGGCGACCCGGATCACCTCGCCCATCAGGCCGCGGGCGAGCTCCTCGATCGCCGGGTCGTTGAAGACCACGATGCGGCGCAAGGTGAGCGCGGTGATCGGGTTGACTACGGCGTTGCTGAGGAGCTTGCGCCACGCGACCGTGACGAAATCCTGTTCCTGCGTGATCTCGAACGGCGTGCCGGCGAAAAGCTCCGCGAAGGCGGCGCCGTCGGCGCCCGCCGGCACGCTCATCTTGGTCGAGCCGTGATGGGTGATGCGGCCCGGCGCCGTGCGCTCGACCGAGCAGTAGATGATCGCCGGCAGCACCGCCACGCCCTCGGCCAGATGCGGCCGCGCCCGCTCCGCCTGCCCGACGCCGTTCTGCACCACCACGACCCGGGTCCCGGGCCCGACGAGGGTGCGGAACCACGGTTCGGCGCTCGCGGTGTCCTGCGCCTTCGTCGTCACCAGCACCCAGTCTGCGGCGCCCACCTCGTTCGGGTCCGCGACGATGCGCACCGGCACCTCGCGCTCGCCCGACGCGTCGGTGACGACGAGGTGGTCGAACGGCGTTCGCACGCACAGCGTCACGTCGCGTCCCGCCCGCTCCAGCGCCCCCGCCAGGTAGCCGCCGATCCCGCCGCTCCCGATCACCGCGACGCTGCCTGCCTGCCTGGTGCCGTCCGCCATCGTCCCGCTCGCTCTCGAAGATCTCTCGAGGTCCGACCTTAGGCCGGCCCCGGTGCCCCGGGAAGGCGGGACGGATGCAGGGTGGCCGTGCATCCCCCGCGCGCCGCCGCGGGGGCGCGTCCCTTGTCCGCTGCGCTGCGGGATCTAGCTTCCGACACGGAAGCGTCGCTGCGTCGCGCCCGTCGGCCAAGGAGACCCCCATGACGTCGCACGTCCCGGTGGAAGGGCATGCCGCCTCCGGCAGCAAGCCGGCCCCGCCCTGCACCATCGTGATCTTCGGCGCCGGGGGCGACCTGACGAAGCGCCTGCTGATGCCGGCGCTCTACAACCTCGCCGGCAGCCACCTCCTCGACGAGAAGACCACCATCTGGGGCGTCGACCACACCGACGGCTCGGACGACAGCTGGCGCCAGAATCTCTCCGACACGATGGAGTCCTTCACCAGGGACGAGACGGCGGAGTTCCACGCCAAGCACATCGACCCCACGGCCTGGGGCTTCGTGCGCGACCGGCTGCACTACCTCAAGGGCGACTTCCTGGCGCCCGAGACCTACGAGCAGATCGGCGGCAAGATTCCCGGCAACGCGGTGTTCTACCTCGCGGTGGCGGCGCGCTTCTTCGCGCCGATCGTCGAGCATCTGGGCCGGGCCGGACTCCTGAAGCAGGGCGACGACGCATTCCGCCGGGTGGTGATCGAGAAGCCGTTCGGCAGCGACCTCGCCTCGGCGCAGGATCTGAACAAGCGGCTGCTCGCCGTGGCCGACGAATCGCAGCTCTACCGGATCGACCACTTCCTCGGAAAGGAGACGGTGCAGAGCATCATGGCGATCCGCTTCGCCAACGGGATGTTCGAGCCGATCTGGCGCCGCGATTTCGTCGACCACGTCCAGATCACCGCCGCCGAGACCATCGGCGTCGAGGAGCGCGGCGCCTTCTACGAGCCGACCGGGGCCTTGCGCGACATGGTGCCCAACCACCTGTTCCAGCTCCTGTGCATGACCGCCATGGAGCCGCCGGTCTCCTTCGACGCCGAGGCCGTGCGCACCGAGAAGGCGAAGCTCGTCCAGGCGGTGCAGCCGGTCCAGCCCGGCGACGCGGTGCGCGGCCAGTACCGGGCCGGCACCGAGCAGGGCCACGCGGTGCCGGGCTACCGCGACGAGCCGCACGTGGCGGGCGACAGCCGCACCGAGACCTACGCGGCGTTGAAGCTCACCATCGACAACTGGCGCTGGGGCGGGGTGCCGTTCTACCTGCGCACCGGCAAGCGGATGACCGGCCGGCGCACCGAGATCGCGGTGCACTTCAAGCCCGCGCCCTACCGGCTCTTCCGCGATACGCCCGTTGACCAGGTCGCGCCGAACATCCTGCGGATCATGGTCGATCCGGTCCAGGGCATGACGACCGAGTTCAACGCCAAGGTGCCAGGCCCGTCGATGCGGCTCGGCGCCGTGCGCTCGACCTTCCGGGAGGGCGACTTCTTCCCGCAGGAGCCGAATGTCGGCTACGAGACCCTGCTCTACGACTGCCTGTGCGGCGACGCGACCCTGTTCCAGCGCGCCGACAACATCGAGGCGTCCTGGGCCGCAGTCGATCCGCTGGTGAAGGCCTGGGGCGCCGACGGCGAGCCCGAGCCGTACGAAGCCGGCAGCGCCGGCCCGAAGGCGGCGGACGAGCTTCTGGCCCGCGACGGCCGTCGCTGGCTGCCCCTGGATGGCGACCGGTCGGGCGACTAGCTCGTGGCCGACGCGCGCGAGTGGCTGGAGGCCGACGGGCTCGGGGGCTTCGCCTCCGGCCCCGTCGCCGGCCCGCGCACCCGGCGCTACCACGCCCTGCTCCTCACCGCGACGACCCCGCCGACCGGCCGCGTGGTGCTGGTCAACGGGTTCGAGGCCGAGGTCGCGACGACGGGTGGAACCGTGCCGCTCTCGACGCAGGCCTACGCGCCGGACGTGGTCCATCCGGATGGCTGGCTCCACGTCGCGGCGTTCTCGCCCCGGCCCTGGCCGAGCTGGACCTACCGGCTGCCCGACGGCACGGCGCTCCGGCACGAGGTGCTGGTCGAGCCGGATTCCTGCGAGACGCTGCTGCGCTGGCAGCGCCTGGACGGGAACGGCCCGTGCGCCCTCACCGTGCGCCCGCTCCTCTCGGGCCGCGACTACCACGCCCTCCACCACGAGAACCCGGCCTTCGCCTTCGCGGCGACGGTCCGGGGCGGCAACGTCGTTTGGCGGCCCTACCCGGACCTGCCGGCGGTCGCGGCGCTGACCAACGGGACTTACGCCCACGCGCCCGACTGGTACCGGAATTTCCTCTACGCGGCCGAACGCGCGCGCGGCCTCGACGACCTGGAGGACCTGGCGAGCCCGGGCGCCTTCACCTTCGACATCGCCGCCGGCCCCGCCGTGATGATCCTGCGCAGCGGCGACGGCCTCTCCGTCCGGGCCGGCTCCCATGCCGAGCGGCTGACGGCGGCCGAGCGGGCGCGGCGCGAGGCGCTGACGCCGCTGGCGCTCGCGGCCGGCGCCTACCTGGTCGACCGGCCGGGCGGGCGCACCCTCGTGGCGGGCTTCCCGTGGTTCACCGATTGGGGTCGCGACACCTTCATCGCGCTGCGCGGCCTCCTCGTCGCCACCGGCGCGCTCGCGCAGGCGCGCGCGATCCTCGTCGCCTGGGCCGGCGCGGTGAGCGAGGGCATGATGCCGAACCGCTTCCCCGACCGGGGCGAGGCGCCGGACTACAACGCCGTCGATGCCTCGCTCTGGTACGTGATCGCGGTCCACGACGTGCTCGCCGCGCACGAGGCCGCCGGCCTCGCCGTGCCGGAGGCGGAGGCCGCCCGGCTGACGCGAGCCTGCGCGGCGATCCTCGACGGCTACGCCGCCGGCACCCGGTACGGCATCGCGGCCGATGCGGACGGGCTCCTGCGCGCCGGCGTGCCGGGGGTGCAGCTGACCTGGATGGACGCCAAGGTCGGCGACCGGGTGATCACGCCCCGCATCGGCAAGCCGGTCGAGGTCCAGGCGCTGTGGATCAACGCGCTGCGGATCGGCGCGGCGCGCTGGTCGCCGCGCTGGGGCGACCTCGAGCGGCGCGCCTCCGGCAGCTTCGCACGCTTCGTCTCGCCGTCGGGCGCCCTCTACGATGTGATCGATGCCGACCACGTCCCGGGTGCGGTCGATACCAAGTTGCGGCCGAACCAGATCCTGGCGGTGGGCGGCCTGCCCCACCGGCTCCTCAACGGCGACGCCGCGCGCGCGGTGGTCGAGGCGGTGGAGGCGCGGCTCCTCACGCCGCTCGGCCTGCGCTCCCTCGACCCCGCCGACCCGGACTATCGCGGCACCTATGCGGGCGGTCCCGCGGAGCGCGACGGCGCCTACCACCAGGGCACGGTCTGGCCCTGGCTGATCGGTCCCTTCGTCGATGCCTGGCTCGGCCAGCGCGACCGCACGCCCGAGGCCAAGGCCGAGGCGCGGGCCCGCTTCCTGCCGCCGCTCTCGGCCCACCTCGACGAGGCCGGCCTCGGCCACGTCTGCGAGGTCGCCGACGGCGACCCGCCGCACCGCCCCGGCGGCTGCCCGTTCCAGGCCTGGTCCCTCGGCGAACTGATCCGCGTGCGGCGGATGCTCGACCTCGATCCGGTGTGACCTCCATGGAGAGTCCCGCGATGCCCGCCTCCCCCGCCTCCTGCCTCACCGACACCGCGGAGGGCCGCCGCCTCGCCGCCGTCGAGACCGAGGGCTGGCACCGCTGGGGGCCGTACGTGAGCGAGCGGCAATGGGGCACGGTGCGGGAGGATTACAGCGAGGGCGGCACCGCCTGGGACTACCTGCCCCACGATCACGCCCGCTCCCGCGCCTATCGCTGGGGCGAGGACGGCATCGCGGGCTTCAGCGACGACCGCCAGCTCTGGTGCCTGGGTCTCGCCCTGTGGAACGGCCGCGACCCGATCCTGAAGGAGCGGATGTTCGGGCTCACCAACAGCGAGGGCAATCACGGCGAGGACGTCAAGGAGCTGTGGTGGTACCTCGATGCCACCCCGACCCATTCCTACATGCGGATGCTCTACAAGTATCCGCAAGGCCCCTTTCCCTACGCCGACCTCGTGGCCGAGAACGGCCGGCGCAAGGGGCGGAACCTGCCTGAATACGAGCTGGCCGATACCGGCATCTTCGAAGGCGGGCGCTATCACGACGTGACCGTGGACTACGCCAAGGCCGCGCCCGACGACGTGCTGATGCGGGTCACGATCGTCAATCGCGGGCCCGACGCCGCAGACCTCCACGTCCTGCCGCACCTCGTCGCCCGCAACACCTGGTCGTGGGGGCGGGAGGCCTGGGAACCGGCGCAGCCGCGCCCGCTCCTGCGCCTGACCGAGACCGGCGCCGTCGAGGCGACGCGCGGGCGCTCGCCGGCTTTGCGGCTCACGGCCCTGCAGCCGGCCGAGTTCCTGTTCTGCGAGAACGAGACCAATGCCCGGCGGCTCTTCGGCACGCCCGGCCCGGCCCACCCGAAGGACGCGATCAACGACCGCGTCGTCGAGGGCCGGCAGGATGCCGTGAGCCCGCTCGCCGAGGGCACCAAATGCGCCGCCTGGACGCGCGTGACCGTGCCGGCCGGCGGGGTCGTCACCTTGCGCTTCCGCCTTAGCCCCGCAGCGAGCCCGGACGAGCGCGACGTCGCCGCCTTCGACGCCGTGATGGCGCGCCGCGTCGCCGAGGCCGACGAATTCTACGGCGCGCTGCAGCGCGACATCGCCGACCCGGACGCCCGCCTGGTGCAGCGCCAGGCGCTCGCCGGCATGCTGTGGTCGAAGCAGTTCTACCATTTCGACGTCCGGCGCTGGCTTGCCGGCGACCCGGCCCAGCCGGCGCCGCCGGAGGCGCGCCGCCACGGCCGCGACAGCGACTGGACGCACCTCAACAACGCCGACATCGTCTCGATGCCGGACAAGTGGGAGTACCCCTGGTACGCGGCCTGGGACCTCGCCTTCCACTGCGTGACCTTCGCGCTGATCGACCCGGCCTTCGCCAAGGGCCAGCTGATCCTGCTCACCCGCGAATGGTACATGCACCCGAACGGGCAGTTGCCGGCCTACGAATGGGCCTTCGGCGACGTGAACCCGCCGGTCCATGCCTGGGCGGCGCTCCGGGTCTACCGCATGGACCAGGCGATGACGGGCAGGCCCGACCGCGCCTTCCTCGAGCGCGTCTTCCACAAGCTGATGCTGAACTTCACCTGGTGGGTGAACCGCAAGGATGCCGGCGACCGCAACGTGTTCCAGGGCGGCTTCCTCGGGCTCGACAACATCGGCATCTTCGACCGCTCGGCGACGCTTCCCACCGGCGGCACCCTCGACCAGGCCGACGGCACCGCCTGGATGGCGATGTACAGCCTCAACCTGATGCGCATCGCCCTCGAACTCGCGGTCGAGGACCCGGTCTACGAGGACATCGCCACCAAGTTCTTCGAGCACTTCCTGACCATCGCCGAGGCGATGACCCATGTCGGCGGTGACAGTTCCGGCCTGTGGGACGAGGCGGACGAGTTCTACTACGACGTGCTCAGCCTCCCCGACGGTCGCCAAGTGCCGCTGCGGGTGCGATCCCTCGTCGGGCTGATCCCGCTCTGCGCCGTCGAGGTGCTGGACGACGATCTGGCCGAGCGCTTTCCCGCCTTCGCCCGCCGCGCCCGCTGGCTCCTCACCCACCGCCCCGACCTCGCCGCCCAGGTCTCGCGCTGGGAGGAGCCGGGCCGCGGCAACCGGGTGCTGCTCTCGCTGCTGCGTCGCCACCGCATGAAGGCGCTCCTGCGCCGGATGCTCGACGAGACGGAGTTCCTGTCCCCCCACGGCGTCCGCTCGGTCTCGAAGGCGCACGAGGCGGCGCCGTTCCGCTTTCCCTGGGACGGCCAGACCTTCGCGGTCGATTACGAGCCGGCGGAATCGACCACCGCCGTGTTCGGCGGCAACTCGAACTGGCGCGGCCCGATCTGGCTGCCGATCAACTTCTTGCTTGTCGAGGCGCTGACCGAGTTCGGCCGCTTCTACGGTCCGGACTTCACGATCGAGTGCCCGGCGGGCTCGGGGCATTACCTCACCCTGCCGCAGATCGCCGACGAACTGTCCGCACGGCTCACCCGCCTCGTCCTGCGCGGCCCCGACGGCCGCCGCCCGGTGCTGGGCGACAATCCCTTGTTCCAGGACGATCCGCACTTTCGCGATCACATCCCGTTCCACGAGTACTTCCATGGGGACACCGGCGCGGGATTGGGCGCGGCGCATCAGACCGGGTGGACGGGCCTGCTGGCGCTGTTGCTCCAGCCGCGGCGGGTGGTGGCCGGCGGTCATGTGCCGGCGGCGCCGGAGGCTTGAGGCGTCATCGCTGATCGGCTTGACCTGGGGACGGGTTGAGGCCGGTCCAACTCGGACTTCTAATCGGAGGTCATAGGGTAGGCTGTCATCCGAAGCCGCGCACCGATCGCACTCATAGCCGAGAGGGAGGCGCTGGAAAGCTCGGCTATGGTACAGTGGAGGCCGACTCCTGCATCATACCCCACGTCAAAGCAACAATCGGTCGCGTTGTGCCATGCCTCCGCTAAATCTGGCAGAAGAAATTTTATTATTCGAATCAATTATGCAATGCAGGCATCGGCATTATCGTATTGCTCTAGCGCACAGAATGAAAATCCATCCTCTTCATCACGGCGTAGAATGGTATGTTCTCGAAAATGCCTAATGATTTCATGGCTATTCTCCCCATGACCCAATACATCGACATCGATATTCCGAAATCACAATCCGCGGTCCATGAGAGAAGTCCGATATAGGCAAAAATTGTTCGTCAAAAACTCAGACAAAACTGGCAGGTCCGCTAGCTAACACTCAGCAGCCCTCTGCCGCGCGCTCAATGGCGACATCCAGCGTGGTCCAGTTGGACAGAGGGGTAGCGGCGATCGAAGATCGCGCAGGGTGACACGCTTCCGTGCAAAGCTCTGAGCGTCGTGCTGACTGCGCAACGCTTAGCGGTTTACTCGGAAGCGTGTCACCCTCACGCGGGATCTTCGATCCCCAGGCCCCTCTCCCATACTGGAGAGGGGAGAAACGCTACACCTTTATTGGACAGATCAAGCGGAAGCCGTATCACGGAAGGCCATGACGCTGAGTTTCGCCTTCCATGCAGTAACACCTTTCGCGCGATCAAGCCGATCGGGTTCTGACCCTCATGCCTCACCGCTTCTTCCCCGGCCGCCGGAACACCCCGACGATTTCGACATGCGGCGAGTGCCGGAACTGGTCGACCGGCGTCACCGCCTCCAGCCGGTAGCCGCCGCGCACGAGGAGCGCCGCGTCGCGGGCGAAGCTGCCGGCGTCGCAGGACACGCCGACCACCACCGGCACCTTCGATTCGGCGATTCTCGCGCTCTGCGACTCGGCGCCGGCCCGGGGCGGGTCGAACACGATGGCGTCGTGGCGGTCGAGTTCGGGGGCCAGCAGCGGGCGGCGGAAGAGGTCGCGGCGCTCGGTCGTGACGGTGCGCAGGCCCGGCGTCTCGCGGAAGGCGCGGTCGAGGGCCTTGAGCGCCCCGTCCTCACCCTCGACGGCGTGGACGGTGTGGCCCTCGGCGAGCGACAGCGAGAAGGCGCCGGCGCCGGAGAACAGGTCGACCACCCGCTTGGCCTTCGCCACCCCCTCGACGACGAGGCGGGCGAGCGTCGCCTCGCCCTCGGCCGTCGCCTGGAGGAAGCCGCCGGCGGGAGGCACCAGCCGGGAGCGGCCGACGGGAATCTCGGGCGGGCGGCGCACGATCAGCACCTCGCCATGGAGCGAGAGCCGGGCGAGATCGAGTTCGCCCGCGAGCAGCACCAGGGCCTGGCGCGCCCGGTCGGAGGCCGGGCCGTGGCCGCGGATGTCGACGTCGAGGCCGTTCGCCGTCGCGGTCACCTGGACGTCGAGGGGCTTTCCGCCGCCGCCGCCGAGAGGACGGCTGACCGCCCGGGCGACCTCGGGCGCGCGGTGCAGGGCGGGTTCCGTGATCGGGCAATGGTCGATCGCGACCAGCGCGTGGCTGCGCGCCGCCATGAAGCCGGCCTGCGGCCCGCCCTTCGGCGGGTGCCCGCCTTCGCCCGCGCGCACGTGCAGGGTGATGCGGCGGCGGCCCGCGCCGTGGGCATCGAGGAGCGGCGCCACCGGCGCCTCGATCCCGGCTCGCGCCAGGGCGCCGACGACGAGGTCGCGCTTCCACTCGGCATAGGGCGCGGGTGCGAGGTGCTGGATGGCGCAGCCGCCGCAGGTGCCAAAATACGGGCAGAACGGCGCGATCCGGTCCGGCGAGGCGGCGAGCACCGCGTCGAGCCGGGCGCGGGGCGGGCGGGTGCCCTCCTCCGGTACGGCCCGCACGGTCTCGCCCGGAAGGGCGCCCGGTACCACGACGCCGTTCAGGCTCACCCCGTCGCCGCGCAGGCCGAGGCGGGCGATCTCGCAGGTCGTCATCTCCGCACCGTCACTCATCGTCCGGCCTCCCGCACCGCGCCGATCAGGAATTCCCGGTTGCCGTCGCCGCCGTCGATCGGCGACGGGATCAGGCCGCGCACCGTGAAGGCCAGCGACGCGACGAGATCGCGGATGCGCGCGCAGACCGTCTCCAGCACCGCCTCGTCCCGCACCAGCCCGCCGCGGCCGACATGCTCGCGCCCGGCCTCGAATTGCGGCTTGATCAAAGCCACCAAGGCAGCGTCCTGCGCCAGGAGCGGGATGATAGGCGGCAGGACCAGCCGCAGGGAGATGAAGCTCACGTCGATCACCAGGAGGGAGGGCGGCTCGGGGAAGGGAGTCAGGGAGCGGGCGTCGGTCGCCTCGAGCGCCGCTACGCGCGGGTCGGCGGCGAGGCTCGGATGGAGCTGGAAGCGGCCGACGTCGACGGCGTGGACGAGGGCGGCGCCGCGGCGCAGCAGCACGTCGGTGAAGCCGCCGGTGGAGGCGCCGATATCGAGGCAGGTCCGCCCCGCCGGGTCGATCCCGAAGGCGTCGAGGGCGGCGGCGAGCTTGAGGCCGCCGCGGGAGACGTAGGGGTGCGGCGCCTCGGCGACGATGGCAGCGCTCCGGGGGATCAGGTCGGACGGCTTGCGCACGACGACGCCGTCCGCCCGCACCAGGCCGGCCTCGATCGCACCCTGCGCCCGTGCCCGGCTCTCGAAATGGCCCGCCTCCACCAGGAGGCGGTCGGCCCGCAGCCGCTCGCCCGTCGTCATCGCCCTCGATCCTTGGTCGTGTATGACCGTATCCGTCGCTGCTTCCGCCCTTGCCGGGGCGTCCCCGCCGGCGCCGGATGCCCTAGCTATACGGCGACACACGAGGAGAGTGTTCGAGATGAGAAACATCGTGCTCGCGAGCGCCTTCGGCCTCGCCCTCGCCGCCCCCGCGCTGGCGCAGGACAAGCCCGCGGCGGACAAGCCGGCGGCGCCGACGACCTACGACGCGCCGATCGTCAACAACAAGGGGGAGACGATCGGCAAGATCGCGCTCAGGGACGGCGCCAACACGCTGGTGATGCGGGTGACGATCCAGCCCGGCGGCCTGCCGCCCGGCTGGCACGGCATCCACTTCCACGCCGTGGGGAGTTGCGCCGACACCGACAAGTTCCAGGAGTCCAAGGCGCACGTCAATCACGACAACGCCAAGCACGGCCTGCTGAACGCGGAGGGCCCGGACGAGGGCGACCTGCCGAACGTCTACGCCAATGCCGACGGCTCGGTGAATGCCGAGGTGTCGAGCGACACGCCGCTGACCGGCGAGGGCGGCCTGAAGGACAATGACGGCTCGGCCCTGATCATCCACGCCAACGAGGACGATCACGCCACGCAGCCGATCGGCAATGCGGGCGCCCGCATCGCCTGCTCGGTCATCAAGTAGCCCCGACCGGGCCGCGTCCGCCGGACGCGGCCCGGTTCCGGCTTCAGCGCTGCCGCCGGGCGACGCTGACGACGTTGCTCGCCGTGACGTTGCCGGACGATTTGGCCTCCGGACGCGCCGGCAGGATCGCCTCGACGACCGTGACGATCGACGCCGCGTCGAGCCCGGCTTCCGCGTACATCCGATCCGGCGTGTCGTGCTCCTGGTAGCTGTCCGGCAAGGTCAGCGTCCGCACCCGCACCTTGCCGTCGTCCAGCGCCCCGCGCGACGACAACAGGTGCAGCACCATCGCCCCGAAGCCCCCGACCGACCCCTCTTCCAGCGTCACCAGGACCTCGTGGCTGCCCGCCAGGTCCAGGATCAGCGCCTCGTCCAGCGGCTTGGCGAACCGCGCATCCGCCACCGTCACGCCGATGCCCGACGCCTCCAGACGCTCCGCCGCCTTCACGGCTTCCGCCAGGCGCGTGCCGAGGCTCAGAAGCGCCACCCGCGCGCCCTCCGGACGCCGGATCACCCGGCCCTTGCCGATCGCCAGCGCCTCGCCCCGCTCCGGCAGCTCGACGCCCACGCCCTCGCCCCGCGGATAGCGGAACGCGATCGGGCCGGTGTCGTGCGCGTGCGCGGTTGCCACCATGTGCACCAGCTCGGCCTCGTCGGCCGCCGCCATCACCGTCATGTTCGGCAGGCAGCACAGATACGCCAGGTCGAACGCGCCCGCATGCGTCGCGCCGTCCGCACCCACCAGGCCGGCCCGGTCGAGGGCGAAGCGAACGGGCAGGTTCTGCAGCGCCACGTCGTGCACCAGCTGGTCGTAGCCGCGCTGCAGGAACGTCGAGTAGATCGCGCAGAACGGCTTGAACCCCTCCGTCGCCAGGCCCGCCGCGAAGGTCACCGCGTGCTGCTCGGCGATGCCGACGTCGAAGGTCCGCTCCGGATGCGCCTTCGAGAACAGGTCGACGCCCGTCCCCGACGGCATCGCGGCGGTGATCGCCACCACCTTGTCGTCGGCGTCCGCCGCCTTGATCAGGCTCTCGCCGAACACGCGGGTATAGGCCGGGGCGTTGGGCTTGGCCTTGGTCTGCTTGCCCGACACCACGTCGAACTTCACCACCGCGTGGCCGCGGTCGGCGGCGGCCTCGGCCGGCGCGTAGCCCTTGCCCTTCTGGGTCACGACGTGGACCAGCACCGGGCCGTCGGGCGCGTCGCGCACGTTCTTGAGGACGGGGAGCAGGTGGTCGAGGTTGTGGCCGTCGATCGGGCCGACGTAGTGGAAGCCGAGTTCCTCGAACATCGTGCCGCCGCCGGCCAGGATGCCGCGCGCGTACTCTTCCGCCCGCGCGGCGGTGTCGTAGATCGCCTTCGGCAGGAGGCGGCCGAACTGCTTGGCGGTGTCGCGCAAGCTCCGGTAGGTGTCGCCCGAGACGAGCCGCGCGAGGTAGGACGACATGGCGCCGACCGGGGGCGCGATCGACATGTCGTTGTCGTTGAGGATGACGACGAGGCGCGACTTCAACGCGCCGGCATTGTTCATCGCCTCGTAGGCCATGCCGGCCGAGATCGAGCCGTCGCCGATGACGGCCACGACGTTGCGGCGCGGCGGCGTCTCGCCGCGGGCCTTCGCGGCGGCGTCCGCGAGGTCGCGGCCGATGGCCATGCCGAGGCCCGCGGAGATGGAGGTGGAGGAATGCGCCGCGCCGAAGGGGTCGTAGGGGCTCTCGGAGCGCTTGGTGAAGCCCGAGAGGCCGCCGCCCTGGCGCAGCGTCCGGATGCGGTCGCGCCGTCCGGTGAGGATCTTGTGGGGGTAGGCCTGGTGGCCGACGTCCCAGATGATGCGGTCGTCGGGGGTGTTGAAGACGTAGTGGAGGGCGACGGTGAGCTCGATGACGCCGAGGCCCGCGCCGAGATGGCCGCCGGTGACCGAGACGGCGTCGATGGTCTCGGCGCGCAGCTCCGCGGCGAGCTGCGTCAGGTCGCTCTCGGGCAGCTGGCGCAGGTCCGCGGGGACGCGGACGCGGTCGAGGAGGGGAAGGTTGAGCGGTGACACCGGAGCCATCCTCACGTCCGGAAGGAGAAGACCCGCCGCCGGCGCGCGGGGCGGGATGAATGGGAGCGATCAGGCGACATCGAGCGGCGCCGTCCCGGCGGCGCGTCCGTCCGCCCCGAGGGTGATGCGCTGGATGCGCGCCTCGGCGCGCTGCAGCAGCGTCTCGCAGTGGCGCTTGAGGGCCTCGCCGCGCTCGTAGATCGCGACGGACTCGTCGAGCGGCACGTTGCCCTGTTCCAGGCGCTGGACGATGCCCTCGAGTTCCTCGAGGGCTTTCTCGAACGGCAGGTCCGCGGTTCCGGTCGGGCCGGCGGGTACGGAGACGGCCGCGCGGCTGGCATCGGACCGGGCTGCGGACATGCGCTACTCTACTCCCATGATGAGCGTTGGGTTATGGCGATGAGGATCGCGCGAAACAACCCTTCGGCGGTGCCACGGGGTGGAGACCGGGCCGCTCATGCCTGTTTGCGCGCCAGGGCTGCGTTTCGGCCACAGTGGAATCACTCGACGGTGAGGCTGAAGGGTTCGCCCTCGAAAGCGTCCTCGCCGCGACCGATCGCCGCGATCGCCGCCACCATCCGCCCGTCCCGCCCGAGCATCGCGTCCGCGACCGCGACGAGGCGGCGATTCGGGGTCGCCGAGGGCGAGGCCCGGCGCAGGTCGCGGGCGATCTCGGCCTCGTCCCGGTCGGGCCGCAGGGCGCAGGTCGCGATGAAGGCGGCGGCCGTCGAGCGGCTGATGCCGGCGTAGCAGTGGATCACCAGGGGCTGGGCCCGGTCCCAGGCGCGCACGAAATCGAGGAGCCGGCGCACATGGGCCTCGTCCGGCAGGACGTGGCCGTCGAGGGCGTCGGTGATGTCGCTGATGCCGACGAACAGGTGGTCGGCTTCGGCGATGGTGGGCGGTCGCGTCACCGGCGTGCCGACATTGATGAGGGTCACGACCTGGCGCGCGCCGGTCGCCGCGACGGTCTCGGGCAGGCGGGACAGGGCGCACACGTGCAGGGTCGGCATGGCGGCGGATGATCCTTGTCTACGAGGCCGTGGCCGGCTGCATCGCCGCGGCGAGGGCGTGGAAGCGGGCGAGGAAGGCCCCTTGCGCCTCGGCGGTCGGCCAGGGCTCCAGCAGGGCGTCGAGGGAGGCGTCGACCCGGTCGGGCTTGCCGAACACCCGCACGGCCTCGATCTGCGAGAAGCCGGCGAGCCGCGTCGCCTCGAGATAGGCGCTCAGCCGGTCGGCCCGCTTGATCAGGTGCTGCATCGCGGCCGTCGGCGCCGGCGAGAGGCCGAAGCGCAGGCGGATCGCCGCCAGCAGCCGGTTCTCCACCGCCTTGTAGGAATGGCCGATCGCCGCCTTGAACGGCGAGATGATGTCGCCGATCACGTATTCGGGTGCGTCGTGCAGGAGCAGCTCCAGCCGCCCGGCGGCGGGGATGCCGGGCTCGTAGGCGCCGCCGATCGCCTCGACGAGCAGCGCGTGCTGCGCCACCGAGAAGACGTGCGGGCCGGCGGTCTGCCCGTTCCAGCGCGCCACGCGGGCGAGGCCGTGGGCGATGTCGGCGATCTCGACGTCGAGGGGCGACGGGTCGAGGAGGTCGAGGCGCCGCCCCGACAGCATCCGCTGCCACGCCCGGGGCTGGCCGCTCACGCCGTTCCCCCGAGGCCACCTGGCCCCGGCAGGGCAGCGCAGGGGGCATGGCGGCAGCAGCCGACGAGGTGGTCGTTGATCATGCCGACCGCCTGCATGAAGGCGTAGACGATGGTCGGGCCGCAGAAGCCGAAGCCCTCCGCCCTGAGCGCCTTCGAGACCGCCCGCGAGACCGCGCTCTCGGTCGGGATGTCGGCGCGGGTCTCCGGGCGCGGCTGGAGCGGGCGCCCGTCGACGAAGTCCCACAGGAAGGCCGAGAAGCCGGGGCCGCGCTCCTGGATCGCCAGGTAGGATCGCGCGCTGCGGATCGTCGCCTCGATCTTGGCGCGGTTGCGGATGATGCCGGTATCCTGCATCAGCGCCTCGACCTCCGCCGGACCGAACCGCGCGATCGCCTCGGGCGCGAAGCCCGCGAAGGCACTCCGGAAACCGTCGCGCCGGCGCAGGATGGTGATCCAGGACAGGCCGGCCTGGAACCCGTCGAGGATCAGCTTCTCGTAGAGGGCGCGGTCGTCGTGCTCCGGCACGCCCCACTCGGTGTCGTGGTAGGCGACGTAGAGCGGGTCGGTGCCCGGCCACCAGCAGCGCTGGCAGCCGTCGGGATGCGGGATCAATCCGGTCGACATCCGGTGTCGTGTAGCGGGGGCTGACCGGAACGCAACCTACTCGACGAACTCGGCGGCCGCGAAACCCTGCAGGTAGAGGAGCCCCGTGAGGTCGCCGTGGTCGATGCGCGCATGCGCGGCGGCGGCGACCGCGGGCTTGGCGCGGAACGCCACGCCGAGACCCGCCTCCTCCAGCATCGCCAGGTCGTTGGCGCCGTCGCCGACCGCGAGCGTCTCGGCCGGGTCGAGGGCGAAGCGGGTGCGCAGCTCGATCAGCGCGGCGCGCTTGGCGTCGCGCCCGACGATCGGCTCCGCGACAGTGCCGGCGAGCGTTCCGCCCTCGGTCTCGAGCCGGTTCGAGCGGTGCTCGTCGAACCCGATCCTCGCCGCCACCGGCCCGGTGAACAGGGTGAAGCCGCCCGAGACCAGGGCCGTGTAGGCGCCGTGCGCCTTGAGCGTGCGGACCAGGGTGCGCCCGCCCGGCGTCAGGGTGATGCGCCCGGCGATCACCTCGTCGATGGCGCCGAGCGGCAGCCCTTTCAGCAGGGCGACGCGCTCGCGCAACGCCGGCTCGAAGGCGATCTCGCCCCGCATCGCCCGCTCGGTGATCGCCGCGACGTGGTCCTTGAGGCCGACCTGGTCGGCGAGCTCGTCGATGCATTCCTGGCCGATCATGGTGGAATCCATGTCGGCGAGGAACAGGCGCTTGCGCCGGTGGGGGCCTGCGACCTGGACCGCCACGTCGATCGGCTCGCCGCCGAGCGCCGCGCGCAGGCGCCCGGCGAGGCCTGGAGCCGCCTCGGGCGCGCCCTCGACCAGGATCTCGGCGGCGACCTCGCCGTGCAGGATGCGCGGCTGGTGCTCGGTCGCCAGCACCCGCCGGGCTTCGGCCAGCACCGCGTCGGTGATGGCGGGGCGCTCCGGGTTTGCTATCAGGGTGGCGACCAGGGTCATCGGGGATCTCGGGCTCGTCTTCTCGCGGCGCGTCCCGCCCGCGCGCGAGGAAGGGGCAGGCATGGACGGGCGGGTTCGGGCGATCCTCATCGCAGGGCCGACCGCCTCGGGCAAGTCGGCGCTCGCGCTGGCGCTCGCCCGCCGGCACGGCGGCACGGTGATCAACGCCGATTCGATGCAGGTCTACCGCGATCTGCGCCTCCTGACCGCCCGGCCCGCGCCCGACGAGGAGGCGCGGGCGCCCCACCGCCTCTACGGCACGGTCGACGGCGCGGTGAACTTCTCCGTCGGCCACTATCTGGCGGAGGCTGGCGCGGCCCTGCGCGAGGCCTGGGCGGCGGGCAGCCTGCCGATCGTGGTCGGGGGCACCGGGCTCTACTTCACCGGGTTGACCGAGGGCCTGTCGGAGATCCCGCCGGTCTCGGAAGCGGTGCGGGCGGAGGTGCGGGCGGAGGCCGAGGGGCGCGCGACGCCGGACCTGCACGCCGCCCTCGCCGGTCGCGATCCGGAGGGCGCCGCCCGCCTCGACCCGAACGACCGCCTGCGGGTGCTGCGGGCGCTCGAGGTGCTGGCCGCAACCGGCCGGCCGATCGCCGCCTTCCACGCCGCGCGCCGGCCGGGCCCGCTCACCGGCTTGCCCTGCACAAGGCTCTTCCTCACCCCGGACCGCGAGACCTTGCGGGCACGGATTGACGCCCGCTTCCTCGCCATGATGGCGGCCGGCGCCCTCGACGAAGTCCGGGCGCTCGCCGCCCGCGGCCTCGACCCGATGCTGCCGGTGATGCGCGCCCACGGCGTGCCGGGGCTGATCGCCCACCTGCGCGGGGCACTCTCCGGCGACGAGGCCGTGGCGCGGGGCCAGGCGGATACGCGGCGCTACGCCAAGCGGCAGGTGACGTGGTTCCGCCACCAGGCCGGACCGGACTGGACGTGGGTGACGCCGGAGGCGGCGATGGCGGGGGTGGCGGCGGGACTATGGGACCGGCCGCGCTGACGCAAGGCCTGGAGGGCCTGCCGGTCCGGGCATCCGGTCGCCGCACATCGGTGCCCGGGGTACTATCGGACTTTCTTGAACGCTCTCAGTGATTTATCGGACGATCCTGAGAACGCGACAGAGCTGGCCGCGCCGTGAGGCACGACGACCGGAGAGGATGAGCAGATCCGGGCAAGTGGCTGCGGATATGAACTGTTTCCCGCTCAGGCTCGCCTGCGCCGCCCCTCCAGCAGCCACATCGCCAGGACGGCCGCCGCCAGGGCCGCCAGCGCCGCGAGGCCGAGGCCGAGGGGGTAGACCGAGACGCCGCGCACCGCCGCGCTGTCGCTCGGGCGGAAGCCGATCCAGTCCGAGCCGGCGAGCCGCCCCGAGCGGGCGATCTGCAGGCGCGGGATGGCGATCCCGCCCCCGGCCTCGGCGAGGCGGCGCACCGAGCCGCCGGTGGCCTCGGCGAGCCCGCGCAGGCGCTCGGTGTCGCTGAACACGTCGACGAGTTCGCGCGGATTCGCGGGCCCGACGCTCACGAAGGCGACGAGGGCGCCCGCCCGCAGGGTGTGCAGCCCGAGTTCGTCGGCCTCGAAGGCGGCGGCGAACAGGCCCGGCTTGTCGGGATTGAGCGTCAGGGTGCGGGCCTTGCCGCTCGGCGCCGTCACGGTGACGGGCTCGGCGGTGTCGCCCATGGTCTGGCGCTCGACCCGGACCTCGCGGCCGTGGCCGGTGGCGGTCGCCCGCAGGGCCTCCTCCTCGAGGGCCGGCTCCTTCATCAGCCAGTGGCCGAGGCGGCGCAGCAGGTCGAGATGCGGCCCGCCGCCCTCGTAGCCCCGGGCCCAGAGCCAGGCATGGTCGGAGAGGAGCAGCGCCACCCGGCCCTTGTCCTCGCGGGAGAGCGCGAGCAGCGGCAGCGAATCGGCGCCGGCCATGATCGGGGTGACGCCGGGGCGGACCTCGGCGCCGATCAGGCGCAGCCAGTCGCCCCAGGCCGGGGGCGAGGCGTCGGAGCCCGGCAGGTCGCGGGTGACCGGGTGGCGCTGGCCGCTGCCCGTCAGCGCCGCCTTGTAGGGCCGCTCGACCACGCGGCCATTGGGCTCGCCCGGCAGGATCGCGGCGAGTCGCGTGCGGGCGAGGCTGGCGGCGGAGGCGAATTCCGGCCCGGCGGCGATCAGGAGCGCCCCGCCCTCGCGCACGTAGCGGACGATGTTGTCGAAGTAGCTCGACGGCAGCACGCTCTGGTTGGCGTAGCGGTCGAAGATGATGAGATCGAAATCCTTGATCTTCTGCTGGAACAGCTCGCGGGTCGGGAAGGCGATCAGCGAGAGCTCCGAGATCGGGGTGCCGTCCTGCTTCTCCGGCGGGCGCAGGATGGTGAAGTGGACGAGGTCGACGTTGGCGTCGGACTTCAGCAGGTTGCGCCAGGTCCGCTCGCCGGCATGGGGCTCGCCGGAGACGAGCAGCACGCGCAGCTTCTCGCGGATGCCCTCGATCGGCAGCACCGCGCGGTTGTTGGCGGTGGTGAGCTCGCCCGGCAGCGCCTCGGCCTCGATCTCGACCACGTTGGGGCCCCCGTGCTCGACCCGCAGGGTCAGGTTGAAGGGCTGGCCGGTGCGCACGGACTGGCGCACCACCTCCTCGCCGTCGCGGCGCACCGTCACCACCGCCGCGCCGGTGCCGCCGCGCTCCATCACCTCGGCCCGGATGGTCTGGTCGCGCCCGACGATGCCGAAGCGCGGCGCCTCGATCAGGCGGATCTGCCGGTCGCGCTCGTCGGGCCGGCCGGTGACCAGAACGTGGAGCGGCGCCTTGAAGCTTGCGGATGCGAGGTTCGCCGGGATGTCGTGGACGACGCCGTCGGTGAGCATCACGACGCCGGCGAGCCGGTCCGGCGGCACGTCGGCGAGCGCGCTCGACAGGGCGGTGAACAGCCGCGTGCCCTCGTCGCCGCCGGCCTCCGGCACGTCGACGAAGCGCGGCTCGATCTCGGCGAGCGTGCCGAGGCGCCGCTGCAGCTCGGCGCGGACCCGGTCGGTCATCGCCGGCCGGTCGCCGAGCCCCTGCGAGCCCGACCGGTCGACCACGACCGCGACCACGTCCCTGACCGGCTCGCGCTCCTCCTGGACCAGCGAGGGATTGGCGAGCGCCAGCAGCACCAGGGCGAGGACGAGGACGCGCAGCAGCGCCACCGACCCGCGGGCGAGGACCGCGACCACGGCGAGGAGCGCGGCGAGCCCGGCCAGGGCCCAGAGGACCGGGACGGGGATGAGGGGGGCGAGGCTGAGGCTCAGCATGAGAATGTCTCTGGGCTGCGGTTTCGCCCGTGGGGCGGCCGCAGGTCGTGAGGGTCGTGCGCAGCGGTCGGCGCTTGCGGGGCCCCCTCATTTGTCGGGGAAGCCGCATCAGCGATCCGGTGCAGCACGGCGTCGAGATCGGACAGTACGTCCTCGTTCTTGAATCGCAGCAGGCAGAAGCCCAGGCGTTCGATCTCCTCGGTTCGCTTGGCGTCGTAGTCACGGTGCCACTCGTGCTGGCGACCGTCGAGTTCGACGATCAGTTTGCGCTCAAGGCAGAGAAAGTCGACCGTATAGAGCAGGAGGGGCACCTGTCGCTTGAACTTGAGCCCATGAAGCCGGCGCCCACGGAGCGCCGTCCAGAGACGATCCTCGGCGGAGGTCGCCTGCTGACGTAAAATCCTGGCAAACTGCCTGGGTTCTCGTGCCATGCTCTGTGCTGTCCCACGAAGACTATGAGAGCGCGGGATCCCCTCTCCCGTGTGGGAGAGGGGTTAGGGGTGAGGGTGCTACGGTTCTAAGGCCGGCTCGTCCGTCGCGCTGCCAGCACCACGCTCAGCGATTTACACTGAGGCGTGTCACCCTCACCCCTACCCCTCTCCCACACGGGAGAGGGGATCCCGCGCGAATCTCGTTTAGTTCTGCATCCAACAAGCTGCTCTTTACTGCCCCAATCTCTCCAATAACGCCGGCACGTGGACCTGGTCGGCCTTGTAGTTGCCGGTGAGCGCGTACATCACCAGGTTGACGCCGCCGCGGAACGCCATCTCGCGCTGGCGCGGATCGCCGCCGACGAGGGGATAGAGCGCCTCGCCCCGGCGGCCGATGGCCCAGGCCGAGGCGAGGTCGTTGCCCGTGATGACGATCGGCGAGACGCCGTCGCCGGCCCGGGCCGGCCGGCGCTCCGCCCCGTCGCCCGCCGGCGGCAGCGCCTCGACCCAGGTCTGGCCGGTGGCGTAGCGGCCCGGGAAGCCGTCGACGAGGTAGAACGCCTTGGTGAGCACGTGGTCGCGGGGGACCGGCTCGAGTTCCGGTACCTCGAGCGTCGCGAGCATGCGCTGAAGGTAGGCGGCTTCGGGCGTCGGCGGGCCGCCGGGGCGGGCGGTCATCGCGTCGCGGGTGTCGAAGATCACCGTGCCGCCGTTCTTCATGAAGGCGTCGATGCGCCGGATCGCGTCCGGGCTCGGCAGCGGCCGGTTCGGGACGATCGGCCAGTAGATCAGGGGATAGAAGGCGAGTTCGTCCCGGGCCGGGTCGATGCCGGCGGGCTCGCCCGGTTCGAGCGCGGTGCGGCTCGCCAGCATCTGGGTCAGGCCGGCGAGGCCCGCCCGGCTGGTTTCGTCGACGGTCGCGTCGCCCGTCACCACGTAGGCGATGCGGGTGACGAGCGCCGATTCGATGCCGTTCGGCCGGTTGGCCGCCGGCTCCACCGCCCGCGCGGCGTCGGGTGCGGCACCCAGCACCAGGATCCCGAGGACGAGCGCCGCGGCGGCCGGCCGGCGGCGCAGGCGCGTCGCCATCCGCCCGAGGAAGCCGCCGAGCCACAGGCTCGCCAGTGTGTCGAGGGCGAGGCACAGCAGCGCCGCGAGGAAGAACGGTCCGCGCAGGTCGCGGGTGCGGGCTTCCTCCAGGCCGCCGAAGCGGGCGCCGGACAGGGCCGCGAGGTCGAGGGGCTTCAGGCGGTCCTCCACGGTGAGGGCGTTGACCGCGAGGCCGCCATCGACCG
Source organism: Methylobacterium terrae (assembly GCF_003173755.1). Lineage (NCBI taxonomy): Bacteria > Pseudomonadati > Pseudomonadota > Alphaproteobacteria > Hyphomicrobiales > Methylobacteriaceae > Methylobacterium > Methylobacterium terrae. The sequence goes on from NZ_CP029553.1 coordinate 1,421,396, forward strand.
GGCCGTAATAGCCCGGCGGGTGCTCCGGCGTCGCCCGCTCGGTCCAGGTCGCGGGCACCGCCCGTGCGGTGGCCGGAGGGGATTTCAGGGCGCCGAACCCGTCGAGGGTCAGGCGCGGGGCGAGCACCGGCGGGGGTGTGCCCGCACCGGTGCCTGTCGTCGGCGGGGTGGTGCCGGCGAGCGCCACGACCCGGCGCAGCATGGTCACGAACAGGCCCGACAGCGGCAGGTTCGACCAGGTGGTGTCGGCGGTGACGTGGACCAGGACCACCATGCCCTCCCCGCGCTTCGCGGCGGTGACGATCGGGGTGCCGTCCTGCAGGGCGGCCCAGGTGCGCCGGGCGAGCTCGCCGTCCGGCTCGGCGAGGATCTGGCGCCGCACGCCGATATCGGCCGGCGGCGTCAGGCCCGCGAAGGGGCTCTCGGGCGCGAACGGCGCCAGCGTGCGCGGGCTGTCCCAGGACAGGGTGCCGCCGAGGTTGCGCCCGCCCCGGCGCAGGCGCACCGGCACGAGGTCGTCGCTGCCGGCGGCGAGGCGCGGGCCGGCGAAGCGCAGGAGCAGCCCTCCCTTCTCGACGAAGGCCGAGACCCGCTCCTGGATCGCGGGGTCGAGGGCGCCGACATCGGCGAGGACCAGCACCGAGACCTGCGAATCGAGCATCTGGCCGATCGACTCGGCGACGCCGCGCCCGGCCCGTGGCTCCTGCACGTCGGCGAAGGGGGTGAGCGCGCGGGAGAGGTAGTAGGTCGGCGAGAGCAGGGGCTGGGCCTGGTCGGCCGTGCCGCCGAAGACGAGGCCGACCCGGCGGCGGCGGCCGCGCTCGTCGGCGAGCACCACGGCGCCGGCCGAATGCTCGCCCGCGACCTCGAACCGGGCGATGGTGTTGCGCAGCTCCATCGGCAGGTCGAAGCGCACCGCGGTCGCGGTCGCGTCGCCCGCGAAGGCGAAGTTCGTCTCGGCGAGCGGCAGGCCCTTGGCGTCGAGGGCCCGGACCGTGCCGGCATCGCGGCCGTTGGCGGCGGCCCGCACCACGCTGACGCCGAGCTGTCCGCCCGAGGCGTCGGGGCCGGCGAGCGCCAGGGCCGGCGGGCGCTCGGCCTTGAGCACGGTGACGTCGGCACGGCCGCGCGCGGCCGCGGCGGCGAGGCCCGCCGGGAAGGCGTCGCCCTCCGGCCCGGCGACGCCGTCGCTGACCCAGACCGCGGCGCTTCCGGGATTCCGCTCAAGGAAGGCCGCGAGCGCCGGCAGCTGCGCCGACCGGTCGGCGAGGTGCGGCAGCGGCTCGATGGCGCGCAGGCGCTCCAGGGCCGGGCCCGGACCGGTGGCCTCGAGGCCCGCCGGGGTCGAGGCGGTCGCCATGAGCGCCACCGGCCGTCCGGCCCTGGCCGCCGCCTCGACCTCGGCGGTGGCGACGCGGACCCGGTCGCGCCAGTCCTGCGCGGCGGTGAATCCGTTGTCGAGGACGAGGACGAGGGGGGTGCGCCCGTCGCCCGCCGCCTGCGGGGTCGGGTTCCAGACCGGCCCCGACACCGCCAGGATCAGGCAGGCGGCGGCGAGCAGGCGGAGCGCGAGCAGCCAGGGCGGGGTGCGGGCCGGCGTCTCGCGCTCCGGCAGGAGGTCGGCGAGGATGCGCAGGGGCGGGAAGTCGATCCGGCGCGGCCGCGGCGGCGTCACCCGCAGGAGGTACCACAGCGCCGGCAGGGCGATCAGCGCCGCGAGGGCGGCGGGGGCGGCGAAGCTGAGGGGCAGTCCGAACATCGAAGGCGTCCTCAGCCCGCGCTGCGGGCGGCGGCGACCAGGGTGACGAGGCGCAACGCCGCCTCGCTCGCCGGACGGTCGGTGCGGTGCAGCGTCAGCGTCCAGCCCTGCGCGCGGGCGATCTCCGCCAACGCGTCGCGATGGGCGCGGATCCGGCGCCGATAGGCCTCGCCCCAGGCCGCCGCGTCGCCGACGCGGAGCGACAGGCCGGCCTCGAGGTCGTGCAGCTCGGCCTGGCCGGAGAACGGAAAGCTCTCTTCGACCGGATCGACCACCATGACGAGGTGGCCGCGGCTGCCCGCCGCTGCGATCGCGGCGACCGAGGCCCGCACCTGCTCAGGGGGAGAGAGGAAGTCGCCGATCAGCACCACCTCGTCGAAGCGCCCGACGGGCGCGCGGGGCGGCAGGTCCTCGTCGAGGCCCGACGCGTCGGCGACCAGCGTCTCGGCCATCCGCTCGACGATGGTGCGGGTGGCCTGGGGCCGCGACAGGCCCAGCAACCCGACCCGCTCGCCGGCCTCCACGAAGGTGTCGCCGAGCGCGAGCGCCAGCACCAGGGCGCGCTCGATCTTCGGCGCCTGGGCGAGGTCGGAGCCGAAGCCCATCGAGGCGGAACGGTCGATCCAGAGCCAGACCGTGTGGGCCGCCTCCCACTCGCGCTCGCGGACGTAGAGCCGGTCGTCCCGACCCGAGCGGCGCCAGTCGATCCGGCTCGCCGCCTCGCCGGCGACGAAGGGGCGGAACTGCCAGAAGCTCTCGCCCGGCCCGGCCCGGCGGCGGCCATGCAGGCCGTGCGCCAGGGTGGCGGCGACCCGGCGGGCCTCCAGGATCAGGCGCGGCATCCGCTCGGCGAGCGAGAGCGCGGTCTCGGTCTCCCGCCGGCCGGGGGCGCGGAGGCCTGCGTCGAGGACGCGGGTCGAGGCCACCGGGTCAGAGCCGCCCGACGAGGCGGCCGATCAGGCCGGGGACCGTCTCGCCGTCGGCGCGCGCCGCGAAGGTGAGCGCCATGCGGTGCTTGAGCACCGGCTCGGCGAGCGCCGCGACGTCGTCGACCGAGGGTGCGACCCGGCCCTCGATCAGCGCGCGGGCGCGGACCGCCAGCATCAGGGCCTGGCTGGCGCGGGGGCCCGGCCCCCAGAGCAGCTTGTCGGCGATCGCCGCATCGCCCCCGACCGGGCGCGCCGCCCGCACGAGGTCGAGGATCGCGTCGACCACCGCCTCGCCGACGGGCAGGCGCCGCACCAGGCGCTGGGCCGAGAGCAGGGCTTCGGTGTCCATCACCGCCTGCGGCCGGTGCTCCTCGGCGCCGGTGGTCTCGAGCAGGATGCGGCGCTCGGCGGCGCGGTCGGGATAGCCGACGTCGATCTCGAGCAGGAACCGGTCGAGCTGGGCCTCCGGCAGCGGGTAGGTGCCCTCCTGCTCGATCGGGTTCTGGGTCGCCAGCACGTGGAACGGCCGCGGCAGGTCGTGGCGCGCGCCGGCGACCGAGATGAACTGCTCCTGCATCGCCTGCAGCAGCGCCGACTGGGTGCGGGGGCTGGCGCGGTTGATCTCGTCGGCCATCAGCAGCTGGGTGAAGATCGGCCCGCGCACGAAGCGGAACGAGCGGTGCCGGTCCTGGTCCTCGTCGAGGATCTCGCTGCCGAGGATGTCGGAGGGCATCAGGTCGGGGGTGAACTGCACCCGGCGCGCATCGAGCCCGAGCACCGTGCCGAGCGTCTCGACGAGCTTGGTCTTTGCGAGACCAGGCAGGCCGACGAGCAGCCCGTGGCCGCCCGCCAGCACCGTGACCAGCGCGAGGTCGACCACCTGCTCCTGCCCGAAGATGACCCCGTGGATCGCCTCGCGGGCGCGCCCAACGCTCGCGAGGCAGGCCTCCGCGGCGGCGACGATGCCGTCATCCATCGGGGTCGCGGCCGGCGCGCTGGCTTCCATCATGCGGTGTCCTCGTCCTCGTCCGGGGCGCCAGGTCCGGGGTTCCACGAGCGCCGTCCGGGAACCGCGAGTGTGGATCCCTTCCGCACCGCAAGGCAAGGTCGGCGCGACGACGCAGGGCGGCGGGGCCGAGGCGGCGGGACCGAGGCGGATTGCGCGCGGCGTACGCCTCATCCTCCGCGCTCCGCAGACATGGAGGCGTTCATGAAGGGAAGCGCACGGGTTCTCCCCTCTGCCCGCCCGCGGGGAGAGGAGGAAACCGTGCCTCCTCGTCGCGCAGGATTGATCGACGGATGGACGCGCCTCACGGCTCCCGGCAGGTGAAGCTCTCGGCCTTGTCCGCCTCGCCGCCCTGGTAGCGCGCCTCCTGCGGGAACGGGCAGAGCGGCCGCGTGCGGCCCGGGAAGGCGGTGCCGCGGGCGATGAGCCGGTCGGGCGCCTCGCCGCGCTCGACCCAGCCCTCGATCGCGGCGAGCGGGTCGAAGTCGTCGAGGGCGGGACCGCCGCCGCAATGGGTCATGCCGGGCACCAGGAACAGGCGCGCCCGCTCCGAGAGGGCCGCCGCGCCGCCGTTGTGGCGGGCGAGGTCCCGCCAGTGCTCGACGAGGTCGCGGGCGGAGAAGACCGGATCGGCGACGCCCTGGTACACGAGCAGCCGACCGCCGCGGGCGGCGAAGGTCGACAGGAAGGTGCCGGTCGGGTCGTTGATCGCGGCGGTCTCGGCGGTGCGCGGGGTGTCGCGGTCGAAATCGAAGCGCAGCGCGTCGAAGCCCGGATCCGGCGGGGTGAGGAAGTAGTTCGCGATCGCCGCCGGCCCGAGCGTCGCGTTGCGGGCGTTCGGCGTCGCGGTCCTCGAGGTGCCGAGCTTCCAGGCCCGCCAGCCCGGCGCGGCGAGGCCCGGATCCCAGGGCCAGGAGGCGTAGATCGGGGTTCCTTGCGAATCCCGGGCGCCGCCGAAGGCCCGCCGCAGCGCCTCGACCTGACGGTCGGCGAGGCAGGTCGCGGTCTTGTCGCCCGGGCAGGCGAGGCTCGCGGGATCGAACCGGCAGGAGGAGACCGCCTCGACCGCGCCGTCGGCGAGCCCGTCGGCGGCGTCGCAGGTCTTGAGCACCGCATCGGCGACGAGGCCGAGGTCCGCCTCGCTGAAGGCCTCGGCGAGGATCGGCTTGCCTTCCGGATCGTTCGGCGCGGCGTCGAGGAAGGCCCTGGTGTCCCAGATCTGGCCGAGCGCCGCCCGGGTGAGCCGGAAGGCCGGGGCGCCGGCGACGATGCCGTCGAAGGCGGTGGGGTAGCGCGTCGCCGCCATCAGGGCGGAGCGGCCGCCGTTGGAGCAGCCCATGAAGTAGGCCTTCGCCGGGGCGCGGCCGTAGCGGGCCGCGATGAGCGCCCTCGCCTCCCGCGCGACGGTGCCGATCGCCCCGTAGGCGAAGTCGATCCGGGCCTGCTGGTCGAGGCCGAAGGCGGCGTCGGCATTGTCGCGGCCGCGATGGCCGGAATCCGTCGAGGCGACGGCGTAGCCCCGCAGCAGGGCCGGCGGCGCCGTCGCCCCCGAGACCGGGATCGCGCCGAGCGCCTCGCCGACCACGCCGTCGAGCCCGCCCCCGCCCTGGAACAGGAAGCGGCCGTTCCACGCCTCCGGCAGGCGCAGCTGGAAGCCGGTGCCGTAAGCCACGCCCCCCGCTCCGACCCGCGGGTCGATCGTGCCCTCGACGAGGCAGTGGGCCGGCAGCGCCGCCCTCGCGCGGGCGGCCCCGGTGAGCGCGGCGCGGCCCGGATTGTCGGCCGGCAGGGTGCCGGCGGGCACCGCCTCGGCCCGGGCGATGCGCAGGTCCGGCCGGGCGAGCCGGGTGAGGTCGCCGCAGGCGAGCGCGTCGGCGAGGGCGGGGTGGGCGAGCGCCGTCAAGAGGAGGCCGGCGAGAGTCAGGGCGGCCGGCAGGACGCGCCCTGCCCTTCCCGTCTCGATCCTTCGGGTCGTGCCGCGCATCATGATGGCCCCTCCCCCAGGGTTTCCCCGCCACTCGGCACCGACCGGCGCGGCCCGTCAAGCGACGGGAGGGGATTCGACCTGCGGAACGCTGCGGCAGTGCGTCCTCTCCCCTGTCGCCGCGTCTCGCCCAGACGCATGATCGCCCGAAGCCCGCAGACAAGGGAGGATTCCGATGACCGACCGCGACGCCCCGCCCGCCACCCGCCGCGCCCTGCTCCTCGCCGGCGCCGGCCTCGCCCTCGCGGGGCCGGCCCTCGCCGAGGAGGCGCGCACTCCCCTCGCCGACGTGCCGATGGTGTCGCCGCGGACCGAGTTCGTCTACGAGGCGGTGGTCGAGATCGCCCCGCTGGTGTCGCTGGGCGATTCGCCGCTCGGCGAGCGCCGCATCGTGCCGATCACCGGCGGGCGCTTCCAGGGTCCGCGGCTCGGCGGCACGGTCCTGCCCGGCGGCGCCGACCGGCAGCTCGTGCGCAAGGACGGCGTCCGGCGCCTCGACGCCCTCTACGAGATGAGGACCGACGACGGGGTAATCCTGACCGTGCGCAACCAGGTGCTGATCGATCCCGGACGCGACGGCGCGCCGGATTACCGCTTCTCGACGATCGACGTCACGGCGCCCGAGGGTCCGCACGCCTGGCTCAACCGGCTGGTCCTCGTCGGCACCCTCGCGAGCCTGCGGCCGTCCCGCGACGCGGTGCTGGTGCGGGCGTTCCGGCTGGCATGACGTGTGGTACGATCAACCCGGACAATCGGGAGCGCCCGCCATGCGCGCCGCCGAGACACGCGACCCTCCGATGAGCCTCGACGGCTTCCTGGCCTTCCTGGAGGGCAGGCCGAGGTGGGAGCGTTGGGAACTGGATGACGGGGTGCCGCTGACGGGCCCGCAGCCGACGCGGCGGCACGACTGGATTCAGGTCAATATCCTGGAAGCGTTGCGGCAGCACCGCCGCCGTCATACCAGTCCCTGGCGCCCCTCCGGCCCGAGCCAGGTTCCGGTGCCGGGCGCAGCGCGAACCGTGGCGCCTGACATCCTCGTGGCGATCGACGACGGCCACCACGACCTCTGCATCACGCCCGCACCGCTCGTGGTGTTCGAGGTTCTCTCGCCCAGCGACAGGCCCCGGCGCCAGGCGTCCAAGCTGGCGGCCTACGCCGCCGTCCCGTCGATCCAGAGCGTCGTGCTGGTGCGCCAGGACCGGCAATCGGTGACGGTGCATCGCCGGAACGCCGAAGGTGGCCTCTCCGCCTTCGTCTGCACCGAGACGGTCGGTCTGCCGGAGATCGGCATCACGCTGGCGTTCGGGACGATCTACGACGACATGCCACTTCTATAGAGTGGAATGCCGGTCACGGTTCGACGAGGACCGCGAGCCGTCGCGCCGATCGTACCAGCCGCGGGCCGATGGTCGCGCGTCGGGCATGCGAGGTGGCACCGCCTCACCCCAGCTCGGCCACCAGAAACTCCCGCACCGCCCCCGCCTCGATCCCGGGCGCGATAAAGCTCTTCCCGATCCCGCGGGCCAGGATGAAGGTGAGCGCGCCGTCGCGGACCTTCTTGTCCTGGCGCATGGCGTCGAGGAGCTGGTCGGCGGTCCCGCAGCCGCCCGGCACCTGGGCGAGCGTCGTCGGCAGGCCGGCGAGCGCCAGGTGGTTGGCGACGCGGCCGGCATCCTGGCCCGGGCACAGGCCGAGCCGGGCCGAGAACCGGAAGGCGAGGCAGAGGCCGATCGCCACCGCCTCGCCGTGGACGAGGCGGGCGGACTGGTAGCCGGTCAGGCGCTCGAGGGCGTGCGCGAAGGTGTGGCCGAGGTTGAGCAGCGCCCGCTCGCCGTCCTCGCGCTCGTCGCGCACCACGACGCCGGCCTTGGCGCGGCAGCAGGCCGCCACGGCGGATTCGCGGGCCGGCCCGCCGGCGTAGATCTCGGCGAGGTTGGCCTCGCACCAGGCGAAGAAGTCGGGGTCGTCGATCAGCCCGTACTTCGCCACCTCGGCGTAGCCGGCGCGCATCTCGCGCAGGGACAGCGTGTCGAGGGAGGCGGTGTCGGCGATGACCAGGCTCGGCTGGTGGAAGGCACCGACGAGGTTCTTGCCGTGGGGAGAGTTGATGCCGGTCTTGCCGCCGACCGAGGAATCCACCTGGGCGAGCAGCGTGGTCGGTGCCTGGACGAATCGCACGCCGCGGCGGAGCGAGGCGGCGGCGAAGCCCGCCAGGTCCCCGACGACGCCGCCGCCGAGCGCGAGCACGAGGTCGCCGCGCTCGATCCGGTGGGCGATCAGCCCGTCGCAGACCTGGGCGAAGCCCGCGTAGCTCTTCGAGGCCTCCCCCGGCGCCACCGCGATCAGCCCGGTGCGCAGGCCCGCCCGCGCCAGCGAGGCAAGGACGGCCTCGCCGTACTCCGCCGCCACGGTCTCGTCGCTCACCACGCCGACGGCCCGGGCCTCGAGCGCCGCGACCCGGGGGCCGATCTCGGCGAGCAATCCCCGTCCGACCAGGATGTCGTAGGCCCGGCCGCCGTCGAGGGGCACGTGAACGGTCTGGGTCTGCACGGGTCTCACATCCGATCGTGGGGCGCTGCTCGATGGGGGTCGGCTACTGCGCGGCGAAGCCCTGGCTGGCGAGTTCCGGCGCACCGGATTCCGGCCCCTCGCCCGGCACCTCGCCGGACAGGCTTCCCGGCAGGTCGCCCGCCGGAGAGCCCGCCATGTAGGCGTCGAGGGCTTCCAGCACGTCCTGCACCACCCGGTCGTGGGAGACGTCGCGCGACAGCACCATCACGTCGGCCCCGCCGTAGACGGGGTAGCGCACGTCCATCAGCCGGCGCATCGTCCCCTCGGGATCCTCGTTCTGGAGCAGCGGCCGGCCGGGGCGCTTGCGCACCCGGCGCATTAGCACGTCAAGATCGGCCTTGAGCCAGACCGAGACGCCGGCCTCGGCGATGCGGGCCTGGGTCTCGGGCCGCATGAAGGCGCCGCCGCCGGTGGCGAGCACCATCGGGCCCTCGCGCAGGAGGCGGGTGATCACCCGCTCCTCGCCGTCGCGAAAGCTCGGCTCGCCGTAGATGGCGAAGATGTCCGGGATGGTCAGGCCGGCCGCCGCCTCGATCTCGTGGTCGGCATCCTTGAAGATCAGGCCGAGGCGTCCCGCCAGGCGCTTGCCGACGGTGCTCTTGCCCGCGCCCATGAGCCCGACCAGCACGATCGAGCGCAGGCCGAGGCCCCGGCGCACGCGCGCCTCGATCGACTGTTCATGAGGGGGACGCTGGTTCATGCGGCGTTCTTTAGCCTGTTTTTCGCGCAGGGCGAAACGGCGGATGCGGGGAAATCCCGCACCGTTCGCCGACAGGTTTCGTCACCGCCCGCCTCGGCGCCCGCGCAACAGCCTCCCGCATTCCGCGGGCGCCGCCGCGGCCGGCCTTGCCTCGCGGGGCAACCCGTGGTCGAACCGACGGCCAAGGTGGCCGGCGCGAGGGCGTCCGCGCCGCTCGTTGTCACGCGTAGTCCCGGGGCCCCTCCGACGTGCCGACCCTCTTCCGCTTCCTGGCCGTGGTGGCGATCCTGGGCGGGCTCGCCTTCGCGGCGATGTTCGCCCTCGCCACCTTCGTCGAGCCGACCCCGCGCGAGATCTCCGTCACCATCCCGAACGCGAAGCTGCAGCCGAAATGAGCGCTCCGGGTCCGCAGGGCCTGATGCACGCCTATCTCGACATGCTGGCGGCCGAGCGGGGGGCCGCCGCCAACACGCTGGCGGCCTACCGGCGCGACCTCGACGACTACCTCGCCTACCTCCAGGGCCAGCGCCTCGCGCCCGGCGAGGTCGAGGCGGCGGGGATCCGCACCTACCTCGCCGAGCTCGAGGCGCGGGGCCTCAAGAGCACCTCGGCGGCCCGCCGGCTCTCCTGCGTGCGCGGCTTCCACCGCTTCCTCTACGCGGAAGGGCTCGTCGAGAGCGATCCCACCGCCCCGGTCTCCGGGCCGAAGCGCGGGCGCGGCCTGCCCAAGGTGCTCTCCGTGGCGGAGGTCGACCGGCTGCTCACGGTCGCCAAGGAGGCGGCCGTCACGGCGCCGAACCCCGCCGAGGCGGCGCGGGCGGGGCGGATGCACTGCCTGATCGAGCTCCTCTACGCCACGGGCCTGCGCGTCTCCGAGCTCGTCGCCCTGCCGCGCGCCGCCGGCGCCACCAAGGAGCGGTTCCTGGTGGTGCGCGGCAAGGGCGGGCGCGAGCGGCTGGTGCCGCTGACCGAGGTCGCCCGCAGCGCCATGGCGGCCCACCTCGCGACGCTCGCCGCGCCCGGCCCCTGGCTGTTTCCCGCCGACAGCGAGACCGGCCACCTCACCCGCCAGGCCTTCGCCCGCGACCTCAAGGCGGTGGCCGCCGCGGCCGGCATCCGCACCGACCGGATCAGCCCGCACGTCCTGCGCCACGCCTTCGCCAGCCACCTGCTGCAGAACGGCGCCGACCTCAGGGTGGTGCAGGAGCTGCTCGGCCACGCCGACATCTCGACGACGCAGATCTACACCCACGTCCTCGACGAGCGGTTGAAGCAGATGGTGCGCGACCTCCACCCCCTGGCGAACGCCTGACGCCTGCGTCCTCGAGTGACGCAGGGGCGATGACGACCTATCTGCCCCTCGACAAGCGGCGCGAGGCCGCGCGGGGGAACGCAGCACGTGCCGGTCTCGACCCTGTCCATCGTCGCGCAGGCCCTGGCGGGGCTCCTCATCGCCGCGACCCTGCTGCCGTTCTGGCGCAGCCGCGCCGGGCTGGTGCGCACCTTCGACTTCCCGCGCTTCCAGATCGCGAGCGCGATCCCGCCGGTCCTGGTGCTCCTGGTGGCGGCCGGGCACGATCCGCTCTCCCTCGCCCTCGGGGCCGGGCTGCTGGCCGCCCTCGGGCTGCAGCTGCGGCGCATCCTTCCCTTCACCCGCCTGGCGCGGCCGACGGCCGCCGCGGCGCCGGCGGGTGCGGATCCGGCGCGGTGCGTCTCGATCCTGATCGTCAACGTGCTGCAGTCGAACCGGGCCTACGACCGGCTGCTGCGGGTGGTGGAGGGATGCGACCCCGACCTGATCCTGGCGCTGGAGACCGACGCCGGCTGGCGCGACGCCCTCCAGCCCCTGCGGGCGCGCTACCCCCACGGGGTCGACCAGGCGCAGGACAACACCTACGGGCTGATCCTCTACTCGCGCCTTCCCCTCGACGACCTCCGGGTCCGCTTCCTCGTCGAGGACGACGTGCCCTCGGTGCGCGCCGGCGTCACGCTGCCCTGCGGCGAGCGCTTCACCTTCCACGGCGTGCATCCGCGCCCGCCGCATCCGGGCCAGAGCAGCGCGACGCGGGACGGCGAGCTGGTGCTCGTCGCCCGCGAGGTCGCGCGGGAGGGCGGACCGGCGGTGGTGGCGGGCGACCTCAACGACGTCGCCTGGTCGCGCACCACGCGCCTGTTCCAGGCGATCGGCGGGCTCCTCGACCCGCGGATCGGGCGCGGCGCCTACCCGACCTTCCACGCGAACTGGCCGATCCTGCGCTGGCCCCTCGACCACGTGTTCTTCTCCGAGCATTTCCTGCTCGCCCGGCTCGAGCGGCTCGGCCATGTCGGCTCCGACCACTTCCCGATCCTGATCACCCTGTGCCGCCACGACTCGGCCGAGGAGGTGCAGGAGCCGCCCGCGGCCGATGCCGAGGACCGGCGCGAGGGCGCCGAGGCGGTGGCGGAGGCGCGGGAGGAAGCCGCGTCGTGAAAAGTCAAACAGTATGACTATTCAGCCGGGCGCCGCCGTGATGTAAGGGGCCGGCCGGCGCCGCTTTGGCGCCTCCCCGTCGGCGGACCGTCTCGATCCATGCGCGCGCCTTTCTCCCCCTTCCGGGCCGCCGATCCCGCACCGCCCGGCACCGGCCTGGTGGTGATTCCGACCGGGCGAGCGCGCTCGAACCACGCCGAGGTGGCGCGCAGCCTCGGCACCGCGATCATCGCCGGCCGCTTCGCCGCCGGCGCCAAGCTGCCGGGCGACGGCGACCTGCTGGCGACGTACCGGGTGTCGCGGCCGGTCCTGCGCGAGAGCGTCAAGACGCTGGTGGCCAAGGGGCTCCTGACCACCAAGGCCCGGGTCGGTACCGTGGTGCGCGAGCGCGCGGCCTGGAACATGTTCGACGCCGACGTGCTCGCCTGGCACCTCGAGGCCGGCATCGACCGGCGCTTCCTGCGCGACCTCGCCGAGATCCGCCTCGCCGTCGAGCCCGCGGCGGCGGCCCTCGCCGCCGAGCGCCGGACCCCCGACGACCTCGCCGCCCTAGAGGCGGGGCTGGCGCGGATGCGGGCCGCGCCGTCCGATTCCGAGGGGTTCTCCGAGGGCGACCTCGCGCTCCACGTCGCGGTGGCCGTCGCCTCCGGCAACCCCTTCATGCGCTCGATCGGCGGGGTGATCGAGGTCGCCCTGCGGGCCTCGTTCCAATTGAGCGCCCCGGTCGAGCCGGCGGAGCGCGAGACGACCCTCGCCGCCCACGCCCGGATCGTCGCGGCGATCGCGGCTCGCGACCCGGCAGCCGCCGCCGCCGCCATCACCGAGGTCATCCATAACGGCCTGCGCCGGCACGGCGCCGCGGCCTGACACCCCAAGGAGGACACCGCCATGACCATCGACATCAAGACGGCTTCCCGCCCCTATCGCGGCGTCTTCCCCGTCGCCCCGACGATTTTTCACGAGAACGGCACCCTCGACCTCGACGGCCAGCGCCGGGCGATCGACTTCATGATCGAGGCGGGCTCGCACGGCCTGTGCATCCTCGCCAACTTCTCCGAGCAGTTCGTCCTCACCGATGCCGAGCGCGACGAGGTGATGACGGCCGTGCTGGAGCACGTCGCGGGCCGGGTACCGGTGATCGTCACCACCACCCACTTCGCCACCCACATCTGCGCCGAGCGCTCGCGCCGCGCGCAGGAACTCGGCGCCGCCATGGTGATGATCATGCCGCCCTATCACGGGGCGACGATCCGGGTGACCGAGGCCGGCATCGAGCGGTTCTTCCAGGCCGTCTCCGACGCGATCTCGATCCCGATCATGATCCAGGACGCGCCGGTCTCCGGCACCACGCTCTCGGCCGCCTTCCTGGCGCGGCTCGCCCGCGGGGTCGCGAACGTCTCCTACTTCAAGATCGAGACGGCCCAGGCCGCGGCCAAGCTCCGCACGCTGCTCGAACTCGGCGGCGACGCGATCGAGGGCCCGTGGGACGGCGAGGAGGCGATCACGCTGCTCGCCGACCTCGATGCCGGCGCCACCGGCGCGATGACCGGCGGCGGCTACCCGGACGGCATCCGCCGGATCCTCGACCCCTACCTCGCCGGGCGCCGCGACGAGGCGGTGCAGGCCTACGGCCGCTGGCTGCCGCTGATCAACTACGAGAACCGCCAGACCGGGCTGGCGGCCGCCAAGATCCTGATGAAGGAGGGCGGCGTCATCCGCTCGGATGCCGTGCGCGCCCCCCTGGAACTGCCGCACCCGGCGACCCGGGCCGGTCTGATCGAGATCGCGCGCAGCCTCGATGCGGCGGTGCTGCGCTGGGGGCGGTGACGGCCGTGACGGATGCGAGGAGCGGGTGTCAGCCCGCTCTCTCTTTCGCCTGCATGGAGTGGCGCAGCACGGCATTGATGCGTATCTGGTAGCCGCGACCTTCCTGGCGGAAGAAGCTCAGCACGTCGCGATCGAGCTTGATCGAGATCGCCTCCTTGCCGGGCGCCGGATCGTCGAGGCCGTCCCAGAACGCATCGTCGAGACCAGGGTGATCCGGATCCGCGGCTGCCATCTCCTCGATCTCCCTCTCGCTCCAGGCCGCGAGGCGGGTATGATCCGTTTCCGATGCGATCGGCCGGAACGCTCCGTCGGCATCGCGCCGCAGCAGCGTGCCGTCCGCCAAGCGGGTGAAGACGATGGGATCAGCGTTCGCCATAGCGTGCGCGCTCCTTTCGATTGGCGGGCCAAGCCGTGATCAGCCACGTCGTTGGTCCACGCATGGTGTACACGACAGTAAAATTCTGCCTAATGCTGCTCCTATCGTGACACGACGCACTTCGCCAAAATCGAAGCGTAGATCGGCAGCATCGAGGCGCCTGCCAGCCGCGAAAACCTCTGCCATATCCAGCAGGTCGAAGCCGCGCTCCTGCTGCAACCAAGCACGCTTACCGGGGCAGCATCCGAACAGGCGTTCCATGGGAGACGAGTATATTGTAATATATACTTTTGCAATGGGAAGTGGACGGACGCGCGTGTGGTCAGTTCGTGCGTCCGCTAGTTGGGCGGCGTTGCGGGGCGAGGAGGCGAAGGTGGACGGTATCGATTGCGGCGTCACCGTCCGCGCCTCACGCGACCGCGGTCCTGGGTATTTTCATAGCCGCGCCCTCACCTCCTCCACCACCCGCTCCGGCGTGAAGCCGAAATGGCGGGCGAGGTCGGCCTCCGCCCCCGAGGCGCCGAAGCCGCTCATGCCGACGAAGCCGCCCTCCTCGCCGAGGTAGCGGTCCCAGCCGAGGCGCACCGCCGCCTCGATCCCGACCCGGACGGTGCCGGGCCCCAGCGTCTCGCGGCGATAGGCGGCGTCCTGGCGCTCGAACAGCTCCCAGGACGGCATCGAGACGACCGCCGTCGGAATGCCCTCGGCCTCCAGCCGGCGGCGGGCCTCGACGGCGAGCGCCACTTCCGAGCCGGTGGCGAGGAGCGTGACCCGGCGGGGGCCGGACGCCTCCTCCAGCACGTAGGCGCCCCGGGCCGAGCGGTTCTCGCCCGCGCCGTCGCGGCGCAGGGCCGGCAGGGCCTGGCGGGCGAAGATCAGCGAGGACGGTCCGGTGCGGGTCTCGAGCGCGATCTCCCAGCATTCCGCCGCCTCGACGGCGTCGGCCGGGCGCAGGACCAGCATGTTGGGAATGGCCCGTAGGGAGGCCAGGTACTCGACCGGCTGGTGGGTCGGCCCGTTGCGGCCGATGCCGATCGAATCGTGGCTGAACACGAACGGCACCGGCAGGCCCATCATGGCGGCGAGGCGCAAGACCGGGCGCAGGTAATCCGAGAAGACCAGGTAGGTGACGCCGACCGGCACGACGCCGCCATGGGCGGCCATGCCGTTCATCATCGCCCCCATGGCGTGCTCGCGGATGCCGTAATGGACGTAGCGCCCGCCCTGGTCCTCGGCCGTGAAGGATCTGAGGCTGCGCTTGTGCTGGGTCGCACCCTCGAGGTCCGGCGCGCCGGAGAGGAGTTCGGGGATGGCCTCCGCGAGGCGGTCGACCAGCGCACCCGAGAGCGCGATGCCGGACTGCGCCCCGCCCGAGCGGGCGGCCTCGTCGCGAAAAGCGCGCAGCGGCGCCTCCCAGCCCTCCGGCAGCTTGCCCTCGCGCAGGCGATCCAGCAGGCGCCGGCGCTCGGGTGGAAGCGCGGCGACGCGGCGGGTCCAGGACTCGAATTCCGGGGCGTTCCGCTCGCCGGCCCGGCGCCAGGCGGCGCGGATCTCGTCCGGGATCTCGAAGGCGGGATGGGGCCAGTTCAGGGCCTTGCGGGCGGCTTCGCTCAAGCTCGCCGGGATGCGGGCCGAATGCGCCGCCCGGGTGCCCTCGACGCCGGGCAGGCCGCGGCCGATCACCGTGGTGCAGCGGATCATCGAGGGGCGCGGATCGACCTTGGCGAGAAGGAGCGCCGCCGAGACCGCCTCGATGTCGTGGCCGTCGACCTCCTGCACGTGCCAGTGGCTGAGCCGGAAGCGCGCCGCCATGTCGTCGCTCAGCGCGAGGTCGATCGCGCCGTCGTCGGTCATCTGGTTGTCGTCCCAGAGGAAGGTCAGCTTTCCGAGGCGCAGGTGGCCGGCGAGCGAGATCACCTCCTGGCCGACCCCCTCCTGCAGGCAGCCGTCGCCGACGAGCGCGTAGGTGCGGTGGTCGATGATGTCGGGCCCGAGCCAGCGATTCAGGTAGGCCTCCGCCAGCGCCATGCCGGCGGCGTTGGCGATGCCCTGGCCGAGCGGCCCGGTGGTGGTCTCGATGCCGTGGGCGGGCGCGTATTCCGGGTGGCCCTCGCAGGGAGAGCCGAGCTCGCGGAAGCGCTTGATGTCGTCGAGCCCGATCCCCTCGTAGCCCGAGAGGTGGAGAAGCGAGTAGAGCAGCATCGAGCCGTGGCCGTTCGACTCGACGAAGCGGTCGCGGTCGAACCACAGCGGCTCGCGGGCCAGGAACTTGAGGTGGCGGGTGAAGAGCGCCGTCACCGTGTCGGCGGCGCCGAGCGGCGTGCCGGGATGCCCCTCGCCCACCCGCTCGATCGCGTCGATGGACAGGAAGCGGATCGCATCCGCGAGCGCGCGCGGCTCGGTGCCGGTCATCTGGGTTCCCTCCCGGGGATCGTCGGGTGCTCTTGAGGCACGATCACCCAACCGCCCCCCGGGGCGGAACTCAAACGAGTTTTATCCCCGCGGAGATGAGCGGGATTCATCTCCCGCTCGTCTCCGCGTCAGGCGGCGATCAGCCCGCCCATCCGGGCGACCCGGCCGAGATGGTGGTCGGCGTCGCCGAACAGCTGGTCGATCATCGTGACCCGCTTGAAGTAGTGGCCGACGCTGTACTCCATGGTGACGCCGACGCCGCCGTGGAGCTGAACCGCGCCCTGGCCGACGATGCGGCCGGAGCGGCCGATCTGCACCTTGGCCCCGGCGATGGCGCGGGCGCGCTCGTCCGCGTCGTCCTCGCTCGCCATCATGGTGGCGAGGAAGGCCATCGAGCGCGCCTGCTCCAGGGCGACGAACATGTCGGCGGCGCGGTGCTGCAGCACCTGGAACGAGCCGATCGTCACCCCGAACTGCTTGCGGGTCTTCAGGTACTCGACCGTCAGCCGGTGCATCCGGTCCATCGCGCCGACCGCCTCGGCGCAGAGCGCCGCGATCGCCTCGTCGGTGACCCGCTCGATCACCGGCAGCGCGTTCGCGGGGTCGCCGATCACCGCGTCGGCCCCGACCCGGACCGAGGACAGGGACACCTCGGCCGCCCGCATCCCGTCCTGGGTCGGGTAGCCGCGGCGCGAGACGCCCTCGGCATTGGCCTCGACCAGGAACAGGCCGATGCCGTCGCGGTCGCGGCGCGAGCCACTGGTCCGGGCCGAGACGATCAGCCGGTCGGCGCTGTCGCCGTGCAGGACGAGGGACTTCTCCCCCTCCAGCACCCAGGCGTCGCCGTCGCGGCGCGCGGTGACGCCGACATCGTGGAGGTCGTAGCGGGCCTGGCGCTCGGTATGCGCGAGGGCGTAGCGGGTCTCGCCGGCGATGAGGCCCGGCAGCCACCCGGCGCGCTGCTCGGGGCTCGCGGCGTGGCGCAGCACGCCGCCGGCGAGCACGACCGTGGCGAGGTAGGGCTCGAGCGCCAGCGCGCCGCCGAACGCCTCCATGACGATCATGGTCTCGACCGGCCCGCCGCCGATGCCGCCATCCTCTTCCGAGAACGGCACCGCGAGCAGGCCCTGCTCGGCGTAAGATGCCCACATCGCCTTGGCGAAGCCCTCGGGCTCCTGGCCGTGGCGCTTGCGGGCCTCGAAGTCGTAGCGGTCGGCCAGCAGCCGCTCGACGCTGTCCTTGAGGAGGCGCTGCTCCTCGCTCAGATCGAAATCCATCGGGTCGTTTCCGTTCTCGCCAGCGCCTCGGCGCGGCTGCGTTTCTTCATCCCGTCCGCGACCTCATCGTGAGGTGCGAGCGACAGCGAGCCTCGAAGGAGGGCTCCAGGGATCGCGGCTCCTCCCGGAGCCCTCCTTCGAGGTCGGTCCATCGACGATGGACCGACACCTCAGGAGGAGGTCGAGGGTCGGAGGGGCCGGTCGTCCCGCCGCCATCCTCAGAGCCCCAGGATCGCCTTCGCGATGATGTTCTTCTGGATCTCGTTCGAGCCGCCGTAGATCGAGATCTTGCGCCAGTTGAAGTAGGTCGGCGCGGCGGGACCGGCCCAGTCGGGGCCGACCGGCGGCTCGTTGCTCAAGTGCTCGTCGCCCTCGTCCTCCGGCACGTAGGGCAGCGCGTAGGGGCCGACGACCTCGAGCAGGAGCTCGGTCGTGGCCTGCTGGATCTCCGAGCCCTTGATCTTGAGGATCGAGGAGGCCGGGTCCGGCTTGCCCTTCTCGCGGGTGCGCTCGGCGGCCACGACCCGCAGCTGCGTCATCTCGAGCGCCTTCAGCTCGATCTCGAGCGCCGCCAGCTTCTCGCGGAAGCGCGGGTTCTCCAGGATCGGCGTGTCGCCGACGCGCTCGATCGCCGCCAGTTCCTTCAGGCGCCGGATGCGCTGCTTCGAGACGCCGACGCGGGCGATGTTGGTGCGCTCATTGCCGAGCAGGAACTTGGCGTAGTCCCAGCCCTTGTTCTCCTGGCCGACCAGGTTCTCGACCGGCACCTTGACGTCGTCGAAGAAGACCTCGTTGACCTCGTGCCCGCCATCGATGGTCTGGATCGGCCGCACGGTGATGCCCGGCGTCCTCATGTCGATGAGGAGGAAGCTGATGCCCTCCTGCTTCTTCACGGTCGCGTCGGTGCGCACCAGGCAGAAGATCCAGTCGGCGTACTGGCCGAGCGTTGTCCAGGTCTTCTGGCCGTTGACGACGTAGTGGTCGCCCTCGCGCACCGCCTTGGTCTTGAGCGAGGCGAGGTCGGAGCCGGAGCCGGGCTCGGAGAAGCCCTGGCACCACCAATCGTCGATGTTGGCGATGCGGGGCAGGAAGTGCTTCTTCTGCGCCTCGTTGCCGAACTGGGCGATCACCGGGCCGACCATGTAGACGCCGAATTGCAGCGGCGACGGGGCCGGGAAGCTCTGGAGCTCGTCGAGGAAGATGTACTGGCGCACCGGATCCCAGCCGGTGCCGCCCCACTCGACGGGCCAGTTCGGCACCGCCCAGCCCTTCTTGTTGAGGATCTTCTGCCAGGTGACGATGTCGTCCTTCGACGGGTGACGGCCGTCGATCAGCTTCTGGCGGATCTCCTGCGGCAGGTTTTCCTGGAAGAAGGTGCGGACTTCCTGGCGGAAGGCGCGCTCCTCGGGGGTGAAGCGAAGGTCCATGGGGTGCCTCCTGAACGATTGATTATCTTGAATCTATTCGCTCGACGTCCAAACCCTCCCCTGCAAAGGGCAGGGCTGTCCGGGGAAAAGAGTCGCGCGCCTCCCCTCTCCCGTGTGGGAGAGGGGTCGGGGGTGAGGGTGGCTCGGCTTCCGCAACGACCCTGAACCATCGAGCTGCCAGCACCACGTTCAGCGACTTATGCGGAAACGTGTCACCCTCACCCCTACCCCTCTCCCACCCGGGAGAGGGCATCCCGCGCTTGATTCTAAAAAGGATTTTCCCCGGACAGCCCTGAGCAGAGGGGGGAGGGTTGATCTGCGCTACAGGTCCTTGAAGCCCTTGCCCTCGGCCGCCAGCCTTTCCAGCAGCGCCGACGGCTTGAACTCGTCGCCGTACTCGGCCTGGTAGGCGCGCAGGCGCTCCAGCACCTTGGGCAGCCCGATCGTGTCGGCCCAGAACATCGGGCCGCCGCGATAGACCGGCCAGCCGTAGCCGTTGATCCACACGATATCGATGTCGGAGGCCCGGATCGCCTTGCCCTCCTCGAGGATCTTCGCGCCCTCGTTGACCATCGGGTAGAGGGTGCGCTCCAGGATCTCCTGGTCGGTCGCGTCCCGGCGCGTCACGCCCTGGCGCTCGGCGACGCGCGCGATGATCTCCTCGGTCACCTTCGAGGGCGTCGCCTTGCGCTTGGCGTCGTAGTCGTAGAAGCCGGCGCCGGTCTTCTGGCCGCGGCGGTCCTGCTCGCAGAGGAGGTCGCGCACGCTCTCCGACTTGTTGGTCTCAGCGCTCCAGCCGATGTCGAGGCCGGCGAGGTCGCTCATCGTGAACGGGCCCATCGGCAGGCCGAACTCGTAGACCACCCGGTCGACGTCCCAGGGGGTGACGCCCTCGAGGATCAGGCGGTTCGCCTCGCGCTGGCGCTGCGCCAGCATCCGGTTGCCGACGAAGCCGTGGCACACCCCGACCAGCACCGGGATCTTGCCGACCTTGCGGCCGATCTGCATCGCGGTGGCGATGACGTCCTTGGCGGTCTTCTCGCCGCGCACGACCTCCAGCAGGCGCATGACGTTGGCCGGCGAGAAGAAGTGCATGCCGATCACGTCGGCCGGGCGGCTGGTCATCGCCGCAATGGCATCGACGTCGAGGTAGGAGGTGTTGGAGGCCAGGATCGCGCCGGGCTTGGCGATCGTGTCGAGCTTCGAGAAGATCTCCTTCTTGATCCCCATATCCTCGAACACGGCCTCGATGATGAGGTCGCACTCGGCGAGCTTCTCCAGCTCCAGGGTGTCGGACAGGAGGCCCATCCGGGTCTCGACGTCCTCGGGGCGCAGCCGGCCCTTCTTCGCGGTGTTCTCGTAGTTGGTGCGGATGGTCTTGAGGCCGCGGTCGAGCGCTTCGCGCTTCGTCTCGACGATCGTCACCGGGATGCCGGCGTTGAGGAAGTTCATCGAGATGCCGCCGCCCATCGTGCCGGCGCCGATGACGCCGACCCGGGCGATCGGGCGGGCGGGCGTGTCGTCGGGCACGTCCGGGATCTTGGCGGCCTGGCGCTCGGCGAAGAACACGTAGCGCTGCGCCGCCGACTGGGTGCCGGAGACGAGTTTCTGGAACTCCGTGCGTTCGAAGGCCAGCCCCTCGTCGAAGGGCAGGCGGCAGGCCGCCTCGACGCAGGCGATGCAGGCCTCCGGCGCCTCGAAGCCGCGGGTCTTGCGGGCGTTCTCCTCGCGGAACGCCGAGAACAGGCCCGGATTCTCGCGGCCTTCGGCGATCTTGTCGTCGCGGTCGCGGATCTTCAGGAGCGGACGACCTTCCGCCACGACGCGCTCGGCGAAGGCGATTGCGTGGGCGCGAAGCCCGTCCTCCGGCGCCAGCTCGTCGATCAGCCCCATCGCGGCCGCCGCCTTGGCGCCGATCGGGGAGCCGCCGACGATGACCTCGAGGGCCTTTCGCGGCCCAACCACCCGCGGCAGGCGCTGGGTGCCGCCCGCACCCGGCAGGATGCCGAGCTTGACCTCCGGCAGGCCGACCTTGGCGGACGGCACCGCCACCCGGTAGTGGCAGGCGAGCGCGGTCTCGAGGCCGCCGCCGAGGGCGTTGCCGTGGATCGCCGCGACGACGGGCTTTCCGGCCGCCTCGATGCGGTTGAGCAGGTCGGGCAGGCCGATGCCGCTCTGCGGCTTGCCGAACTCGGTGATGTCGGCCCCGGCCGAGAACATCCGGCCGCCGCCGATCAGCACGATCGCCCGGACGGCCGGGTCGGCCTCCGCGGCCTCGAGGGCCGCCAGGATGCCCTGGCGGAGCGCGGTGCCCAGCGCGTTCACCGGGCCGGATTGCAGCGTCAGCACCGCGACCGCGCCCTCGCGGGCGGTCGAGACCGGGGTTTGAGCGGGCGTATCTTGCGCCATATCCGAAAAAATCCCTCTGCCGGCGTCCTCCGGGCGCCTCTTGCCGGGCGCCGTCACGAGCCGGAATATGTGGCAGGTTCAGTAGATCTCGAACAGGCCCGCGGCCCCCATGCCGCCGCCGACGCACATCGTGACCACGCCGTACTTGGCGCCGCGGCGGCGGCCTTCCAGGAGGATGTGCCCGGTCATCCGCGCGCCCGACATGCCGTAGGGGTGGCCGATCGAGATCGCGCCGCCATCGACGTTCAGGCGCTCGTCCGGGATGCCGAGCGTGTCGCGGCAGTAGAGGACCTGGCTGGCGAAGGCCTCGTTCAGCTCCCACAGGTCGATGTCCTCGACCCTGAGGCCATGCTGCTTGAGCAGCTTCGGCACCGCGAAGACCGGGCCGATGCCCATCTCGTCCGGGTTGCAGCCGGCCACCGCCATGCCGCGATAGGCGCCGAGCGGCTGCAAGCCCCGGCGCTCGGCTTCGCGCGCCTCCATCAGCACCACGGCCGCCGCGCCGTCGGAGAGCTGGCTCGCGTTGCCGGCGGTGATGAACCGGCCTTCCTTGATCCGCTGGCCGTCCTTGAAGACGGGCTTCAGGCCCTGCAGGTCCTCGAGCTTGGTCTGGGGCCGGTTGCCCTCGTCCTGGGCGAGCGTGATCTCCTTGTGCGAGACCGCGCCGGTCGCCTTGTCGACGACGGCCATGCGGGCCGCCATCGGCACGATCTCGTCGGCGAAGCGGTTCTCGGCCTGCGCCTTGGCGGTGCGCTGCTGCGACTGCAGGGCGTAGGCGTCCTGCGCCTCGCGGCTGATCTTGTAGCGCTCCGCGACGTTCTCGGCGGTCTCGATCATCGTCATGTAGATCGCCGGCACGTGCTCGACGAGCCACGGGTCCTGGCCCCGGAAGCGGTTGGCCTTGTCGTTCTGGACGAGCGAGATCGATTCGAGGCCGCCGCCCACCGCGACGTCGAGACCGTCGGTGACGATCTCCTTCGCGGCCGTCGCGATCGCCATCAGGCCCGAGGCGCATTGCCGGTCGAGGCTCATGCCGGCGACCGTCTCGGGCAGGCCGGCCCGCAGCGCCGCCTGGCGGGCGATGTTGCCGCCGGTCGAGCCCTGCTGGAGGGCCGCGCCCATCACCACGTCACCGATCTCGGCCGGGTCGATGCCGGCGCGCGAAACGGCGTGCGCGATGGCGTGGCCGCCGAGCGCCTGGGCCTGCGTGTCGTTGAACGCGCCCCGGTAGGCCTTGCCGATGGGGGTGCGCGCGGTGGCGACGATGACGGCTTCCCGCATCTTTCGGTTTCCTCCGACGACCCCGTCCGCCGCTCTCGGGCGGGGCGGGGTTCTGCCTCATTATCGTGGATTGGGTATGGAGCCGCAAGGCCTCCGAAACCCGAGGTCGAGCGAGGGACAACACCCCCGGTCCGACCACCCCACGGCCGCGTTTTCGAAAACACGGCTTGCTTAATCGCCATACAGGGCTAAGGTCGCCTCAAAAGCAAGGCCTGTTTTGGCAAGGGCCTGCGGGAGGACGCCCCATGCAGTCGCCGCTCTTCGACCTCTCCGGCCGCGTCGCCATCGTCACCGGCTCGTCGCGCGGCATCGGCCGGGCCATCGCCGAGCGCCTGGCCGAGCACGGGGCGAAGGTCGTCATCTCCTCGCGCAAGGCGGAGGCCTGCGCGCCCGTGGCCGAGGCGATCAACGCGCGCCACGGCGAGGAGCGGGCCCACGTGATCCCGGCCAGCATCTCGTCGAAGACCGATCTGGAGCGGCTCGCGAAGGGCACCGAGGACCGCTTCGGGCGCATCGACACGGTCGTCTGCAACGCCGCCTCGAACCCGTATTACGGGCCGATGAGCGGCATCTCGGACGACCAGTTCCGCAAGATCCTCGACAACAACGTCGTCGCCAGCCACTGGCTGATCGGCTTCTGCGCGCCCGGCATGATCGCCCGCAAGGACGGGTCGATCATCCTGGTCTCGTCGGTGGGCGGCCTGAAGGGCTCCGGGGTCATCGGCGCCTACAACGTCTCGAAGGCGGCGGACTTCCAGCTCGCCCGCAACCTCGCGGTCGAGCTCGGGCCCCACAACGTGCGGGTCAACTGCATCGCGCCGGGCCTGATCCAGACCGACTTCGCCCGCGCGCTGTGGGAGGACCCGAAGTCCCGCGCCGCCTACACGGCGCGCACGCCGCTCGCCCGCATCGGCCAGCCGGACGAGATCGCCGGCGCGGCGGTGTTCCTGGCGAGCCCGGCCGGCGCCTTCATGACCGGCCAGAGCATCGTGATCGACGGCGGCCAGACCATCACGTGAGCCCGACCGTCGTCCCGTCGACCGCAGAGAGCCCATCATCACGAGCCCGCCGATGACCGAGCCGACGACCGTGCCGACGACCGTGCCGTCCTGGCCCGCCCTCTCCCTCGCCGAGGCGACCGCGCGCCTGACCGCGCCGGGGGCGCCCTTCGCCATCGCGGAAATCCCGATCCGCGGCGTGCCGAATCGGATCTGGGTCAACGCGCCGCTCACCCTGCGCGACATCTTCGTGGCCGGACGGGCGCACGGGGACAAGACCTTCCTGGTCTACGAGGACGACCGGGCGAGCTTCGAGGCGTTCGGTCGCGCCACGCTGGCGCTGGCCGCGGACCTGGTGCGCGGCGGCGTCCGCCCGGGGGACCGGGTGGTGATCGCGATGCGCAACCTGCCGGAATGGCCGGTGGCGTTCTTCGCCGCGATCCTCGCCGGCGCGATCGCGACGCCGCTGAACGCCTGGTGGACCGGCCCGGAGCTCGACCACGGCTTCACCGATTCCGGTGCCCGCGTCGCCATCGTCGACGAGGAGCGCTGGGCCCGCATCGCCGACCGGCGCGCGGGCTATCCGGCCCTCGAGCGGGTGCTGATCGCCCGCGCGCCGGCGGCCCCCGGCACCGAGAGCCTGACCGACCTCATCGGCCCGGTCCCGGCCTGGGGCGGGTTGCCGGAGGGGAGGCTGCCGGACGTGGCGATCGGCCCGGAGGATGCCGCCACCCTGTTCTACACCTCGGGCACCACCGGCCGCTCGAAGGGGGCGGTCAGCACGCAGCGCGCGGGGGCGAGCGGGGTAATGGCGCATCCCTTCTCGGCGGCGCGCGCCTTCCTGCGCCGGGGCGAGCCGGTGCCGGCGCCGGATCCGACGGCGCCCCAGAAGGCGGCGCTGCTGTCGATCCCGCTGTTCCACGTCACCGGCTGCTTCGCGACCCTGGTGACCAACCTCCATCGCGGCGGGCGCCTGGTGATGATGCGGCGCTGGGACCTCGCCCGCGCCATGGCGCTGATCGAGCGCGAGCGCTGCACCAGCGCCGGCGGCGTGCCGACGATCGCGTTCCAGCTCCTGGACGGGATGGCGGCCGGCACCCACGACCTCTCCTCCCTGGAGACGATCAGCTACGGCGGCGCCCCGGCCCCGGCCGAGCTGGTGCGGCGCCTGAGGACCGCCTTCCCCGCGGCGCAGCCCGCCACCGGCTGGGGCATGACCGAGACCACCGCCACCTTCACCCACCACCAGGGCGAGGACTACGTCCACCGCCCCGACAGCTGCGGGCCGCCGCTGCCGATCTGCGAGGCGAAGGTGATGGATCCCGAGGAGACGCCCCTTCCCCCGGGCGAGGTCGGCGAGCTGTGGGTCAAGGGACCGATCGTGATCGCCGGCTACTGGAACCGGCCCGATGCCGACGCGACGGTGTTTCGCGGCGGCTGGCTGCGCACCGGCGACCTGGCGCGGATCGACGAGGAGGGCTTCATCACCATCGTCGACCGGGCCAAGGACATGCTGATCCGCGGCGGCGAGAACATCTATTGCGGCGAGGTCGAGAGCGTCCTCTACGAGCACCCGGCGGTGGTCGACGCCGCCGTCGTCGGCATCCCGCACCCGACGCTCGGCGAGGAGCCCGGCGCCGTGGTGGCGATCGCCCGCGGGGCGGAAGCCGGCGAGGAAGCGTTGCGCGCCTTCGTGGCCGGGCGCCTCGCGGCCTTCAAGGTGCCGGTGCGCATCCTGCTCCACGACGAGATCCTGCCGCGCAACCCGAACGGCAAGATCCTGAAGAGCGAGCTGAAGAAGCTGTTCTGAGGGGCGCCGGGGATCCCCCAGGGCGTTCCGGGGCCGCGGGAGCGGAGCCCGGATGCACGGGTGGTGCAGGATACGGCGGAGCAGTCAACAGCGTTTCCCTCGAGGAATGCCGTTCGGAATCTCAGTTTGCTTCGACCGATCCGACGCAGCGACGATCCCGCGTCAACCGACGTAGACCCCCGCCCCCTCGAAGGTCACCCCCGCGAAGTCGCCCCGGCGCCAGCGCAGGCGCACCGCGACCGTGCGCAGGTCGTCGGCGGCGATGACGAGGGCGAACGCCTCCGGCAGCGCGATGCGGGCGGGCACGCGCAGGCGCGCCCCGGCGGTCGAGACGTCGGTGACCTCGCAGGCGACGAGGCGGTCGGGGCCGAGGACGAGCCGGCCCTGCTGGAACACGCGGCGGCGCCGGCCCGCGCGCGGGATCGGGTCGGCGCTCCGGCCGTCCCCGTCCCCGGCGCCATCGCTCTCCCGCCGATCGGTCATGGAATCCCCGCACCGGGCCCTGGCGCCCGTCCGGCGACGCTTACGCCATTTCCGGGCGGGGCGGAAACCCGGCCTGCGGCCCGGACGGCCCCGTTAACCACTCGTCAAGCCTGTTCCTTCATCTCTCGTTAGCCATCAACGTCGCGACCGATCCCCGGCCATGTCCGCAAACCCGGCCCAACCCGGCTTCGAGGCCAAATCCGGCCTCAAGGCCAAATCCAAGCGCCCCTCCCTGCCGCCGGAGAGCCCGATCGCCGGCCTGATCGCCCGCCGGCGGGCCCGGGAGGCGGCGGCCGAGCGGGGCGTGTTCGGGGCGGCCATCCTGCTGGCGCTCATCGCCACGGGGTTTGCCGGCTACACCCTGTCCCGGCCGGTCCGGCCCTACGACGTGCAGGCGGTGCTGCCGGCCACGACCGGGCCCTTCGCCTGGAAGCGGAGCGTGGCGGAGACGCGCCCGCCCGAGACCGATCTCGATCCTCTGATCACCGGCTCGCTGCCGGACGCCCCGCCGGCGCCCGGAGCGATCCGGGCCGAGGCCCTGCCGGAGCGGATGGCCCCGCCGCCCTCGGGCTACGCCCTGCGCCGCGTCTCCGCCGGTCAGGCCGTGATCGAGGGGCGCGACGGCCTGCACCAGGTCGGGATCGGCTCCACCCTGCCGGGCGCCGGCCGGGTGCTGTCGATCCGCTCCACCGGCGCCGGCTGGATCGTGATCACCACCGAGACCATCATCGGACCGACCGCGCTGTGAGCCGGGCACGGCAAGCTCCGAGCAAGCGTGGCTGCCTAGAGCGGGGGCCAGAGCGGGGCCTCGCGCGGCGCCGTCCCGCCGCCCCGGGCCGACGGGCCGGAGACCTGAACCCGTGACCAGCACCCTGACGAGCTACCTGCTCGTATCCCGCAACCTCGCGACCTCGATGCAGCGCAAGGGCGCCGAGCCGACCGTCGCCCGCGAGACCGCCTACTACCAGGCCAATATCGGCAAGGTGAAGTCGGTCGACGACTTCATGGCCGACCAGCGCCTCTACAGCTACGCGGTCAAGGCCTTCGGCCTCGAGGACATGGGCTACGCCAAGGCGTTCATGCGCAAGGTCCTGACCGAGGGCACGAGCGACCCGGCCGCCTTCGCCAACCGGCTCGCCGACGACCGCTACGTCGCCTTCGCCAAGGCCTTCGACTTCACGCAGGGCGCCTCCGCGACCGGCACCGACGCGGTCCTGACCGACACGGGCCAGGTCCCGGCGGTCGGCGCGCGGCTCTCGCTGGCAGGCGCGCTCGACGAGACCTACGACTTCTCCGGCACCGGCGAGGCGCGCTTCACGCTCTCCTCGCAGGTCGACGCGGGCACGACGAAGACGGCGACCATCGTCCTCAACCGGGCGAGCCTGACCGGCAAGGTCGCGGACCTGAGCCAGGTCACCCAGACCGAGATCGGCCAGGCGATCAGCGCCCAGATCGGCGCCTCGGGCGCCGACGGGCTGAGGGGCCTGGTGCAGGTCGGCATCGGCGTCAACGGCACCCTGTTCTTCGAGACCACCGGCATCACCGATTACGGCTTCGACGGCGCGCCGGGCGGCGAGGGCGTGAATGCCGACACGGTCACCCTCGCGGGCGGCAAGGTCCGCACGGTGAGCGTCAGCAACGCCGCCCTGTCCGCGCCCGGCCAGACGGCCGTCGACATCGGCAACGGCACGGACGTCCCTCCTGACGCCAACGTCCAGGGCGTGGTCGACGCCTACCTGCGCCAGAGCCTGGAATCGGATGCCGGCGCCGAGGATACCGGGGTGCGCCTCGCCCTCTACTTCGCCCGCAAGGCGCCGACGCTCGGCAGCGGCTACGACATCCTGAGCGACGCCGCCCTGACCCAGGTCGTCAACACGGTGATCGGCCTGCCGGCGACGAGCAGCGCCACGACCAGCGAGGCGCTCGCCGCCCGCGCGACCCTGATCTCGTCCAAGGTCGACTTCGCGAGCTTCCGGGACCCGGCCAAGGTCGAGGCCTTCGCCCGGCGCTTCGCGGCGATCTGGGACGCGCAGAACAACACCGCCACGGATCCGATCCTGGCGCTGTTCAGCAACGGCCAGGCGTGAGGCGACGATGCAGAACAGCCTCTACGTCAACCTCTCGGCCCAGGTCGCCCTCGACAAGCGCCTGACGACCACCGCCAACAACGTCGCCAACATGGCGACCGCGGGCTTCCGCGCCGAGGAGACCAAGTTCTCCGCCCTGCTCGCCCAGGCGACCAAGGGCGCGGTGGCCTTCGTGGGTTCGGGCGACACGTACCTGTCGCGGGCCTCCGGCCAGGTCTCCCGGACGGATTCGCCCCTCGACGTCGCCGTGCAGGGCGATGCCTGGCTGGCGATCCGGGGTACCTCGGGCCCGGCCTATACCCGCGACGGGCGCCTGACCATGGACGCCACCGGCCAGCTGCGCACCCTGACCGGGCAGCCGGTGCTCGATCCGGGCGGCGCGCCGCTCCTCCTCGATCCGCAACAGGGACCGCCGACCATCGGGCGCGACGGCAGCATCTACCAGGGCACCAACCAGGTCGGCGCGCTCGGCGTCTACACGATCGACAAGGCGGCGACGCTCACCCGCGCGCCGGGCAACGCCGTCACGCCGAGCCTGCCGGCCAAGCCCGTTCAGGACTTCACCGGGATCGGCATCGTCCAGGGCTACGTCGAGGGCTCGAACGTCAACCCGATCATGGAGATGACGAAGCTCATCTCGATCCAGCGCGCCTTCGAGAGCGCCGCCACGGCGACCGCGGAAGCCGAATCCTCGCTCCAGAGCGCCGTGAAGTCGCTCTCGCCGCAGGGCAGCTGAGATGAACGCCGACCCGATCGCGCGCCTCGCCGAGGCGATGGCCGCCGCGCGGCAGGACGGGGCCCTGGTGCGGGTCGGCGGGCCGGTCCGCGAGGTGACGGCGAGCGCCTGCCGCATCGGCGGCGTCGCGCCCTTCGTGCGCCTGGGCGACCGGATGGCGTTCTCAGCCAACGGCCGCGAGCAGGTCGGCGAGATCGTGCGGGTCGATGCCGAGGGCGCGACCCTCAAGGCCTACGAGAGCCGGGTCGAGGCCGGGATCGGCACCATCGCCCGCCGGCTCGGCCCGGCGGAGCTGCGGCCCGATCCGAGCTGGAAGGGCCGGGTCGTCGACGCCCTCGGGCGCCCGGTGGACGGGGCCGGACCCCTGGCGGTCGGCGCGCGCGCCACCCCGCTCGACGCCGATCCGCCGGCGGCCCTCGGCCGCGCCCGGGTGCGCGCGTCCCTGCGCACCGGCGTGCGGGCGCTCGACCTGTTCACCCCGCTCTGCGCCGGCCAGCGCATCGGCATTTTCGCGGGCTCCGGCGTCGGCAAGTCGACGCTGCTCGCCATGCTGGCCGGCGCGGAAGGCTTCGACAGCGTCGTGGTCGCCCTGGTGGGCGAGCGCGGGCGCGAGGTGCGCGAGTTCCTGGAGGGCGCGCTGGCACCGAGCCGCGCGCGCGCCGTGGTGGTGGTCTCGACCGGCGACGAGAGCCCGATGATGCGCCGCCAGGCGCCCCGGGCGGCGCTTGCGATCGCCGAGGCCTTCCGCGATCGCGGCGAATCGGTGCTGCTCATCGTCGATTCGGTGACCCGCTACGCCCACGCCGCCCGGGACGTCGCGCTGGCGGCGGGCGAGCCGGCGGTGGCCCGCGGCTACCCGCCGAGCGTCTTCTCCGACCTGCCGCGCCTGCTCGAGCGGGCAGGCCCGGGCCTGGAAGGGACCGGCACCATCACGGGCGTGTTCTCGGTCCTCGTCGACGGCGACGACCACAACGACCCCGTCGCCGACAGCATCCGGGGCACCCTCGACGGCCACGTCGTCCTCGACCGCGCCATCGCCGAGCAGGGGCGCTACCCGGCGGTCGACCTCCTCGGCTCGATCTCGCGGCTCGCCACCGAGGTCTGGACCCCCGAGCAGCGCGACCTGATCCGCAAGCTCCGGGCGATGATGGCCCGGTACGAGGAGACCCGGGACCTGCGCCTGATGGGCGGCTACCGGGCCGGGACCGAGCCTGAGCTCGACCAGGCCATCGGCCTGGTGCCGCGGATCTACGACGCCCTGCACCAGGATCCGGGCCAGCCGCCGAGCCGGGACGCGTTCCTCGAGCTCGCCCAGAGCCTGCGGGGCTGAACGCCATGGTCCTCCGGCGCTCCCACCCGCCCATGGTGCCCTCCAAGCTCCGCGCAAGCCTGCGCGGGTCTATTCCCGCCCGAGGCTCGGCCGCGCAGGTCCCGGCCTGCCTGCGCCCCACCACACGCATCCTGACGAACGAGGTCCCGCAATGAGTCTCATCGGCGTGCTCCGCACCGGCGTCTCGGGCATGAACGCCCAGTCGAACCGCATCTCGACCGTCGCGGAGAACATCCAGAACTCCGGCACGACGGGCTACAAGCGCAGCTCGACGGAGTTCTCCTCGCTGCTGATCGCCGACACCGCGGGCAGCAACTACAATTCGGGCTCGGTCGAGACGACGGTGCGCCGGGCGGTGTCCGAGGGCGGCACCATCAGCGCCACGACCTCGAAGTCCGACCTCGCCATCGACGGCAACGGCTTCTTCGTGGTCAAGGACCCGGCGGGCGCGCCCCTCCTGACCCGCGCCGGCAACTTCAAGATCGACGCCACGTCCAATACCTTCACCAACGCGGCCGGCATGACCCTGATGGGCTACAGCCTGCTCGACGGCGCCGAGCCGACCACGACGCTCAACAGCGTCGCCGACATGGTGCCGATCAGCCTCGCCTCGGTGAGCAGCCGGGCGACCCCGACCACCGAAGCCTCCGTGTCGGGCAACCTGCCTGCCGATGCGACCGCGGCGGCGTCCGGCCAGTACTCGAAGAAGTACTCGCTCGTGACCTACAACCAGCTCGGCAAGGCGCAGACCCTCGACATCTACCTGGCGAAGAACGCCGACAGCTCGTGGACGGCGTCCCTCTACGACGCCGCCGCCAACCCGACCCCGGCGGGCAGCACCCCGGCCCTGCCGAGCGGCTCTCCGCTCGCGGCGGTCACGGTCGGCTTCAACGCCCAGGGCAATGTCACCGGCACCCAGGTCGCAGGCCCTCCGGTCACCTACACGGGCCCGAAGTCGTTCGACCTGACCATCCCGGGTGCCAGCGGCGGTTCGGTCACGGTCAATCTCGCCAGCCTGACGCAGCTCGCGGGGGATTACAGCGTGGAGGGCCAAGCCAACGGCAAGGCGCCGGCGGCCGTGACCGGCACGTCCTTCGACGCCGACGGCACCGTCTACGCCACCTTCGACGACGGCTCGCGCCTGGCGGCCTTCCGGGTGCCGATCGCCACCGTGCCGAGCGCGGACAACCTCGAGCCGCGCTCCGGCAACGTCTACCGGCCGACGGTCGAGTCCGGCGACATCCAGGTCGGCTTCGCCAACCAGGGCGGGCGCGGCACGATCAAGTCGGGCGCCCTCGAGCAATCGAACGTCGACGTCAGCACCGAGCTCACGGCGATGATCGAGTCGCAGTCGGTCTACACCGCCAACTCGAAGGTGTTCACCACCGGCAACGAGATGCTCGACACCCTGATGAGCCTGAAGCGGTAACGGTCGACCGGCCACCAGGAGCTGACAGATGGGCCTCTCGCTCGCGCTCAACACGGCACGCTCGGCGCTCCTGGCGACGTCGAGCCAGATCGCGACCTCCGCGCGCAACACCGCGGGGGCGAACGATCCCGGCTACTCGCGCAAGGTCGTCAGCCTGGTCGGCGGCGGGACCGGGACCACGGTGGTCGTGTCCCGCGCGAGCGACGCGGCCCTGTTCATCCGCAAGCTCTCCGCGACCTCCGCGTCGGCGGAAGGACAGGCGCTCCTCGACGGGCTCACCAGCCTGTCGCGGACGGTCGGCGACACCAGCGAGGCGGGCTCGCCCGCCGCGCGCCTCGGCGCCCTCAACGCGTCGCTCCAGGCCGCCGCCAACAACCCGGGCGACACCGGCCTCGCCCGGGCCGCGGTCGAGAGCGCCCGGGACCTCGCCACCAGTCTCAACGCCGCGGCCGGCGCCGTGCAGGACGTGCGCGAGCAGGCCGACCGGGGCATGGCGGACTCGGTCGCGACGATCAACGATCTCCTCGGCCGGTTCGACCGCGCCAACCGGGCGGTGATGCGGGGCACCGCCGCGGGCCAGGACGTCAGCGACGCCCTCGACGACCGCGACCGGATCCTGTCGCAGCTCTCCGCCGAGATCGGCATCACCGTCAGCGACCGCCCCGGCGGCGACATGGCGGTCGCGACCGACAGCGGCGTACTGCTCTACGACCGGGGCGCCCGGGCCGTGAGCCTCACCCCGACGATCGCCTTCGCGGCGGGAACCCGGGGCGCCGCCGTGACGGTCGACGGCGTACCGGTGACCGGCAGCGCGTCGCCGATGCGGCTGTCGAGCGGCCGGCTCGCCGGCCTCGCCACCCTGCGGGACGAGACCTCGGTCGCCTACGAGAACCAGCTCGACGCGATCGCCGGCGCCCTCGTCGACACCTTCCGGGAGACCGATACCCGCCTCCCCTCCGACCCGCTCTACGTCGGGGCGAAGGCCGGCCTGTTCACGGCGGGTGCGAGCGGCGCCCTGCCGGGCTCGACGACCGGTCTCGCCGGCCGGATCGCGCTCAACGCGGCCGTCGACCCGACCCGCGGCGGCGACCTGGGGCTCCTGCGCGACGGCGGCATGAACGGCGCTGCTTACCGGGCGAATCCGGGAACGGACGCGGCCTATGCCGGCCGCCTGCGCGAGCTGACCGGCAGGCTCGGGACCGCCCGCAGCTTCGCGCCGGGCCCGCCGCTGGACGAGACCGCGACGCTCACGGGCTTCGCCGCCGATTCCGCCGGCTGGCTCGAGGCGACCCGCAAGGCCGCCTCCGGCGACGCCGACTACCAGAAGACGCTGCTCGGCCGGGCCACCGACGCCCTGTCGAACGCCGTCGGCGTGAACGGCGACGACGAGATCGCCCTGACCCTCCAGCTCGAACGCTCCTACACCGCCTCGGCCAAGATCCTGACCATGGTGGACGACCTGCTGACGACCCTCCTGAACGCGATCCGCTGAGGCGTCGCGGCGGCGACCCCGGAAGACAGAGCCCTGCCAGCCATGATGACCACGAGCTACATCTCCAGCCTCAGCCTGTGGAACGCGCCCCGCAGCGGGGCGGCGAAGCTCCAGTCCGAGATCGCCGACGCGACCCGGGAGATCGCCGAGGGGCGCTACGCCGATGTCGGGCTGGCGCTCGGCGGCCAGGTGAGCCGCAGCCTCTCCTTGCGCCAGAGCGCGGCGGAGATCGCCGTCCTCAAGGACGGCAACGGCGTCACGGCGCTCCGCCTCGGCGCGAGCCAGGGCACCCTGCAGCAGATGCAGAAATCCGCCGACGCGACCTTCGCAAGCCTGACCGGGCTGACGGCGGACAAGCGCGTCGCCGCCATGGCGGCCTCGGCCGACGACACCCTCGCGTCGCTCACCGCCCTCCTCAACACCAAGGCCACCGGGCAGGCCCTGTTCGCCGGCACCAATACCGGCACCGGCCCGATCCGGGACGACGCCGCGGCGAACGCCAAGGCGAATGCCGCGGCGGCCTTCAAGCTCGCCTTCGGCTTCCCGCCCGGCGATGCGCGGTCCGCCACCCTGACGGCGTCCCAGATCCAGAACTTCCTGGAGGGCACGGTCGCGGCCCAGTTCGCCGACCCGAACTGGGGCACCACCTGGTCGCAGGCCTCGGGAACCGCCGTCACCAGCCGGATCTCGCTCAGCGAGACCGTGACCACCTCGGTCACCGCCGATGCCGCGCCGTTCCGTCAGCTCGCCCAGGCCGCCGTCGTGGCGGGGCTCGGCCTCACCGGCCTGTCGGCGGAGGCGCAGGACGTCGTCTCCGGCCGGGTGATGGGCCTTCTCAGCAAAGGCAGCGCCGGGCTCGTCTCGCTGCAGGCCGATCTCGGCCGCAGCCAGTCGCGCCTCGCCGACGCCAACACCCGGCTCGACGCGCAGGCCGACCTCATCACCAAGGAGATCGCCCGCCTCGAGGCGGTCGATCCGGCCGAGGCCAAGACCCGGCTCAACGCCGCGACGACGCAGCTCCAGATGTCCTACTCGCTGACCGCGCAGCTCCAGGAGCTGTCGCTCCTGAAATACGTCGCGTAACGGGCCTCGCGCAGCACGCGATCCGTCCCGGCACGGCAAGACTCAGCAAGACACCAGACCGACGAGGCATCGGCCCGATGTACCGCTTTTCCTATTCCGAGATCCTGGAGGACGCCCCGGAGGTCGGCCGCGAGCGCGAGCGCGCCGCCTTCGACCGGGCGCTCACCCTCCTGCGCGACGTCGAGGCCCGCGGCCTCGCCGGCCCGGAGCGGACGGCCGCCATCGGCTTCCTGCAGAGCCTCTGGAACGTGCTGATCGCCGACCTCCTGGCGCCCGAGAACGCCCTGCCCGCCTCCTTGCGCGACGACCTGATGTCGATCGGCGCCTGGACCATGCAGGAGGCGGGCGCGGTCCTGCGCTCGCCCGAGCGCAGCCTCGCCGCGCTGATCGAGGTGAACGCCTCGATCCGCGACGGGCTGCGGTGAGCGCCGCCATGCGCCTGTCGCTGCGTGCCGGCGAGCGGATCTACATCAACGGCGCCGTCCTGCGGGTCGACCGCAAGGTGGCGATCGAGCTCATGAACGACGCGACCTTCCTGCTCGAGAGCCACGTGCTCCAGGCCGAGGAGGCGACGACGCCGTTGCGCCAGCTCTACTTCGCGGCCCAGACCATGCTGATCGACCCCGGCCGGGCCGAGGTGGCCCGGGGACTCTACGATGGCATCCGGGCCGGCCTGCTGGCGACGACTGGCGAGGCGGTGCTGCGCGACGGGCTCGAGGCCGCCCATTCCTTCGTCGAGGCCGGCCGCCTGTACGAGGCCCTGAAGCTGATCCGAGGGCTCTACCCCCTCGAGGCCGCCCTGATGGCGCAGGGCGAGGTACCCCTCGCGCCGGTCCCGGCGCTCGGCACCCTCGCGCGGCGCGCCCGCGGGCCCGAGCGCTCCCGGGAGCGGGCGCCGGCGCGGCCCCAGGTTCCCGTCCCTGCCTCCGTGCCCGGCCGCCGCGCCGCCTCCCCCTCCCTGCCCGCCCTCGATCCGGAGGCCTGAATGACCGTCGACAGCACCGCCAGCGCCACCGCGGGCGGCACCTCCACCACGGCCGCCGCCGCCAAGGCCGGCAGCTCGGTCGCCGCCTCGATGAACTCGGACACCTTCCTGACGCTGCTGATGGCGCAGCTCAAGAACCAGGATCCGACCAAGCCGATGGACTCGACCCAGTATGTCGGCGAGCTCGCGACCTTCTCGCAGGTCGAGCAGGCGACGAAGACCAACCAGAAGCTCGACTCGCTGCTCTCCTCGAGCTTCCTCGACCAGGCCGACACGGTCATCGGCCGCACCCTCACCTCCGCCGACGGCACGATGACCGGCACCGTCCAGTCGGTGCGGGTGACGAGCGACGGGGCGCTGGCGCGGCTGACCAACGGCCAGGACGTGCTGCTGACCTCCGGCGTCACCATCCAGTAAGGTGCTCGCGCCCAGCACCTGGCGCTTCGGAGATTCCTCATGAACGAGGTCGACGCCCTCGAACTCGTCCGCGCGGCGATCTGGACCGTGATCGTCGCGGCGGGCCCTGCGGTCGGCGCCGCGATGCTCGTCGGCATCGCGGTGGCGCTCCTGCAGGCGCTCACCCAGATCCAGGAGGTCACCCTGACCTTCGTGCCGAAGATCGTGGTGATCCTGCTGGTGCTCCTCGTCACCGGCACCTTCGTCGGCGGGCAGATCCACGCCTTCGCGGAAGCCGCCTACGGGCGGATCGCGACGGGGTTCTGAGGGAGCCCAACCCCCGCGCAAGCTAGCCGTGGCACACCCCCTCGCGACAATCCTGCGCGGAGGGTGGTGAGGTCATGGCGGTGGGCGTGGCGCCGGCGGTCGAGCGCAAGTCGCGGCGGGATTTCGGCTTCGCGGCCGGCATCGTGGCGATCCTGGCGGTGCTGTTCCTGCCGGTGCCGGCTTTGCTCATCGATGTCGGGCTCGCCTTCTCGATCGCCCTGTCGGTGCTGATCCTGATGGTGGCGCTCTGGATCCAGAAGCCGCTCGAATTCTCGGCCTTCCCGACCGTGCTGCTGATCGCCACCCTCCTTCGGCTGGCGCTCGGCATCGCTACGACCCGGCTGATCCTGGCCAACGGCCAGAAGGGCGTGGACGCCGCCGGCCACGTCATCCAGGGCTTCTCGCAATTCGTGATGAGCGGCGACTTCGTGATCGGGATCGTGGTGTTCCTGATCCTGATCACGGTCAACTTCCTCGTCATCACCAAGGGCGCGACCCGCATCGCGGAAGTGGGCGCCCGCTTCACCCTCGACGCGATCCCCGGCAAGCAGATGGCGATCGACGCCGATCTCAATGCCGGGCTGATCGACGACAAGGAGGCGCAGCGCCGGCGCCGGGAGCTGGAGGAGGAGAGCGCCTTCTTCGGCTCGATGGACGGCGCCTCGAAGTTCGTGCGCGGCGAGGCGGTGGCCTCGCTCATCATCATCGCGGTCAACGTCTTCGGCGGCATCATCATCGGCACGACGCGGCACGGCCTGCCGCTCGGCACCGCCGCCGACATCTTTACCAAGCTCTCGGTCGGCGACGGCCTGGTCTCGCAGATCCCGGCGCTCATCGTCTCGCTCGCCGCCGGCCTCCTCGTCTCGAAGGGCGGCACGCGGGGCACCGCCGAGCAGGCGGTGATCGGCCAGCTCGGCGCCTATCCCCGCGCGCTGCTCGTCGCGGCGGCCATGATGGGGGTGTTCGCCCTCGTGCCGGGCCTGCCCTTCCTGCCCTTCACGGCCTTGAGCGGCCTCCTGTTCTTCATCGCCCGCACCATCCCCCGCCGGCTCCAGGCCCAGGCCGAGGCGGCGACCGCCAGGGCCAAGGCCGAGGAGGCGGTGAAGCAGGCCGAGGCCAAGGAGAAGGATTCGGTCAAGGACTCGCTCAAGACCCCGGAGATCGAGCTCTGCCTCGGCCGCCAGGCCGCCTCGCAGATCCAGGCTAGCCAAGCCGAGCTCGGCCACCGGGTCGCCAAGATGCGGCGCAAGTTCGCGCGCCAGTACGGCTTCGTGGTGCCGGACATCAAGGTCACGGACAACCTCGCGCTGCCGCCCAAGAGCTACCAGATCATGATCCACGGCACCGTGGCGGCCGCCCAGGAGATCCGCCCCGGCGAGATGCTGGTGGTGGTCGGCGACGGGCCGAAGCCCGACGTGCCGAGCGACGAGGTGCGCGAGCCGGCCTTCGGCCTCAGGGCGCTGTGGGTGATGGATTCCTACGCGGCGGAGGTGCGCCGCGGCGGGTTCGAGCCGATCGACGGCGCCTCGGTGCTGCTCACCCACCTCTCCGAGGTGATCCGCAACAACCTGCCGCAATTCCTGTCCTACAAGGACATGCGCGGCCTGCTCGACCGGCTCGACCCCGAATACAAGCGCCTGCTCGACGAGATCTGCCCGTCGCAGATCTCGTATTCGGGCCTGCAGGCGGTCCTGAAGCTGCTGCTCGCCGAGCGGGTCTCGATCCGCAACCTGCACCTGATCCTGGAGGCGGTGGCCGAGATCACCCCCCACGCGCGCCGGGCCGAGCAGATCGCCGAGCACGTGCGGATGCGCATGGCGCAGCAGATCTGCGGCGACCTCGCCGAGAACGGCGTGCTCAACGTGCTCCGGCTCGGCGCCAGCTGGGACCTGTCGTTCCACCAGAGCCTGAAGCGCGACGCCAAGGGCGAGGTGGTGGAGTTCGACATCGACCCGCGGCTCGTCGAGCAGTTCGGCACCGAGGCCTCGGAGGCGATCCGCACGCGGATGCGGGAGGTGCACGGCTTCGCCCTCGTCACCGCGCCGGACGCCCGGCCCTACGTGCGGATGATCATCGAGCGGATCTTCCCCACCCTGCCGGTGCTCTCGCACCTCGAGATCGCGCGGGGCGTCGAGATCAAGTCGCTGGGCACGGTCTCGTGACGGGGATCGGGCCGGACAGCTTCCTCGCGGTCTT
This sequence comes from Methylobacterium terrae, assembly GCF_003173755.1. Classification (NCBI taxonomy): domain Bacteria; kingdom Pseudomonadati; phylum Pseudomonadota; class Alphaproteobacteria; order Hyphomicrobiales; family Methylobacteriaceae; genus Methylobacterium; species Methylobacterium terrae. The sequence goes on from NZ_CP029553.1 coordinate 1,459,176, forward strand.
CCTGATCTTCTGCCGGGTCGGCGGCTGCCTCCTCGTGGTGCCGGGCTTCTCCAGCCCGCGGGTGCCGCAGCAGGTCCGCCTCCTCATCGCCGGCGCGGTCTCGCTCGCCATCGCGCCGCTGATCGTGCCGCAATTCGAGCCGCGGCTCGCCGGCCAGGCCCCGACCCAGACGCTCGCCTGGATCGCCAGCGAGACCCTGACCGGGCTGATGATCGGCTTTCTCGGCCGGATCTTCATCCTGGTCCTCGAGACCGTGATGAACGCGACCTCGACCATGGTGGGCTTCGGCAGCATGCCGGGCTCGCCGATCGAGGGCAGCGACCCGGTGCCGGCGGTCGAGGCGCTGATCCTGCTCACCGCGACCGCGATCCTGTTCGCCGCCGACCTGCACTGGGAGCTGTTTCGCGGCCTCGTCGAATCCTACGCCCGCATCCCGCCCGGCGAGGGCGTCGGCTCCCAGGTGATCCTGACCCGGATCGTCGACCAGGTCGCCGCAGCCTTCATGCTGGGATTGCGCATCACCGCGCCGTTCATCATCTACGCGATCCTGGTCAACCTGGCGGCGGGCTTCGTCAACAAGCTCACGCCGACGATTCCGGTCTACTTCGTCGCCACGCCGTTCGTGATGTTCGGCGGCCTCCTGATGCTCTACTATCTCGCGGGCGAGTTCATGACGCAGTTCCTCCTCGGCTACGCGGCCTGGCTGCAGCGCGGCTGATGGCGCAGGGCACCGGCGACCGCCTCAAGCGCGCCCAGCGCCTCGTCGCCGTGCAGGAGCAGATGCGGCGCGCGGCCGAGGTCGAGCTCGCCGGCATCCGCGAGCGCGCGGCCGGGATCGAGGCCGACCGGGCGCGGCTGCTCGCGGCGCTCGCCTCCTCCGATCACGGCCCGATGCTGCTGGAGGTGACCTCAAGGCGCCTGCGCAGCCTCGCGGCGCAGGCCACCGCGCTGGAGGCCGAGGCCGCGGCGCAGGCCGAGGCGGTGCGCGAGCGCGGCCTCGCGAAGAAGCGGGCCGAGGCCCTGTCCGAGCGCCGGGCCGACGACCACCGCCGCGAGGCGGACAAGCGCGACGACCTCGAGCGCCTCGACGGGCTCGCCGCCCGCATCGGGCGTCGCGACGCAAGCCTCCCGTAAGCCAGGGCGGGTAAGGCTTCGTTCACCACGAGAATCCGGACGTCAAGCCGATGAGCATCTCCCCGCCCTCCGACATCGTGCTCGACGTCGCCCGGGCCGCCGATCCGGCGCGCTACCAGGAGGCCGCGGCCAAGCTGTCGCAGCCCGGCAGCGCCGGCGCCACCGCCTTCGCGGATGCGGCCCGCGACGTCGGCCTCTCGACCCACATGCCGCTCGATGCCCGCGGCACCCTCACCGGCCTGCAGAACCAGACCAGCCTGTCGGGCGCCGGCAGCGATCCCTACAAGAAGTTCGAGGGGCTGGTGCTCCAGCAATTCGTCGAGGCGATGATGCCGGAGAAGTCCGAGACCGTGTACGGCAAGGGCAATGCCGGCGGGATCTGGAAGTCGATGCTGTCCGAGCAGATCGGCACCCAGATCGCCAAGGCCGGCGGCATCGGCATCGCCAGGATGCTGACGACCGCCCACCCGGCCGCTCCCGCTCCCGCGCCGGCGGAGGCCGCGAACCCCGCGGCCAAGGTCTGACCGCCATGCTGCTCGCCTGCGTCAAGCGGCTGGAGGCCGTGGTCGAGGAGGAGACCGAGGCCCTGGAGGCCCGCCTTCCCGTCGACCTCGCCGACCTCAACCGCCGCAAGAGCCAGGGGCTCCTGGAGCTCACCCGCCTCACCCGCGGCCTCGACACCGCGACGCTCGACGCCACGGTGGCGATCCACCTCGCGCGCCTGCGCGACAAGCTCGCCCGCAACCAGGAAGTCGTCGCCCTGCACCTGCGGGCGCTGGAGGAGATCGACGACACCCTGGCCCGGGCGGCGCTCGCCGCCGAGTCGGACGGCACCTACACCGCGCGGGCGAGCCTGCGGTCATGAAGATCCTGATCACCGGCCTGTGGATCTGCGCCGTCACCATCGCGTCCTGCTACGGCGCGGTGACCTTCGGCGGCGGCATCTTCTCGAAGAAGACCGAGCCGTACCTGGAGGGACTCCAGTACCAGAAGCTCGCGCCAATCAACATCCCGATGATCGCCGACGGCCGCGTCCAGGGCTACGTCATCGCCGTCCTCGTCTTCACGGCGGATGCCAAGCTGATGCACACCCTGCCGGTGCCGCCGAATGCCTTCGTGGTCGACGAGGCCTTCCGCCAGATCTACGCCGACCCGGCCCTCGATTTCCGCCGCCTGGCGAAATACGACATCACCAAGCGGCTGGCCGAGGTGCGCGCCAAGGTCAACGAGCGCTTAGGGGGCGACGTGGTCAAGGACGTGCTGGTGGACGAGATCAACTTCGTCGCCAAGCGCGAGGTGCGGTCGTAGGGCGTCCCGCATATCGAGCGTCGGAACGGCGAGCGGACGGGGATCGCCCCCGCCCGTCGCGTCGTCGCGTTCAGCGGGTCCGGTTGGCCGGGCTCGTCGCCGCGGCGTTGCCGCCGCTGTGGCTCGGCAGGTCGTCGGTGCGGGCGGCCGAACCCGGCGCCACGGGCGCCACGGTGCCGGTGGTGGCCGGCATGTCGCGACCGGGCATGCCCTTCTCGGCGTTGCTCTTCACGCTGCCGGGATTGTTCATGTTGTTCTCGGCCGAGCCGGGAACGCCGGCCTGCGCCAGGGCGGCCCCCGTGAGGGCGACGGTGGCGGCGAGGGCGAGCAGGGTCGAACGCATGGGCTTTTCCTCCGAGGTGGTGTGGGGCGGCAACGCGCGGTAGCGCGGCCAAGCTCCCGAGTTCCGAATTCCCGAATCTCGGCCTCCCGGTTTTCCCCAGGGCGGCCGGCTTGTCGTCGTCGATGCGAGTTCCTATTTTGTTCTCGTCGAGGACGACGAGGAACGGAGACGCGCGATGCAGCCCTCACCCGATCGCGACGAGGACACGGCCGAGACCGCGCGCATCGAGCAGGCGGCCTGGACCGCCGCGATGATCGAGGCCGAGCGCGAGCGCGCCCTCGACGCCTGGCTCGCCCGCGAGGCCGGCCTCTAGAACCGGGCAGCCCGCATGGCTGCCCGTTCGCGCGACAGACGCCGCCCGGATTTTCCGCAGACTTGACCCTTGCGTCCCGGCACGAGCCAAGTATCGTGGCCCGCATATCGTTCGTAGACGAACGAAAAGACCTTCCGGCGGCTCCTGGTCGCGCCGGAACCGGACGGAGGTTCTCGCCATGTCGCCCCCGGACAAGATGTCGACCCGCGACGAGATGGTGCTGCCTCTGTCCCGCCGCACGGTCCTCGGCGGCCTCGCCGCCGCCCCGCTGAGCCTCGCGGCGTCCCGGGGGGCGCTGGCGCAGGGATCCGGGCCGATCCGGATCGGCGAGCTGAATTCCTACGGCCGCATGGCCGCCTTCGCGGTGCCCTACCGCAATGCCATGCAGCTTGCCCAGGACGCCGTCAACAAGGCCGGCGGCATCAAGGCGCTCGGCGGCCGCCCGATCGAGATCGTGTTCCGCGACGACGGCTCGACGCCCGGCGACGCGACCCGGGTCGCCGAGGAGCTTTTGACCCGCGAGAACGTCGCCTTCCTGTGCGGCACCTTCCTGTCCAACGTCGGCCTGGCCGTCGCGGATTTCGCCAACCAGCGCAAGGCCCTGTTCCTCGCCACCGAGCCGCTCACCGACGCCCTCACCATGGGCAGCGGCAACCGCTACACCTTCCGGGTGCGGCCCAACACCTACATGCAGACCCGGATGCTGGTGGAGGCGGTCAAGGACCGCGGCATCAAGCGCTGGGCGATCGTGGCGCCGAACTACGAGTACGGCCAGTCGGCGGCGGCCAACTTCAAGAAGCTGATGAGCGCCGCGGTGCCGGGCTTCGAGGTGGTCGGCGAGCAGTTCCCGGCGCTCGGCAAGGTCGATGCCGGCGCCACCGTCGGCGCCCTGTCGCAGATGAAGGCCGACGGGCTGTTCAACGTGCTGTTCGGCGCCGACCTCACCGCCTTCGTGCGCGAGGGCAACACCCGCGGTCTGTTCGAGAAGCGCACCGTCGCGAGCCTGCTCACCGGCGAGCCGGAATACATGATCCCGCTCGGCGACGAGACGCCCGAGGGCTGGGTCACCACCGGCTATCCGTGGGAGACGATCGAGGGCAACGGCCACAAGGAGTTCGTGGCCGCCTACCGGGCCCGGTTCAACGACACGCCGCGCCTCGGCTCGCTCCTCGGCTACGTCGTCGTCGGCATGATCCGCGACATGCTGGAGAAGGCCGGCTCGACGGAGACCGAGGCGATGATCGCGGCGCTCGAGGGCCTGACCTCCCAGACCATCGCCGGCCCGGTGACGATGCGGGCGCTCGACCACCAGTCGACGCTCGGCGCCTGGATCGGCGAGACGGCGCTGAACGGGCGTCAGGGCACGATGAAGAAGATCCGCTACGCCGACGGGGCGAACTACATGTTCCCCGAGGCCGAGGTGAAGGCGGCCCGCAAGGCCTGACCCCCGAGACGCGCGCCGGAGCGGCAAGCCCCATGGACCCGTCCTTCCTCGTCCTCCAGGCGCTCTCCGGGTTCGCCAGCGCCTCCTCGCTGTTCATCATCGCCTCCGGGCTGACGATCGTGTTCGGCGTCACCCGGATCGTGAACTTCGCCCACGGCTCGTTCTACATGCTGGGGGCGTACATCGCGGTCACGCTGGTGCCGCGGCTCCTCGATCTCTCCTACTCGCCCGCCGCGTTCTTCCTTGGGGTCCTGCTCTCCGCCCTCCTCGTCGGGCTGATCGGCGTCGCGGTCGAGGTGGTGCTGCTCCGCCGCATCTACCGGGTGCCCGAACTCTTTCAGTTGCTCGCCACCTTCGGCGTCGTGCTGATCGTCGAGGACCTAGTGCTCAAGGTCTGGGGCCCGGTCGACATCGCGGGTCCCCGCGCGCCGTCGCTGCGCCACGGCGTCGAGATCCTGGGCCAGCGCTTTCCCGCCTACGAACTGGTGCTGATCGCGGTCGGTCCCCTGGTGCTCGGCCTCCTCTGGCTCCTCATGCACCGCACCCGCTTCGGCGTGCTGATCCGGGCCGCGACCCAGGACCGCGAGATGGTCGGCGCCCTCGGCGTCAACCAGGCCCGGCTCTTCACCCTGACGCTGTTCCTCGGCGCGAGCCTCGCGGGCCTGGGCGGCGCGCTCCAGATCCCGCGCATCCCCGCCAACGCCCACATGGACCTCTCGGTCATCACCGACGCCTTCGTGGTCACGGTGATCGGCGGCATGGGCTCGGTGCCGGGCGCCTTCGTGGCCGCGCTGCTCATCGGCCAGCTCCAGGCCTTCGGCATCCTGATCTTCCCGAAGGTGACGCTGGTCCTGGTCTTCGCCCTGATGGCGGTGGTGCTGGTGGTCAAGCCCTGGGGCCTGTTCGGCCGGCCCGAGGTCGCGTCCGGCCGGGTGATGCCGCCGGAGGGCATCCCGTCCCTGCGCCGCTTCCGCCGGGCGGAAGGCGCGCTCGCCGGCCTCGCGGTCGTCGCCCTGCTGGCAGTGCCGCTCGTCGGCGACGCCTACAAGGTCAAGGTCGCGACCGAGATCCTGGTCTTCGCGCTCGCCGCCTTCTCGCTGCAATTCCTCGTCGGCGTCGGCGGGCTCGTCTCGTTCGGTCACGCGGCGTATTTCGGCCTCGGCGCCTACGCGGCCGGGCTCCTCGTGACCGGCCCGTTCAAGGCGCCGATGGAGCTGGCGCTCGTCGTAGCGCCCCTCGCGGCGGGCCTCGGCGCGGCCCTGTTCGGCTTCTTCATCGTGCGGCTGTCGGGCATCTACCTCGCGATGCTGACGCTGGCCTTCGGGCAGATCGTCTACGCGGTCTGCTTCCAGTGGGTCGAGGTGACGGGGGGCGACAACGGCGTCGTCGGGGTCTGGCCGTCGGCCTGGGCGTCGGGCCGCACCACCTACTTCTACCTCGTCGCCCTCCTGTCGCTCACCGCGATCGTCCTGTTGCGCCGGGTGATCTACGCGCCCTTCGGCTACGGCTTGCGGGCGGCGCGCGATTCTGCCACCCGCGCCGAGGCGATCGGCCTCGACGTGCGCACCCATCGCTGGCTCGGCTTCACCCTGGCCGGCGCCGCGGCCGGGCTCGCCGGCGGGCTCTACGCCTTCATGAAGGGCTCGATCGACCCGACGCTCACCGGCATCCCGCTCTCGATCGACTTCCTGGTGATGGTGCTGGTCGGCGGCATCCAGACCGTGATGGGCCCGCTCGTCGGCGCCGCCTTCTTCCACGCGCTGAAGGACGCGGTGATGCCGCTGACCGAGTTCTGGCGCCTGCTCCTGGGGCTGGCCATCATCGCGACCGTGCTCGCCTTCCCGCGCGGGCTCGCGGGCGCCGCCGAGGCCCTGCGGGGCCGCCGGGCGGCCGCGCCGAAACCGGTGGAGGCCTCGGCATGACGCTCCTCGTCGTCGCCGGCCTGACCAAGCGCTTCGGCGGCGTCGCCGCGGCGAAGGACGTGTCGTTCACGCTTGAAGCCGGCGAGATGCTGGCGATCATCGGGCCGAACGGGGCCGGGAAGTCCACCACCTTCAACATGGTGGGCGGCCAGCTTCGCCCGGATGCCGGCACCATCGCCCTCGACGGCCGCTCGATCGCCGGCCTGCCGGCGCGGGCGATCTGGAAGGCGGGCGTCGGGCGCACCTTCCAGGTCGCCCAGACCTTCGTGTCGATGACGGTGGCCGAGAACGTCCAGATGGCGCTCCTCTCGCATCACGGCCGCACCCGCAGCCTGTTCCGGGATGCCCGCGCCCTCTACCGCGACGAGGCGCTCGCCCTGCTCGCCGGGGTGGGCATGCGGGCCGACGGCGACCGTCCGGTCTCGGAGCTCGCCTACGGCGACGTGAAGCGGGTGGAACTCGCGGTGGCGCTCGCCTCGCGCCCGAAGCTCCTGCTGATGGACGAGCCCACCGCCGGCATGGCGCCGCGGGAGCGCTCGGGGCTGATGGCGCTCACCGCCGAGGTGGCGCGCACGAACCGCATCGGGGTCCTCTACACCGAGCACGACATGGAGGCGGTCTTCGCCCATGCCGACCGGGTGCTGGTGCTGGTGCGCGGCGAGATCATCGCCGCCGGCACGCCGGAGGAGATCCGCGCCAACCCGCGGGTCAAGCAGGTCTATCTCGGCGAGGCCGGCACCGAGGCGGCGATGCGCGCGCGCCGGAAGGCGGTGGCGTGATGCCGAGATCCCGCGAGACCCCCCTCCTCGACGTGTCGGGCCTCACCGCCGCCTACGGCCGCGCCCAGGTGCTGTTCGGCGTCACCCTGCGGCTTCGGCCCGGCGAGGTCGTGGCGCTGATGGGCCGCAACGGCGCCGGCAAGTCGACGACGCTGAAGGCCGTCATGGGCGTGCTGCCGCCGACCGGCGGCACGGTCTGGTTCGAGGGCCAGGCGGTCACCGGCTGGGAGCCGTTCCGCGTCGCCCGCCGCGGCCTCGGCTACGTGCCGGAGGACCGGCGCATCTTCACCGACCTGACCGTGATGGAGAACCTGGAGGTCGGCCGCAAGGTGCCGGCCGACGGGCGCGCGGCCTGGACGCCGGACAAGCTGTTCTCGATCTTCCCCAACCTCGCCGAGATGCGCACCCGCCGCGCCGCCGCGATGTCGGGCGGCGAGCAGCAGATGCTCACCATCGCCCGCACGCTGATGGGCAACCCCCACGCGGTGCTCCTCGACGAGCCCTCGGAGGGCCTCGCCCCCGTCATCGTCGAGCAGATGGCCGACGCGGTCCTGCGGATGAAGCGCGAGGGCATCGCGGTCCTGCTCTCCGAACAGAACCTCAGCTTCGCCGGCGCGGTCTCGGACCGGGCCTACGTGATCGAGAAGGGCGCGATCCACTTCGAGGGCACGATGGCGGCGCTGGAGGCGGACGAGGCGGTGCGGGAGGCGTACCTGACGGTGTGAGGTGCGAGACCGGGTATGGCGCGGGATCCCCTCTCCCGAGTGGGAGAGGGGTAGGGGTGAGGGTGACACGCTTCCGCAATGACCCTGAACCGTCGAGCTACCAGCACGACGTGCAGAGCTTTACACGGACGCATGTCACCCTCACCCCCGGCCCCTCTCCCACACGGGAGAGGGGAGACGTGCGAACCTCCCCAGCATGGGGAGACAGATGACGGACACGGCCGGCCCCCCGCCGGCCCCCCAACGAGACCGTTCGTAGGCGAATGATCGAGGTGTGACGTGAGACGCGTGGCAGGCATCGATGTCGGCGGCACCTTCACCGACCTTCTCCTGACGGAGGCGGATCGATCGGGCGTGCGGGTGCGCCTCGCCAAGGTGCCGACGACGATCCGCAACCAGGCCGAGGGCGTGATCGCGGCGATCCGGGCCGCCGAGGTGACCCCGGCCGACCTCGACCTCGTCATCCACGGCACCACCGCCACCACGAACGCGGTGCTGGAGCGCAAGACCGCGAAGGTCGGGCTGATCACCACCGAAGGGTTCCGCGACGTCCTCGAGCTCGGGCGCCGCACCCGGCCCAAGCCCTACGGGCTGTTTGGCACCTTCGAGCCGCTGATCCCGCGCGAGTGGCGCCGCGAGGTGCCCGAGCGCGTCATGGCCGACGGCGCGGTCCGCACCCCCCTCGACGAGACGGCGGTCGCCGAGGCCGTGCGCGACCTGCTGGCCGAGGGCTGCGAGGCCCTGGTGATCCACTTCCTGCACGCCTACGCCAACCCGGAGCACGAGCTGCGCGCCGGGGCCATCGCCCGCGCGATCTGGCCGAACCCCTACGTCACCCTCGGCCACGCGCTCCTGTCGGAGTTCCGCGAGTACGAGCGCGGCACCACCGCGTCGGTCAACGCCGCGGTGCAGCCGATCCTCGACCGCTACGTCCGCCGTCTCCAGGACGAGCTGCGGGCGAAGGGATTTGCCCGCGACCTCCTGGTGATGAACGGCAACGGCGGCACCGTGCCGGCGGGCCTCGTGGTCGAGGCGGCGGCGAAGACCGTGATGTCGGGCCCGGCCTCGGGCGTGATGGCCGCCGCCGCGACCCTCGCCCAGTCGGGGCTGACGAACGCCATCACCTACGACATGGGCGGCACCTCGACCGACGTGGCGCTGATCGCCGGCGGCGTGCCGGAGGTCTCTGCGGAACTCACCATCGATTACGGGCTGCCGATCCACCTGCCGATGGTCGACGTCCACACGGTCGGGGCCGGCGGCGGCTCGATCGCCTCCGTCGACCGCGCCGGGATGCTCCGGGTCGGGCCCGAGAGCGCCGGCTCCGAGCCGGGCCCGATCGGCTACGGCCGCGGCGGCACCCGGCCGACCATCACCGACGCGAACCTCGTCCTCGGGCGGCTCGATCCGGGCCGGCTCACCGCCGTGCGGGCGGGCGTGTCCCTCGACGCGATCCGCGAGGCCTTCGCCCGCGACCTCGCCGGCCCGCTCGGCATGAGCGTCGAGGAGGCCGCCGAGGCGGTGATCCGGCTCGGCAACGTCCACATGACAGGGGCGATCCGCATGGTGTCCCTGTCGCGCGGCTACGACCCGCGCGACTTCGTGCTCTTCGCCTTCGGGGGCGCCGGCCCGCTCCACGCCGTGGCGCTCGCCCGCGAGCTCGGCATCCCGGAGGTGCTGGTGCCGGCGCGCCCCGGGCTCACCAACGCCCTCGGCTGCCTCGTCGCCGACCTGCGCCAGGACCGCGTGCGTACCCTCAACCGGCCGCTCGACGGGCTCGACATGGCGGATCTGCGCACCGTGCTCGAGGAGCAGGCGGCGGACGCGCTGGCGATGGTGGCCGAGGAGCAGGCGGAGATCGAGGAGACCACGGTCACCTACGGGGCCGACATGCAGTTCCGCGGCCAGACCCACCTGATCCGCGTCGCCCTGCCCTCCCCGGAGATCGACCGCGCGACGCTGCAGGAATTGTTCGAGGCGGCCTATTTCCGCCGCTTCCAGGTCCGGCTGCCGGAGATCCGGGCGGTGCTCGTCAACCTCGTCACCTCGGTGATCGGCCGGCGCAAGCCCTTCCCGCTCGCCGCGCTCATCGATGCGCGCGGGCGCACCGACCTCGCCGGCGCCCGCCTCGGCACGAGGCCGGTCTACGCGGGAGGCGCCTGGCACGAGGCGGCGATCTACGCCCGCGAGGCCCTGCCGCTCGGGGCCGAGATCCCCGGCCCCGCGGTGATCCAGCAGCTGGATGCCACCACGGTGATCGAGCCCGGCGCCGCGGCCCGGGTCGACGCCATCGGCAACTTGAGGATTCGCGTATGAGCCAGCTCGACGCCCTCACCCTCGCGGTGATCCAGGCCGGGTTGCAGCAGGTCTGCAACGAGATGGACATCGCCTTCTCGCGCTCGGCCTTCTCGCCGGTGATCGCCGAGGCCGACGACCGCTCGGACGGCATCTACGACCGCGACACCGGCGCGCTGATCTCGCAGGGCGAGTTCGGCCTGCCGGTCTTCGTCGGCACGATGCAGTACTCGACGGGCGAGCTGATCCGGCTGATCCGCGAGGGTCGGGTCGGGGCACCGGAGCCCGGCGACATCTACATCGTCAACGACCCCTATCTCGGCGGCACGCACCTGATGGACGTGCGCTTCGTCAAGCCCGTCTTCGTCGAGGGCGCGCTGTTCTGCTGGCTGCAGAATACCGGCCACTGGCCCGATATCGGCGGCATGGTGCCGGGCGGCTTCTCGGCCCACGCGACGGAAGTCGAGCAGGAGGGATTGCGCCTGCCGCCGGTCAAGCTGTTCAAGCGCGGCACGATGGATCCGGAGATCGTCGCGATCATCTCCTCGAACATCCGCGTCGCCGACCAGCGCATCGGCGACATCAAGGCGCAGGCCGCCGCCCTGATGGTCGGCGAGAGCCGGCTCGCCGACCTCCTGGCGAAGGTCGGCCGCGAGACCCTGGACGCCGCGATCCGGGAAATCCGCGCCCGCTCGGCCGAGCGGATGCGGGCCGAGATCCGCCAGATCCCGGACGGCACCTACACCTCGGAGGCCTTCGTCGATTCCGACGGAGTCGTGAACGAGCCCCTGCGCATCGCCCTGACGATGACCAAGGCCGGCGACGGGCTGACCTTCGACTTCTCGGACTCCTCGCCGCCCTGCCGCGGCCCGATGAACTCGGTCGTGGCGACGACCTATTCCTCGGTCTACCTCGCCGTGAAGCACGTCTTCCCGGACGTGCCGATCAATGCCGGCACCTTCGAGCCGCTGACGATCCACAGGCCCGAGGGCACCTTCCTCGACGCGCGCTATCCGCGGCCGGTCTCGGGCTGCGCGGCCGAGGTGAGCCAGCGCATCGCCGAGGCCGTGTTCCTCGCCCTCGTCCAGGCGATCCCCGAGAAGGTGACGGCGGCGCCCGCCGGCACCTCGGGCAACTTCGCGCTCGGCGGCTTCGACCCGGGCAAGAACACGCCTTACGTGATGTACCAGATCACCGGGGGCGGCTACGGCGGCAATGCCGGGCATGACGGGCTGTCGAACGGCTGCTCGACCATCGGCATCTCGAAGACCGCGCCGGTCGAGGTGATGGAGCAGTATTATCCCGTCCTCTTCCGCCGCTTCGCCCTGCGCGAGGGATCGGGCGGCGCCGGCGCCCATCGCGGCGGATTCGGCGTCCACTACGAGGTCGAGCTGCTGCGCGGCGAGGCCCGGGCGTCGTTCGTGATGGATCACGGCCGGTTCGGCCCGCCGGGCGTGCTGGGCGGGGGCGACGGGGCCCCGAACGTGGTGCGCATCCACCGCGACGGGGAGACGGTCACGCCGCTGCACCTGTCGAAGGACCAGAACATCGCGATCCGGGCCGGCGACCGGGTCGAGGTGATGACGCCGGGCGGCGGCGGCTACGGCGCGCCGGGCGAGCGCGACCCCGCCCTCGTCGCCCGCGACCTGCGCCGGGGCTACTACCGGGCGGACGAGGCCGACACCTTGTGGGGCAAGGAAACCTTGCGGGGCGACGAATCCCTCGGGGGGACCCAGCCATGAGCGCCGAGAGCCTGAGCACGGAAGCGCGCTCCAAGAAGTTCGGCGCGCAGGAGGCCGACGGCATCGTGCGCTGCGATGCCTGCCCGGTCCTGTGCCGGATCCGGCCCGGCCGCTCCGGCGCCTGCTCGCGCTACGCCAACGCGGACGGCCACCTGGTGCGCACCGACCCCGTCGTGCTGCTGCACGACGCGGCGGAAGCGGGCGCGAGGCTGGTGCCGTTCGGCGCCGCGGAGTGGGACGGGCGGGTGCTCGATCCCTCGCGCACCTTCGTCACCGGCATCGGCGCCGGCACGACCTACCCGGACTACAAGCCCGCCCCCTTCATCGTGGCGAGCGAGCACGAGGGGGTCGAGACGGTCACCGTCGTGACCGAGGGCATCTTCAGCTATTGCGGCGTGAAGGTGAAGATCGACACCGACCGCCATCTCGGCCCCGAGCGGGCGGCGATCCGGGTCAACGGCGAGGAGGTCGGCCACGTCACCACGGCCGAGTACGGCTCGCAGATGCTCTCGGTCGGCGGCGTGCGCCACCTGACCGGCGGATCGAAGAAGGAGGGCAACGTCACCTGCGAGATGCTGCTCCGCCTCTGCTCGGGCGACCCCGTCACGATGACGATCGACGACGGCCACGAGGTCGTGGTCCAGGCCGGCCGCGCGCCGATCGTCGACGGCATCCCCGAGCGGCGGATGCGCGTCGGCTGCGGTTCGGCGACGGTCGGCATCTTCGCCCGCCAGTGGCTCGGGCACGCCGACGAGGTGATCGTCGTCGACGACCACATCACCGGCGTGCTGACCGAGCACCAGGCCGGCAAGGTGCTGGGCATGCGCCCGGCCGGCATCCGGGTGAAGGGCCGGCGCTCGACCCCGGGGCGCTACTTCCAGGTCGCCAATCCCGGGATCGGCTGGGGCGGCACCGACATCGCCGACCCGCTCGGCATCATCCAGGCGATCGACCCCGCCACCGCCTGGCCGGGCCTGCGCCTCCTCATGACCTCGACCACCGGCGAGCACGCGCTCTGGCTCGTCCTCGACGACGACCTCAGGCCCGTGCCGGCCGAGATGCCGGCGCCCGTCCGGCAGGTGGTCGAACGCATCGGCGAGAATTGCGAGCCCTCGCTCTGCACCGTGCTGTTCATGGCCGGCGCCGGCGGCTCCCTGCGGGCCGGCGTCACCGAGAACCCGGTGCTGCTCACCCGCTCGGTCGCCTCCGGCGAGACGACGGTGACGATGGGCGGCGCACCGGTCACCGTCTGGCCCGGCGGCGGCATCACGGTGATGGCCGACGTGACGCGGCTGCCGAAGAACGCCTTCGGGTCGGTGCCGACCCCGGCGATCGTGGCGCCGATCGAGTTCACCCTGCCGCGCGACCTCTATGCCCGCCTGGGGGGACATGCCGGCGACGTCGTCGCGATGACGGACGTCCTGCGCGAGGTCGGACCGGCCGCGCGAATCGATGCCTGGAATCCGGACCATCCCTGGCCGGCGGGGGAGGTTGCATGAACGCACCGCACGCGAAGCCTGCGCCCCTGCCCGACCCCGACCCGGAGGCCGACGCCGAGGCGTTCCGCACCTACCGGGTCGAGGATCAGATCGGCTACCTGATCCGGCGGGCGCACCAGCGCGCCTCCGCGATCTTCGAGGGGGTGATGCGGGATTTCTCCGTCACGCCGGTGCAGTTCGCCGTCATGTGCAAGCTCCACGACCTCGGGGCAACCTCGCAGAACCAGGTCGGGCGCCTCGTCGGGGTCGATCCGGCGACGATGTTCGGCGTCGCCCGCCGGCTCGCCGCCCGCGGCTTCGTGAGGACGACCGCGGACGCGGCCGATGCCCGGCTCGTGCTGCTGGCGCTGACCGACGAGGGGTTCCGGGTGATCGAGGCGATGAAGGGCCGTGGGCCCGAGGTGACCGCCCGCACGCTCGCGCCCCTCTCGCCAGCGGAGGCCGACGAGCTGGTCCGCCTCATCGCCCGGCTCGGCTGAGCCCCGTGGACCGCCCGGCGCATCAGGTCCTGGCTGACGGCCGGCTGCACCTGCAGCACGGTCCGATCGACCTCGTGCTGCGCGCCTACGGCGCCGGAAGCGCCGTGGCGGAGGCGCACGCGGCCGCCATCGACCGCTTCGCCACGATCCTGGGCGAGCTCGTCGGCGAGCTTCCGGAGTTGCGACGGCCGGTGAGCGAACGCCCCCGGGTCGACGGTGCCATCGCCCGCCGGATGGTCGCGGCGTGCCGGCCGCACAAGGAGTTCCTCACCCCGATGGCCGCGGTGGCGGGCGCGGTGGCGGACGAGATCCTGGCGGCGATGCGCGAGGCCGCTCCCCTCGACAAGGCCTTCGTCAACGACGGCGGCGACATCGCCGTGCATCTGACCGAGGGCGAGACCCTGGCGGTCGGGGTGGCGGCGGATTTCTCCCGCGGCCCGGTGCCGGCGCTGAACGGCCGGGTGACCCTGCGCCACGGCGACGGGATCGGCGGCGTCGCCACGTCCGGGCGGCAGGGTCGCTCGTTCTCCCTCGGGCTCGCCGATTCCGTGACGGTGCTCGCCCGCGACGCCGCCGCGGCCGACGCCGCCGCGACGCTGATCGCCAACGCGGTCGACCTGCCCGGTCATCCGGGCGTGGGGCGCGCGCCCGCGACCGACCTCGACCCCGATTCCGACCTGGGATCCCGCCTCGTCACCGTCGCGGTGCCGGCGCTCTCCGCCGAGGAGATCGCCGCCGCCCTCGAGGCCGGGCGGAGGCGGGCGGCGGGATTGCGCGCGGCCGGCCTGATCCGCGCCGCCGCCCTGATGCTCCAGGGCCGGTCCGTCATCCTCGAAGAGCCAGGCATCCTCGAAGCGAGCATCCTCGAAGCGAGCATTCACGAACACGGAAGGGAGATCCGCCCATGATCGAGGTCCGCAAGATCGTCGTCACCGTCGAGGAGGTCCGCCACGACGGCGGTCCCGCGCTCGGCGCCCCCGTCCTCAAGGGCTCGGTCGCCTGCGTGCTGAAGAACCCCTTCGCCGGGCGCTACGAGGCCGAGATCACCCCGATGATGGACGCGCTGAAGCCGCTCGGCGTCGAGTGCGCCCGCAAGCTCCTCGACGCGCTCGGCGGCGATCCCGGCCGGATCGAGGCCTACGGCAAGGGCTCGCTGGTGGGAGCCTCCGGCGAACTGGAGCACGGCGCGCTGTGGCACGTGCCCGGCGGCTACGCGATGCGCGAACTCCTCGGCCAGGCGCTCGCCATCGTGCCGTCGATGACCAAGGTCGGACCGATGGGCGCTACCCTCGACGTGCCGATCCACCACAAGGACGCGGCCTATGTCCGCTCGCATTTCGACGGGATCACCGTGGCGGTGGCGGATGCTCCCCGCGCCGACGAGATCCTGTTCGCTCTGGCGATGACCACCGGCGGCCGGCCGCATGCCCGGGTCGGGGGGCTCGCCAAGGACGCGATCGCCAAGTGGGACGGGCAGCGGTGAGCTCGAAGGCTTCGCGCGGTGTCGTCGAGAGCCTGCGTGATGCGGCAGGCCGAACTCATGTCCGCCATCGTCGTCCCGGGGCCGCGAAAGCGGAACCCGGGATCCATGAGCACTGATACCGCAGCACCTTGGAACGGATCCGTTCCAAGGTGCTGGCTAAGCCCGAATGGGCGTCGGCGCTGATGCGCCGGACGCCTTGACATCGACGTGTCGATGCCAAGGCGCGAGGGTATGAAAGCCTGTTTGATCTGCTCGGCGTCTTTATCCTGCCCTCAGCTTCATCCTGAGGTTGAACCTGAGATGGAATAGGCACAGACACTGCCATTCCCGGCAATCAGACAGGCTCTCGAAGTGAGAGTGAGGATGGGATAGGGCCTCCGGCCCGATCCCGCTTCAGATCGTGGAAGCCCGCGATGTGCCCGGCGATGGCGCTTGCCGCCACCGTGGCGGGGCTGGCGAGCCAGACCTGTCCGGGTCCCGAGCGGCCCGGGAAGTTGCGGTTGATGGCCGAGATCGTGACCTGGTCGCGGGTCTCGGAGGCGCCCGGGCCGCAATTGGCGCAGGCGCCGCAGGCGGGCTGCATGATCTCGGCGCCGACCGCCGCGAAGGCGTCGAGGTAGCCTCTCGCCTCGCAGTAGCGGCGCACGTCGAGGGTACCGAACTGCAGGATCAGCCGCACGCCCGGCGCGACCGCGAGGCCGCGCGCCGCCGCCCAGGACAGCACCTCGTGGTAGCGGTCGAAATCCTCCCGCTTGCCCGCCGTGCACGAGCCGCCATACGCGATGTCGATCGGCACCGGCTCCTCGAGGGCGTCGAGCGGGATGCCGTTGCCGGGATCGCCCGGGCGCGCCAGCATCGGCGACAGGGCGCCGACATCGACCGTGATCTCGGCCGCGTACGCGGCGCCCGGGTCGCTGCACATCCAATCCTCCAGATCCCAGCCCTCCAGGTCCGGCGCCGCGCCGCGGCGCTCGGCGAGGAAGCGCAGGGTCTCGGCATCCGGGGCGACGAGGCCGGTGAAGCCGCCGAGCTCGGCCGTCATGTTGGTGAGCGTCGCGCGCTCGTCGGTGGAGAGCGCCGCGACCGCCTCGCCCGTGAACTCGAACACCCGGCCGACCCCGAGCCCGGCGCGGATCTCAGGGTACGCCAGGAGATGCAGCACCACGTCCTTGGCGCCGACGCCCTCGGGCAGCGCGCCCGCGAGCTCGACCCGGATGCTCTCGGGCATCGCGAACCGCACCGCCCCGGTGACGAAGGCGTTGGCGATGTCGGTCGTGCCGACCCCGAAGGCGACGCAGCCGAGGGCGCCCGCATGGGGGGTGTGCGAATCGGTGCCGACGACGAGCTGGCCCGGGAGCGCGTAACGCTCGGCCACCAGGGCGTGCGAGATGCCCTCCGAGCCCGGCCCGTCCGGGAGGTAGCCGTGATGGGCGAGGCCGTGCTCGGCCACGAAGGCGCGGTGGGCCCGCGACGCCGCGGCGACGTGGGGCATCAGGTCCCGGTGGGCGCGGCTGAGATGGGTGTAGGAGTAGTGGTCCTCGAAGGCGAGGATCGAGGCGGGCTCGTGCAGGGCGAGGTCGGCCCCGAACGCCTCGGCCAGCAGGTGGCGGGCCATGCCGGTATAGATGTCGTGGATGAAGCGCCGGTCCGCGCGCACGAAGCCGCTCATCCCCGCCTCCCCCACCGGCGGGCAGGACGGCGTTTCCAGCGCGTGGCGCCGCACGATCTTCTCGAAGTAGGTCCGCGGCTGGCCGTCGTCGGGGAGCGCCGCGGGCCGGGCGCCCGCGAGCCGCGCCCGGCCGTAGGCGAGGAGCCCGCCGGCGCGCAGGATTGCGGCGGCGAGGGGGTCGCGCCCGGCGACGAGCTCGTCCACCGTCACCGGCTCGCCGGCCCGGATCCGCGCGACGAGGCCCAGGTCGGTCGAGGTGAACAGGCCGAGATTGTCGGCGTTCTGGCGGTAGATGCGCTCGAAGCTCTCGGCGATCACGAGGCGGATGCCGGCGAGCCGCTCGGCGAGCGGCGCGTGCTCGCGCGAGGAGCCCTTGCCGTAGCGCGCGCCTCCGACCAGCACCGAGAATGTGCCGGCCGCGAGCGCCCCCGGCCCGATCGGGGTCTCGGTCCCGGCCCGGAAGCCGAGATGGGCGTGGTCGGCGAGCCTCGCGTCGAAATGGACCAGCGAGGGCACCGGGGTGATCTCGTCGGTCGAGATCTCGGCCCGCAGGGGACGGGCGTCGGCGAGGGCGAGGTCCTCGCCGGCGAGCTGGCGGCGGACAAGGGCCGGATCCGCCGCCAGGAACAGCACGCGCCCGGGCAGCGCGACGACGTCGGGTCTGGTCAATGCGAGATCTTCTCGAGTTCGAGCCCGGTGGTGCGCGGCCCCATCAGGCCGATCGTCAGCATCACCACGCTCATCGCGCCGGCGATGAACACGAACACCCCGGTGACCCCGAAATGCTCGAGCATGAAGGCGATCAGGAAGGCGGTCCAGATCGCCGAGAACCGGCTCCAGGAATACACGAAGCCGACCGCCCGGGTGCGGATGCCGGTCGGGAACAGCTCCTGCTGGTAGGTGTGGTAGCTGTACGAGATGATGTTGCCGGCGAGCGTCAGCATGACCCCGAGGGTGACGATCGCGACCGCGCTCGACGCCTGACTGAAGAGGAGCCCGCAGACGATGTTGAGGCCCGCCATCGCCACGATGACGTGCTTGCGCTCGAACCGGTCAGCGATGAGGAGGCCGATGAGCGGCCCGACCGGGGCGGCGAGCGCGATCAGCGTGGTGTAGCCGAGGCTCGTCGTCACGGTGATGCCCTGCTTGATCAGCAGCGTCGGCACCCAGTTGGCGAAGCCGTAGTAGCCGATCGTCTGGAAGATGTTGAACAGGATCATCATCGCGGCGCGCCGGCCGTAGGGAGGGGCCCACATCTCGGCGAACCGGGTGTGGTGCACCACCGTCTCGGCCGGGCCCGGCGGCGGCAGGGGGCGGCCCATGTCGCGCTCGACGGCGCGCTCGAGCCCGGTCATCACCCGGTCGGCCTCGTCGAGCCGGCCCTTCATGGCGAGCCAGCGCGGGCTCTCCGGCAGTTCGCGGCGGATCCACCAGACGAAGACCGCGCCGACGCAGCCGATCAGCACCACCCAGCGCCAGCCGTCGAGGCCGAGCGGCGCGTGCGGCACCAGCAGGTAGGCGAGGAAGGCGACGATCGGCACCGCCGAGAAGCCGAAGGCCTGGCAGAGCGCGTTGGCGCGCCCGCGCAGGTGCTTGGGCACCAGCTCCGACACGTAGGTGCCGATGGTGACGATCTCGACGCCGATGCCGAGCCCGGCGACGAAGCGCCAGAGGTTGACACCGAACGCCGTGTCCTGGAACGCCATCACGGCGTTGGCGGCGCAGTACCACAGGAGCGACCAGGTGAAGATGGCGCGCCGCCCGAAGCGGTCCGACAGGAAGCCGCAGGCGATGGTGCCGAGGAACAGCCCCGAGAACAGGGCGGCGACGAAGCTCGCGACGCCGGTGGTGCCGAACAGGCCGTGGGTCGTTGGCGTCAGGATGCCGGACTTCACCAGGCCCGGCGCGACGACGCCGGTGAACAGGAGGTCGTAGAGCTCGAAGAAGAAGCCGAGGCCGAGCAGCATCACCAGCCGCCACACGGTGCGGGTGGCGGGCAGCCGGTCGAGGCGGGCCGAGATCGTGCCCGCGCCCGCGACCACGGGGGCCTCGGCGGCCGCGATCGGCACGGCCTGCGCGACGGTGAGGGTCATGGGTGTCCTCCTGGCGGTTTCCTCGGGGGACCCGCCGGCGTCTGGCGCGCCGTGCGGGGACGTGAAGTCAGGTCATGCGGCGCCCGCGAGGATGCCGGTCTCGGCGAGGCGCCGGATCTCGTCCTCGGCAAGGCCGGCCTCGCGCAGCACCTCGGCTCCGTGCTCGCCGACGCGCGGCGGCTGGCGGCGCAGGCCGGGCCGGCCGCTCGCCAGCGCGACCGGCAGGGCCGGCAGCCCGGCGCTCGCGGCCCGGGGCTCGCGCGCGCCCTCGGCGCCGGCGAGATCGACCGGCAGCAGCCCGCCCGAGGCGAGGAGATGGGGGTCGGCGAAGAGGTCGCTCGGCTTCGCGATCGGCGCGAAGGGCACGCCCAGGGCCTCGAGCCGCGCCATCAGCTCGGCCTTGGGTAGACCGGCGAAGACCTGGGCCACGCGGGGCAGGATGCGCGGCCGCGCCTCGGCAAGCTGGCCCATCGTGGCGAGGCCGGGATCGTCGCGCAGGTCGTCGAGGCCGAAGGCGCCGCAGAAGGCCCGCCACTGCCCCTCGCCGACGACGCCGACGAAGACCTGCTCGTCGGGCTCGGCGGCGGCGAACACGTCGTAGACCGGCCAGGGCTTGCGCATCGCGGGGTCGCCGAACGGCTCCGGGTCCTCGCCCTCGATCGCCGCGCGGGCCATGTGCTGGGCCATCAGCACCATGTTGGTCTCGAACAGGCCGGACTGGACGAGGCCGCCGCGGCCCGTGGCCTCGCGCTCGCGCAGGGCCGCGAGGATCGCGATGGCGCCGAACATCCCCCCCATGATGTCGTTGACCGACGAGCCGGCCCGCAGGGGCCGCCCCGGGGGACCGGTCATGTAGGCCAGCCCGCCCATCATCTGCACCACCTCGTCGAGGGCGGTGCGGTGCTCGTAGGGGCCGGGCAGGAAGCCCTTGCACGAGCAGTAGACGAGGCGGGGGTTGAGGCGCGAAAGCGCGGCGTAGCCGAAGCCGAGCGCCTCCATCGCGCCGGGCCGGAAGTTCTCCAGCACCACGTCGGCCCCGGCGACGAGCCGGCGCGCCGCAGCCGCGCCCTCCGGCCGCTTCAGGTCGAGGCAGAGCGAGCGCTTGTTGCGGTTGAAGGTCGGGAAGAAGCCGAGCGCCGCGCCGGTGAGCCGGCGGGTGTTGTCGCCCCGCGGCCCCGGCTCGACCTTGATCACGTCGGCGCCGAGGTCGGCCAGGATCATGCCGCAGCTCGGCCCCATCACCATGTGGCTGAACTCGACCACCCGGATGCCGGCGAGCGGTCCTGCGGGCTTGGCGTCCGGCACCGGCCCGGCGGCGGGACGGAAGGTCGGCGGCAGGCCGGCGGCGGCGACGCGGCCCTGCAGCGGCTCGGAGGGCAGGCCGGCGCGCAGGACCTCCCGGGCGGCGATCAGGCGGGGAAGGTCGATGCCGGTCCGCACGCCCTCCGCCTCGAGCAGGTGGACGAGGTCTTCCGTCGCGACGTTGCCGACCGAGCCCGGCGCGAACGGGCAGCCGCCGAGCCCGCCGAGCGCCCCGTCGAAGCCGCGCACGCCTTCCTCCAGCCCCGCCATCGCGTTGGCGAGCGCGGTGCCGAGCGTGTCGTGGAGGTGGAGGTTGCCGAGCCGGTCGGGCCCGATCTCGGCCCGCACCGCCCGCACCAGGCGGCGGAGGTGCGAGGGCGTGGCGTAGCCGAGCGTATCGGCGAGCGCCACCACGTCGGCGCCGGCCTCCGCGAGGGCGCGGGCGAGCGCCACCACGTCGCGCTCCGGCACGGCGCCCTGGAGCGAGCAGCCGAAGGCGGTCGAGATGCCGGCCTCGATCACCGGCCGGCCGGCGCCGAGATCGCGCGCCCATTCGACGACGCGGCGGACCTCGGCGACCTGCTCGTCCCGGGCGCGCCGCACGTTGGCGCGGCTATGCGCCTCGCTGGCCGAGACCGGGATGACGATCGCCTGCGCGCCCGCCGCCGCGGCGTTCATCGCACCCCGCAGGTTGGGCGCCAGCGCCACCGCGCGCAGGCCCGGGTGGCGCGCCCGGACCGCCCGGGTCACCTCGGCGGCGTCGGCCATCTGCGGCATCGCGGAAGGCGGCACGAAGCTTGCGACCTCCATCTCGGCGAGGCCGGCCGCCGCCATGGCGGCGATCCAGGCGAGCTTGTCCGCGCTCGCCATCACGGCCTTCGCGTTCTGCAGGCCGTCGCGCGGGCCGACCTCGCGGATCACCACGCCGGGCGCAGCCGGGACCTCGGCCATGGCGCTCTCTCCCTGCTCTCGTTGCGATTGGTCTTCGCGCGAGAGTGCGCCCCCGCATTCGGGCCCGGAAGCGCTGATTGGGGAAGGGAGCGTTCGCAGGCCGCGAAGGCCGGGGCCTCAACCCGCCGCGTCGTCGCGCTCCAGAAGAACGCCGAGCAGGCGTCGGGCGGCGGCGGGGAGTTCCGGGCCCGGCCGGCTGACGAGGCGGATCGTGCGGTGGGCCCAGGGCTCGTCGAGGGGGATCCCGACGAGGCCGAGATGATCGGCGTAGACCCGCATCACCCCGTCCGGCATCACCGTGATCCCGTGCCCGCCCGCGACCAGGCGCACCGCGGCGTCCGGGCTCGCGGTGGTGAAGCGGTAGCGCAGGGCGCGCCCGAGGCGCTCGGCCGCCTCGTCGAGGAGCGCCGCGAGGGCGCCGCCGGCGACGAGGCCGACCAGCGGCTCCTCGATCAGGGCCGCGAAGGGCAGGCGCTCCGGCAGGCGGTCGCGCCAGGCGGCGGGCGCGACGGCGAGCAGGCGGTCCTCGCGCCAGTCCCGCACCTCGATCTCCGGCGGCACGACCTTGGCGGTGGTGATGAAGCCGAGATCGGCCCGGCCTTCGCCGACGTTGCGCAGGGCGGCGGCGCTGGTGACCTCGTTGAGGTCGACCGCGATGCCGGGATAGCGCGCCCGCAGCACCCCGAGGCGCTCGGGCAGCGGATGGCCGACGATGACCGAGGCGGTGGCGTCGAGGCGCACCCGCCCGATCTCGCCCGCCGCCATCGCCCGCAGGTCGTCGCCGAGCCGCTGCTCCATCGCGAGGAGCGCGCGGGCATGGGCCGCCAGCACCTCGCCGGCGGCGGTCGGGCGCACGCCCCGGGCCGAGCGCGCGAGGAGCTGCACGCCGTGGGCGGCCTCGAGGTCCTGGATCCTCCGCGCCGCCGCCGAGACCGCGATCCCGCAGCGGGCCGCCGCACCGGTCAGGCTGCCGAGTTCGAGCGCGGCGAGGAAGATGCGCAGCGTCGTCCAGTCCGGCGCCACGGCGCGGTCAGTCCGCGGGAATCGCGGGCGGCGCCAGCGTCTGCTCGGAGCCGGCCGGCGGCTGCACCCTGGCGACGTTCAGGGTCATGCAGACGAGGTCGTAGTAGCCGTTGACCGCGATGAGATCCATCGCACCCTGCTCGCCGAAGCGGTCCACCACGCCCTTGTAGACGCGGTCCGACACCTGCCTGTCGCGGTGGAGCTGGGTCGAGAAGTCGTAGATCAGCGCCTCGTCCGCGCTCATGCCGGCCGGGCGGCGGCCGGCCTTCAGGTCGGCCGCGATCTCCGGCTTGAGGCCGGCCTTGATGGCGAGCGGGTAATGCGCGAACCACTCGTAGCCGGAACTCCAGTGCTGGCCCGTGATGAGGATCGCGAACTCGTTCAGGTCGCGCGGCAGGCTGGAATTGAAGCGCAGGTACTCGCCGACCTTCTGCAGGCGGTCGCCGAGCTCGGGCGAGCGCAGCCAGGCGTTGAACGGCCCGTCGAGGGACTTGCGCGGCCCGGACAGGATCGCGTCGGCGGCGCTCTTCTGGGCGGGCGACATCGTCTCGGGCCGGAGCGGCGGGAAGCGGTCCACGCCTTGCGCCGCGGCGGCGCCGAGGCTGAGTGCGAGACTGGCGATGGTGAGGCCTGCGCGGCGCATGGGCATCCCTCCTCGGTCCGGCCGTTCGCCGCCGGCTCCGCGAAATCCTGGGGCCCGGTTCGTCCCTTGTCCACCGGCTTTCGTCCGTCCCCCGTTCCATCGAAGACGCGCGCCGTCCCGTGACGGCCGCGGAGCCGACGCTCGCCCAACTGCCGGTCGATGGAGCGCGACAGGGCTGGCGCGGTCGCGTAGCAACGGGCGCCGGGTGGCCTCAGGCCCGGCGGAGCGCCGCACGATGCCACCACTCGTGATGATCCCCCTCCCATGACCCTCCTCCTCGACACGACCCTGCCGCGCAGCCTCGACGCGCTCCTCGCCCGGCCCTGGCCTGCGGGCGCGACGGTCGAGGCCTGGCTGTTCGAGGACGCGGAGAGCCGCCGCGCGGCCGAGCGCGCGCTCGCCGCCCGGGGCGTCGCGGCGCGGCTGCGCAGCGCCTACAAGCCGCTGCTCCACGCCTTCCTGGAGGAGATCGACCTGTCCGGCGTCGCCGCGATCGCGGTCGCCTATCCGGTGCACCCGGCCGCGGCGCCGCAGCGCTTCCTCACCGAGGCCTATCCGCTGGCCGCGCTCGTCGGCGCGGTCCCGCTCCGCTTCACCGCCCAGGAGCCGCGGGAGACCGACCTGCCGGCCTACGAGGTCCGGCTGACGCTGGCGAAGGGCGGGACCCGGGAGTTCGGCGTCCCGGCGCCGAACCGGCGCCACGCCGACGCCTTCGGCCGGGCGCTCCTGTCGCCGACCGGCTGGCTCGGCGACGGCGGGACGGGCGGGCGCCTCGAGACCGACTACGAGGCCGCCTTCGCGCAGGCCATGGCGGCGGTGACGGCCCACCCGTGGGGCGAGGCCGAGCCGTTCTTCGAGGAGCTGTCCGTCCGGATCGGGATCCCGGCCCGCGACCGGGCGCTGGCTTGCGGCGAGGAGGCCGTCAGCCTCGCCGAGGCCCTGCACGAGGATCTCTACTTCTCGCTCCTCGAGCATTTTCAAGCCCGCACCGGCCGCCCGCCGGGCGACCGGCACCTGCGCCCGGGCCAGATCGTGCCCGAGATCACGATCCGCGACGGTGCCGTGACCGTCACGGTCGAGACCCGCCCGCTCTGCGGCCCCGCCGACCCGCTGCCGGCGGCCGGCGCCGGGATCCTGGCCGCCGAGGACCTGCCGGCCCTCCTCGCCGCCCTCGGCGGCACCGCGCTCACGGCGACGGCGCGGTCGGGCCGCCCGGTGCTCGGCCGGTATGTCGGAGGAGACGCGCCGCGCGAACGGGCGGTGACGATCGGCTCGGGCCAGCATCCCAACGAGGTGACGGGCCCCGCCGGGGCGCTCGCCGCGGCCCGGGTGCTGGCCGCCCGCGACGGCGCGCACTTCACCGTCTCGCCGCTCGAGAACCCGGACGGCGCGGCGCTCCAGCGCCGCCTCGCGGCCGGGAACCCGCGCCACATGCACCATGCGGCGCGCTACACCGCGCTCGGCGACGACCTGGAATACCGGATTACCCCGCCCTTCCACGAGACCGCGATCCGGCACGAGGCGGAGCGGTGCAGCGGAGCCCTGCTCCACGTCAACCTGCACGGCTACCCGGCCCACGAATGGACCCGCCCGCTCTCCGGCTACCTGCCCTCGGGCTTCGAGACCTGGTCGCTGCCCCGGGGCTTCTTCCTGATCCTGCGCCACTGGCGCGGCTGGGCTCCGAGCGCGGAGGCGCTGGCCCTCGCCGTCACGGCGCGGCTCGCCGAGGATGCAGGCCTGATGGCGCTGACCCGGGCCCAGCTCGCTCTTAGCGCCCGGCACGCCCCCCTGCCGGAGCTGCGGACGATCAACGGGATCCCGTGCCTGATCGCCGAGGATGCGCGCCACCGCGTGCCCCTCACGCTGATCACCGAGTACCCGGACGAGACCATCGCGGGCGAGGCGCTGGCGGCCGGGATCCGGGTCCAGGCGCGCACGGTGCTGGCCGCCTACGACGCCTTCCAGGCGCTGGCGCTGCCGGAGGCGTGAGACCGGGGGGCGGACGCCGTGCGGGCACGGGGGGCGGGCTCTCTCCGCTCCCCGCGGGCGGTGGTCGCATCCACGCCTCGCCCCCCCGAGAGCGTCCGCCCTCTCGGATCGCGCGCGCCTCTCGTCCCCCTTGTGGCAGGACTGTCCGGGCAAGGAGGAGGCGCGGGTTTCCCCTCTCCCCGCGGGCGGGGAGAGGCTTGAGCACCCCTTGTCGGGTGCTCAAGGAGCCCGCAGGGCGAGGGTGAGGGGGTGGCTCCGGAGAAGCCTCATCCGGCACCACCCCCTCACCCTCGCTCCGGCTCCGCCTGCGCTCCTTTCGCCCCCGGCAAGAGGGGCGAAAGCCTCTCCCCGCCCGCGGGGAGAGGAGAGAACCCGCGCCATCCCCTTCCGCCGGACCGCGTCACCGCGCCCGGCCGGTCCTACGCCGACGGCCCGCCGACCTTGTCCTGCGTCTTCGTCTCGAAGTCGCTCGCGTCGTGGCGCTCGTGGAGCTGGTCGGCCGGCTCGCCGGTCAGGCGGTTGACCTTGCGCCCGCGCTGCACCGCCGGCCGGGCGAGGAGCTGGTCGGCCCAGCGCAGGACGTTCCGGTAATCCTGGACCGCCAGGAACTCGGCCGCGTCGTAGAGCCAGCCCTTCACCAGGCCGCCGTACCAGGGCCAGATCGCCATGTCGGCGATCGTGTAGGCGTCGCCAGCCACGAACTCGGTCTCGGCCAGCCGCCGGTCGAGCACGTCGAGCTGGCGCTTGGCCTCCATGGCGTAGCGGTTGATCGGGTACTCGAACTTCGTCGGCGCGTAGGCGTAGAAATGCCCGAAGCCGCCGCCGACGAACGGCGCCGAGCCCATCTGCCAGAACAGCCAGGACAGCGTCTCGGCCCGCGCGGCCGGCTCGGTCGGCAGGAAGGCGCCGAACTTCTCGGCGAGGTAGGTCAGGATCGCGCCCGATTCGAAGACCCGCACCGGCGCCGCGCCGCTGCGGTCGACGAGGGCCGGGATCTTCGAGTTCGGGTTGGCCTCGACGAACCCCGAGCCGAACTGGTCGCCGTCGCCGATGCGGATGAGCCAGGCGTCGTACTCGGCGCCGGCATGGCCGAGCGCCAGCAGCTCCTCGAGCAGGATCGTGACCTTCTGCCCGTTCGGCGTGCCGAGGGAGTAGAGCTGGAGCGGGTGCCGGCCGACGGGCAGCGGCTTCTCGTGCGTCGCCCCCGCGACCGGACGGTTGATGCTGGCGAAGCGGCCGCCGCTCGCCTTGTCCCAGCTCCAGACCTTGGGCGGGACGTAATCGGCTGAATCGGTCATGGGTCGCTCTCCGGGATCGTGTCGATGCGGCGGGTCGATGGACGCGGGACGCCGCCGTCCCGCATGTGGAGCGGTCCGACGCGGTGGGGTAGGTCGATCCGGGCCACGATCGCGTGGGCGCGGCGGGGCCATGCGGATCCCGCATGAGGGACGCCGCCGGTGCCGTCGCCCGGCCTCCCGCGAACCGGGCCCGCCCGTCAGGGCGCGGCCGATGCGTGGGGCGGGAGATGGAGGAGCACGGCCTCGACCTCCGGCGAGGGATGACGCGGATAGCGGGCCATCACGAGCGGGTCGTGGCCCGGAACGATCCGCTCGGGGTCGCCGGCGAGCCGCGCGAGGCTGCGCCAGCTCTCCATCATGGCGGCGATGTCGACGACGATCGGGAACGGATTCCGCTGGTCGAGGTTCGCGTAGAAATGCGCCGCGTCGGAGGCGAGGACGACCGGGCCGCGGGCGGTCTCGACCCGCACGCATTGCAGCCCGCGCGTGTGTCCCGGCACGGGATGGACCGTGACGCCCGGGGCGATCTCGCCCGCGCCGTCCGCGAAGGCGACCCGCCCCTCGTAGACGCGCCGCACCATGGCGCAGACATCCTCGACCGAGAAGGCGCCGCGCAGGCGCGCGTGGCACATGCAGCGCCCCGTCGCGTAGGCCATCTCGGCATCCTGGAGGTGGAAGGTCGCGTTCGGGAACGCCGCAAGGTTGCCCGCGTGGTCGTAGTGGAGATGGGTGACGACCACGTC
Organism: Methylobacterium terrae; assembly: GCF_003173755.1. Lineage (NCBI taxonomy): Bacteria > Pseudomonadati > Pseudomonadota > Alphaproteobacteria > Hyphomicrobiales > Methylobacteriaceae > Methylobacterium > Methylobacterium terrae. The sequence goes on from NZ_CP029553.1 coordinate 1,486,353, forward strand.
GCGGATGTCGGCCGGTTCGACGCCGAGGCTGCGCAATCCCTCCACGGGGTGGCGCAGCATGGTCCGGCCGTATTCCCGGCAGGCGGGCCAGTCGAAGCCGGTATCGACGACGATCGTCCGGGCCTCGTCGCGGATCACCCAGACGAAGTAGTCGATCGGCATCGGCGCGTCGTGCGGGTCCCCGCCGGGCCCGGGCGGGTAGAGGAGGTTCGCCGAGGCCGGCCGGTCGTGGGTGGCGTAGCGCAGGGCGATCACCTCGTAGGCCGGCATCGCAAGCCCCCTCATTCGCCGGCCGGGCCGGGCCGGACCGCGAGGAACAGGTCGATCGCGGTGTGGTCCGCCCCCTCCCCGAGATCCGCCAGGGCGTCCTGCCACAGGGCGGCGACCGCCCGCGACAGGGGCGCCGGCACGCCCTCGTGGCGCGCGAGGTCGTCCGCCGTGCGCAGGTCCTTGGCCATCAGCGCCATGGAGAAGCCCGACGCGTAGGTCTTCGCGATCACGTAGGGCTTGAGCTTGACCTCGGTCGAGTTGTTGCGGCCCGTCGAGACGTTCAGGATGTCCGTCATCAGCCCGGGATCGAGGCCGAAGCTGGCGCCGATGCGCAGCGCCTCGCAGGCCGCGGTGAGGCCGGCGGCGGACACGTAGTTGTTCAGGGCCTTCATGGCGTGGCCGGAGCCGATCGGACCGGTCTCGAAGATCGCGCTACCCAGGCACTCGAGGAGCGGCCTCACCGCCGCGGCGGCGTCCGCGTCGCCGCCCACCATGATGGCGAGCGTGCCGTCGACGGCGCGCTTCACCCCGCCCGAGACCGGAGCGTCGATGAGCCGGATGCCCGCGCGCGCGAGGTCGTGGGCGAGGTCGCGCGTGCCGACCGGCGCCGACGAGCTCATGTCGATCGCGATCGCGCCCGGGGCGAGGCCGCCCGCGACGCCGTCCGGCCCGGCGAGGACGGCGCGCACCGCCTCCCCGTTGGGCAGCATCGTCACGACGACGCCCGCCCCTTCCGCCGCCTGCCGCGCCGAGGCCGCGACCGCGCCGCCCGCCGCCGCGAAGGCGTCCGCGGCGGCCGGCGAGGGATCGAACCCGGCGACATTCCAGCCCGCGGCGACGAGCCGGCTCGCCATCGGCAGCCCCATCTTGCCGAGGCCCAGGAAGGCGATGCGGGCGGAGGAGAGGTCGATGCTCATCGTGTTCGGTCCGATCCTGTCCGTCCTTCGTCCCCGGGGCGAATTGCCGGCGCCTCCCGCCGTCACGCCTTGTCGGGCACCGCCCCCTCGGCCTTCAGCACCTCGTGGGCGGCCTTGAACGCGTCGAGGCCGGCCGGGATGCCGCAATAGACGGTGGCGTGCAGGAGGATCTCCTTGATCTCGTCGACGCTGACGCCGTTGGCGAGCGCGCCCTTGACGTGCAGCTTGAGCTCGGCCGGCTTCGACAGGGCCGTCAGCATCACGAGGTTGAGCATCGAGCGCGTCCTGCGGTCGAGCCCGTCCCGGGTCCAGGCGTAGCCCCAGCACCATTCGGTCGTGATGCGCTGGAACGCCATCATGAAGTCGTCGGCCTTGGCGAGGCTGCCGTCGACGTACTCGGCGCCGAGCACCGCGCGGCGGACCTCCAGCCCCTTCTCGAACTGCTCGCTCTCGGCCATCGTCGCCTCCCGGATCGACCCGTTTTGGCGAGGCTATCAGGCAACGGGACCGATATCGACCGCGGCGCGCGGCGAAAATCGCCTCACGCGCCCGTCCCCTCCTCGCGCAGGAACCGCGCGAAGCGCGGGTCGCCCAGATACGCGACGTTGACCCGCATCATCGGCGGGCCGGCCGGCCCCTCGGGCAGGAACAGGCCGCCCGGCGCGATCAGGATGCTGCGCGACGCGGCCCGGCGCGACAGGGCGTCGAGGTCGCAGGTCTCCGGCAGGCCGCACCAGAGATAGTAGCCGCCCCGCGGCTCGCCGAAGACCGGCAGGCCGAGATCCTGGAGCACCGCCCGGCCCTGGAGCGCTGCCGCCTCGATCCGGCCGCCGAGGCGGCGCAGGTGGCGGCGGTAGCGCCCGCTCTCGATCAGGCCGTGGACGATCCCCTCGACGAAGCCCGAGCTGTTGACGCTCGTCACCATCTTGAGGTCGCGCAGGGCCTCCCGCACGTCGGGCCGCGCCGCGACGTAGCCGCAGCGCAGGCTGGCGGACAGGGTCTTGGCGAAGGTGCCGACGTAGATCACCCGCTCGAGCTGGTCGAGGGCGGCGAGCCGGGCCTGCCCCGCCGGCAGCACGTCGGCGAAGGGGTCGCTCTCGACGATCCGGAGGTCGAGGGCGGCGGCGCGCTGGAGCAGCCGGTGGGCGACCGGCAGGGTGAGCGAGCAGCCGGTCGGGTTGTGGGCGAGCGAGTGGGTGAAGAACAGCCGCGCCCCGCTCCCCCGCGCCATCGCCTCGAGATGGGCGACGTCCGGCCCGTCCGGGTTGCGCCGCACGCCGACGATTCGCGCCTTGGCGAGCCGCAGCTTGCCGAATAGCGGGTAGTAGCCGGGGCTATCCACCAGGACCGGCTCGCCCGGTGCCACGAACTGGCGGATGATCAGGTCGAGGGCGTGGTTGGCGCCTGCCGTCAGCAGCACCCCGTCCGGTCCGGCATGGATCGATCGCTCGGCGAGGAGCAGCGCCAGGCTCCGGCGCAGGGGCAGGTAGCCGTCCGGGCTGCCGTAGCTCTCGCTCGCCGCGGCGACCGAGGGCCTCGGGTGACGGCCGACCTCCGCGCTCTCCATCCAGGCCGGCGGCGGGCGCCCGTCGCCGACGCGCACGTCGTAGTGCCGGTTCAGCTGCTCGCGCAGCAGCCAGACGCTGTCGACCGCCTCGAGCGCCACGGGGCCGGGCGCCGCCGCCGGAGGCAGGGCCGGCCCTTGTGCCGAGACGTAGAAGCCCGAGCCCGGCCGGCTCGCGACCCGGCCCGAGGCGACGAGGCGCTCGTAGGCGTTGACGACGGTGTTCTTCGACACCGCGAAGGCGGAGGCCGCCGCCCGGATCGAGGGTAGGCGCTCGCCGGGGCGCAGGAGCCCGCGATCGATCCGCTCCGTCAGCCCGGCGACCACCTGCTCGACCCGGGTGCGGGGTTCGGGGGGCACGACCGTATCCATGCGGACGAGGGTACGGTCACTCCGGATAAGGTGCAAAGCGTTCCTTGTGGGCCGGATACGGATGGGTACGGTGGGGACAACGGGCAGGATCTAACGCGCCCGGACGAGGGAGAGAGCCGGTCCGGCCCGCCGCCAGGCGGGGCCGCCTCCTCGTCCGGCGCCGGCGGACCCGCCCGATCGCGACGCTGATCGGCGAGAGACCCATGCAGAGCACGACCCGGGCGAACCGCACCTCGCGCATCGCCGGCTTCCACAAGAAGACCCCGCGCGAGCGCCTCGACCTCGTCGCCGCCCATGCCGACCTCACCGCGTCCGAGGTCGCCCACCTCGCCGAGTTCGGCAACCTCAGCCCCGACCTCGCCGACCGGCTGATCGAGAACGTCGTCGGCACGATGACCATGCCGCTCGGCATCGCCACCAACATGCGGATCGACGGCGAGGACGTGCTGATCCCGATGGCGACCGAGGAATCATCGGTGGTGGCCGCGGTCTGCAACGCGGGCCGCCAGGTCTACGAGGACGGCTTCACCACCTCGGTCTCCGGCAACCTGATGATCGCCCAGGTGCAGGTCGTCGGGGTCAGCGACCCCTACGCGGCGCGCCTGCGCATCCTCGAGCAGCGCGAGGCGCTCCGCGCGCTCTGCGACGCCTGCGACCCGGTGCTGGTGCGCCTCGGCGGGGGCCTGCGCGACGTCGAGGTCCGGGTGCTCGACACGTTGGGCGGCCCGATGGTGGTGACGCATCTCATCGTCGACACCCGCGACGCGATGGGGGCGAACGCCGTCAACACCATGGCGGAGGCGGTGGCCCCGCACGTCGCCGGCTGGAGCGGGGGGCGGGTCTACCTACGCATCCTCTCGAACCTCGCCGACCGGCGGCTCGCCCGCGCTCACGCGGTCTGGCGCACGGACGCGATCGGCGGGCCGGAGGTGCGCGACGGCATCGTCAGCGCCTACCACCTCGCCGAGGCCGACCCCTACCGCGCCGCGACCCACAACAAGGGCATCATGAACGGCATCGACGCCGTGGTGCTCGCCACCGGCAACGACACCCGGGCGATCGAGGCCGGCGCCCACGCCTACGCGGCGCGCTCGGGCCGCTACACCTCCCTCACCCGCTACGAGGTCACGGCGTCCGGGGATCTGAGCGCCTCGATCGAGCTGCCGCTCGCCGTCGGCCTCGTCGGCGGGGCGACGAAGCTCCACCCGACCGCGCAGGCCTGCCTGAAGATCCTCGGCGCGACGACCGCCGAGCGCCTGGCGCGGATCATCGCGGCGGTGGGGCTCGCGCAGAACTTCTCCGCCCTCAAGGCGCTCGCGACCACCGGCATCCAGAAGGGCCACATGGCCCTGCACGCCCAGAACATCGCCATGATGGCCGGCGCCCTCGGCGAGGAGATCGAGGCGGTGGCCCGCGTGCTGGTGGAGCGGCGGCTGGTGCGCCTCGACGTGGCGCAGGAGGTCCTGGGGGAGATCCGCGGGGGGTGAGGGGCGGCCGTTTCCTCCTCATCTCCCATCCGCGACCTCATCCTGGGGTGTGGAGCGATCGACGATCGCGGAGCCTCGAAGGAGGGCTCCGGAGAGCGCTGAGTATTCCGGAGCCCTCCTTCGAGGCTCGTGTCACTCGCACCTCGGGATGAGGTCGCGAGTGGGACGAAGCAGCGCCCGCCAACACTGCAAAGACAAGCCGAACGACCGCCGAGCCAACGGCCGATCACACCGAAACGGGAGGACCATCATGCCGACACTCACCCGAACCGCCCGCCTCGCCACCCGCCTGCTCGCCGGGGCCGCCCTCCTCGTCGCCGCCGGCGCCGCCCGCGCCGAGATCGCCACCGTGAGGCTCGGCGTCCTCACCGACCTCAGCGGCTTCGCCGCCGATTCCACCGGCGAGGGCTCGGTGGTCGCGGCCCGGCTCGCGGTCGAGGACTTTCGCAAGGAGCAGCCGAAGATCAAGGTCGAGGTGATCCAGTCCGACCACCAGAACAAGCCCGATATCGGCTCGGCCACCGCCCGGCGCTGGATCGCCGAGGGGCAGGTCGACGCGATCCTCGACGTGCCGTTCTCCTCGGTGGCGCTCGCCGTGCAGGAGGTGGTGCGCGACTCGAAGGCCGCCTTCATCGCGTCCGGCCCCGGCACCTCGGACCTGACCGGCCCGAAATGCTCGGCCAACACCGTGCACTGGACCTACGACACCTGGGCGCTCGCCCACGGCACCGCCCTCGCGCTGGTGCGCGCCGGCAAGACCAAGTGGTTCTTCCTCACCGCCGACTACGCCTTCGGCCACGCACTCGAGGCGGATGCGGCGAGCGTGGTCAAGCAGGAGGGCGGCCAGGTGGTGGGCAACGTCCGCCACCCGACGGCCGCCGCGGACTTCTCGTCGTTCCTGCTCCAGGCGCAGGCGAGCCGCGCCCAGGTGATCGCGCTGGCGAACGCCGTCGGCGACACGGTCAACTCGGTCAAGCAGGCCGCGGAGTTCGGCATCACCGGCGGCGGCCAGGACCTCGCGGCCCTGCTGATGCAGCTCTCCGACGTGCACGCGATCGGCCTCAAGGACGCGCAGGGCCTCTACCTGACGGAGGGGTTCTACTGGGACACGAACCCCGGCACCCGCGCCTTCGCCGACCGCTTCGCCGCCCAGATGAAGGGCCGCCGGCCGACCGCCAACCAGGCCGGCGTCTACGCGGGGGCGCTCGCCTACCTGCGCGCGGCCGCCGCCGCCGACAGCACCGACGGGCGCACCGTCGTCGCCCGGATGAAGGCGGAGCCGACGAACGACCCGCTCTTCGGCGAGGGGAGCGTGCGCCAGGACGGCCGGCACGTCCACCCGATGTACCTGTTCCAGGTGAAGACCCCGGCCGAGTCGAAGGGCCCGTTCGACTACTACAAGCTCGTGCAGACGATCCCCGCCGCCGAGGCGTTCCGGCCGCTCGCCGAGGGCCGCTGCCCGCTGGTGAAGGCGCCGTGACCCGCCCCTCGCGCGTGCGGATCGTCGAGGTCGGCCCGCGCGACGGGCTGCAGAACGAGCCCGTCACCCTGCCGGTCGCCGCGAGGGCCGGCCTGATCGAGCGCCTGCTCGCCGCGGGCCTGACCTCGATCGAGGTCGGCAGCTTCGTCTCGCCGCGCTGGGTGCCGCAGATGGCCGACACCGCCGCGGTCATGGCGCGGCTGCCGCCGAACCCGGGCGGCCGCTACACCGTGCTGGTCCCGAACCTCCAGGGGTTCGAGGCGGCGCGGGCGGCCGGCGCGGACGAGGTCGCGGTCTTCGCCGCCGCCTCCGAGGCGTTCTCGCGGGCCAACATCAACTGCTCGATCGACGAGAGCCTCGCGCGCTTCGCCCCCGTCGCGGCGGCGGCGCGCGCCGCCGGGATCTCCCTGCGGGGCTACGTCTCCTGCGTCCTCGGCTGCCCCTACGAGGGGGCGGTGGCGCCGCAGGCCGTGGCGGAGGTGGCCCGCCGGCTCGTCGAACTCGGCTGCCGCGAGGTCTCGCTCGGCGACACGATCGGGGCCGGCACGCCGGACCGGGCCCGGGCCTGCGTCGAGGCGGTGGCGCTCCTCGTGCCGCCGGAGCGTCTCGCCCTGCACTTCCACGACACGCAGGGGCTGGCGCTCGACAACATCCGGGCCTGCCTCGACCTCGGGGTGAGCGTGGTCGATGCCGCCATCGCGGGCCTCGGCGGCTGCCCCTACGCCGCGGGCGCGACCGGCAACGTCGCCACGGGAGCCGTGGTGGCCGACCTCGCGCGCCTCGGCATCGCGACCGGGGTCGACCCCGCGCGCCTCGCCGAGGCCGGCCGCTTCGTCACCGACGCGCTCGCCCGCGCCCGCGCCGGGCCGGCATCCGGGTGAGACCCGCTCACTCCACCGCCGACCGATCGGCGGGCGGGTCGACGACCGTGATCGGCAATCCCTCGTAGCGGGCCTTCAGCTGCAGGGCGAGGTAGCGCGAGAAGTGGCGCGATTGCTGCAGGTTGCCGCCGTGGAACCAGAGCCCTGCTTGCGCGGTCGGCGTCCACATGTTGCGCAATTCGCCGTGCCACGGGCCTGGATCCCGGGCCGTGCCCGAGCCGATGCCCCAGCACGGGCCGACCCGCGCGGCCACCCCGGGCGAGATCAGCCGCGCCGCCCAGTCGGTCATCGGGCCGTAGCCGGTGGCCGAGACGACGAGGTCGGCGGGGAGAACCGTGCCGTCGTCGAGCACCACCGCGTCCTCGGTCAGATGGCTCACGCCCCGGCCGCTCTCGAGCCGGATGTCCCCCGAGGCGATGAGGCCGGAGGCGCCGACGTCGATGTAGTAGCCCGACGCCCGGCGCGGATACATCAGCCCGATGCCGGTCTCGTCCTCGCCGAAGGTCAGGAGGAACCCGGCCTTCTCGAGCGCGGCGTAGAACGCGGCATCCTCCTCGCGGATGCGGCGCATCACGGGACGCAGCATCGCGGGCAGCAGCCCGTAGGGGGTCGAGGCCGCGATGAGGTCCGCCCGGTCGGCGTCGATCCCGGCGGCGACCGCCTCCTCCGAGTAGAGCGGGCGGCCGTGGCGCTGGAGGCTCTCGGCCCGCACCACGAGGGTCGCCGAGCGCTGCACCATCGTGACGTCGGCCCCGTGCTCCCACAGGTCGGCGGCGATGTCGTGGGCGGAGTTGTTCGCGCCGACGACGACGCAGGCCTTGCCGGCAAAGCCCGCGCCGCCCGGGTGGCGGCTCGAATGGTGGTGCGTGCCGCGGAAGCGCTCGGCGCCCGGCCAGGCCGGCTCGTTCGGCAGGCCCGACAGGCCGGTGGCGAGGACGAGGTGCGCCGGGCGCAGCGCCAGGATCTCGCCGTCGCGCTCGACCGCGACCGTCCACTCGGCCCGTCCCTCGTCGTAGGTCGCCGACCGGCAGGTGGTCGAACTCCAGAGATCGAGCTCCATGATCGAGGCATAGGCCTCGAGCCAGTCGCCCATCTTGTCCTTGGGCGTGTAGACCGGCCAGTGCTCCGGGAAGAGCAGGTACGGCATGTGGTCGTACCAGACCGGATCGTGCAGGCAGAGCGAGCGGTGGCGTCGCCCGGCCGGGGCAGGGCGTCGACGACGAGCGTCGGCACGCCGAGGCGCTTGAGCCGGGCCGCGAGCCCGAGCCCGCCCTGCCCGCCGCCGACGATCAGGCAGTAGGGCTGGCGGTCGAGGCCGAGGCGCGCGTCGTCGGCGCGCCGGTCGGCCCAGGTGCGCCGGTCGCGGATCGCGCCGTGCGCGGTGCCGGCCTCGCGGGTCGGCCCCCGGCGCTCCTCGAACCCCGTCAGCTCGCGCAGGGTGGTGAACAGCGTGCGGGCGCGCCCGTCGACCAGCCGGACCTGGCCGAGGCCGCGCCCGAGGCGCGTCTCGAAGCGGAACCACGCCTCCACCGTCCCGCCGCTGCGGGTGGCCGGGCGCTCGAGGGTGAAGCCGCGTGCGCGCGTGGCGGACGCGGTCGCCGCCGCCCGGTCGCGGATCGCCGGCCGGCCCTCGACCGTGGCGATGGTCCAGGTGAAGGCGACGAAGTCGCGCCACCAGCATTCGGGGGCGAACAGATCCGCCACCGCGGCGGCGCTGTCGCCCGACAGGCTCCGCGCGAAACGGTCGAGCCAGTCTTGGGCGACCGTGCCCGGATCGGCCTCGTTCGACATCGGCGTCTCCATCCGGCTCAGCGTCTTCTGCCCCCCGCCCCGCCCGAGAACCGGTCGAGGGCGTTGCGGGTGACGCGCTGGGTGAAGGGGTCGTGGCGGGTCAGCCCCATGACCCACTCGCAGGAGCCCGCGGTCAGCACCTCGCCCTTGCCGCGCGGCATGCCGACCAGCATGCCGGACCCGTACTGGAACTGGCGCCGGGCCACCGGGTATTCCTCGGCCGCGAGTTCGGCGAGGCCGTTGAGGTCGCCGTCGCGCACGTAGTAGCGCGTGCCCTCGCCCTCGTGCTCGTACTCGAACAGCACCGCCGGGCTCATCGCCAGGATCTCGATTCCCTCCGGCACCCCGGGCGCCGGCACCGGATAGGGCAGGCCCTGGCGGAAGGTGTAGTCGAGCCCGTCGACCTCGTAGCCGAAGATGCCGGCCTCGGCCCCGAACACGTCGGCGTAGCGCAGGTCGGTGCCCGCGAAGGCCCAGTGCTCCGGTCGGTAGACCGTGAAGCCGCGGGAACCCCGCGGCGCGAACCCGCCCCAGCTGCCGTACATGCCGTGGCAGCCGTTGACGCCGACCGTCGAGGCGCCGGGCCAGGCGACGCCCCCGCTCTCCCACGACGCGGTCAGCAGGTGCCTCCTCGCCGGATCGTCCCGCACCGGGTCCTGGGTCGGCGCCTTGAACTTCCAGCAGACCTGCCGGCCGCCCTCGTCCTCGAGCCGGATCTGCCACAGGAAGTTGCCGCCGAAGCGGGCAAAGCCCCCTCCCCGCTCGACGAAATCCTCGACGGTCTTGCGCATCTCCCACGACCAGTACTCGTCGTGGCCGCAGGTGACGAGGCAGGCATAGTCGTCGAGGATCTCGGGCCGGTAGTGCAGGTCGGTCTGGGTCACGACGTCGAAGGCGTAGCCGACGCTCTCGGCCCAGACGGCGAAGTGGCGGTCGAACTGGGCCCAGCCGGCGGCGGCGTAGTACTGGCCCCAGCCGCCGGAATAGCCCCACTCCTTGGACGGGTAGCGGGTGACGTCGTTCATGTCGGGCAGCGGCGAGACGGTGATGCGGGCCGCCCCCTTGGGCAGCCAGAGCATGCCGCGCGTCCAGGGCCGCTTGAGGCTGAGGATCGGCGAGCCCTCGTTCCGGTTCGGGCCCCAGGTGCCGAAGTAATGGTTGGCGCCGCCCCAGTCGTTGTAGGCGGTCCAGGTGCCGGTGGCGAGCATCAGGAGGATGCGGCCCGACCGCGTCGCCTCCGTCGGCCGCACGACCACGAAATGGTGCTGGACGAAGCGCTCGCCGTCGCGGCGCCGGCAGGTCGACACCACCCGGTAGAGGCCCGAGCGCGCGGCGTCCGGGATCCGCCAGGCATGGACCACCGGCCAGTCGCAGCCGTCCCGGTAGGCGGTCTCGGACGTTGTCGTGAAGGTGCCCGGCAGCTCGAAGGCCTCGTGCACCATCTCGGGCGAGAATCCGTCGCGGTAGATCTGGATCGACCAGGTCTCGGCCGTGGTCGAACCGTAGAACTGAACCGTCTCGCCCGGATCGAACGACATCCGGTCGGTGCAGACGAAGACCTCGGCGAGGTCCGGATCCTCGCGCGGGAACTGGAAGCGGTAATCCGACAGGAAGTGCTCGTCGGCGTAGCCCTTGCGCACCGCCCAGGGCTTGACCGCGTGGGAGCCGTTCTCCGGATGGGCGAAGGGGGGTTTCGTCATGGCCGTGGGCTCCGTTCGGGCGGTACGGGGGCGGGCGCCGCTTCGAGGTTCGCGAGGTGGCGCACCAGCCGGCGACCGCCCTCGATCAGGTCCTGGCGGATCGCCATGCGCAGGGCCGGCGCGTCGCGGCGGCGCAGGGCGTCGAGCACCGCGAGGTGCTGGTGCTCCTCGGCGTAGGTCGGCCGCGCCGCCGGATAGAGCTCCGACAGCATCGGGCCGATGCGGATCCAGAGGCCGTGCAGCACCTCGGTCAGCGTCGTCATGCCGGAGAGCTGGTAGAGCCCGAAGTGGAAGTCGACATTGGCGTCGAGCGCCACCGGCCAGTCGCCGCCCTCCTCGGCGGCGACGAGGCGGGCATGCGCCGCCTCCAGCGCGGCGATTCCGGCCTCGTCGATGCGCGGCAGCGCGCGCTCGGCCGCCATCGGCTCCAGTTCGAGGCGGATGTCGCGGACCTCCAGGTACTCGGCCAGCGACAGCCGGCGGACCCGGATCAGGGCGCGGGGCTTGATCTCGATCGCGCCGTCATGGGCGAGGTGCACCAGCGCCTCGCGGACCGGCGTCTCCGAGGTGCCCATCTGGCGGGCGAGGTCGCGGACCTTGAGGCGGTGATGCGGCGGCAGCTCGCCCCGCATCAGGGCCGTGCGCAGGCGCGCGTAGACGCTGTCGGACAGGACCGTCGCGTCGTCCTCGGCGATCATGGGGTCTCGACGATCATAGGGCCTGCACCGCTCACGCGGCCCGGGACCGGGCGAGCGCCTTGAACGCACCCTCCGTCGCGTCGAGCGCCCGGTCGACGACCTCGGGCGTGTGGGCGAGCGACAGGAACATGTTGTGGCGGTGATGGAGGTAGACGCCGCGATGCAGGGCCTCCAGGCAGAACGCCTCGCCGAGCGCGGCCTCGGGATCGTCGCGAAACAGCATCACGGGCATCGCCGGCGGGCCGGTGACGTCGAGGGCGAAGCCGTGGCGGGCGGCCTGCTCCTCGAGGCCGGCCCGGAAGCGCAGGCCGGCGGCCTCGAGGACCCGGGGGGCGTCGACGCGCCTCAGCTCCTCGAGCGTCGCGACGGCCGCCGCCATCGGGGCGCCAGCGTACCAGAACGAGCCGGTCACGAAGACCCGGGAGGCGGCATCGCGGAACCGCTCGGTGCCGGTGACGGCGGCGAGCGGCTGGCCGTTGGCGATCGCCTTGGAGTAGCCCGCGAGGTCGGGCCGCACGCCGACCCTCTCCCAGCTGCCGCCGAGGTCGAGCCGGAACCCCGCCCGGACGTCGTCGACGACGAGCGCCGCGCCGGCCCGGTCGCAGGCCGCCCGCGCCGCGGCCGCGAAGGTGCGGGACGGCAGTTCCTGCGCCTGGCCGATATCGTGCCGGAAGGCCGAGACGACGATCGCCGCGAGGTCGTCGCCGGCATGGAGCACGGCCTCCTCGAGGCTCGCGACGTCGTTGTAGCGGAAGTGCAGCAGGTGGGCGCGGTCCTCCGCCGTGACGCCGAGGAGCGAGGGCGAGCACCACGGCACCGCGCCGTGATAGGCGCCCTGCGCGACCAGCACCTTCCGGCGCCCGGTCCCGGCCCGCGCCAGCGTCACGCAGGTCGTCATCGCGTCCGAGCCGTTCTTCTGGAACATCGCCCAGTCGGCGTGCGGGATCGTCGCCACCAGGGTCTCGGCCAGCTCGACCGCGTGCGGCGTCGGGCCGTCGAGGCAGTCGCCGCGATCGAGCTGGCGCCGCACCGCCTCCGACACCGCCGGATGGCGGTGGCCGAGGATGATCGGCCCCCAGGCGCACATGAAGTCGATGTAGCGGCGCCCGTCCGCATCCTCCACGAAGGCGCCGTCGCCCCCGACGAAGAATTGCGGGTAGCCCCGCGGCACGGCCGCCGCGCGCTGGTGCCCCCACATCCCGCCCGGGATCACGGCGGCGGCGCGGGCCCGCAGGTCGGCGTCGCTCATCCCCGGCCGCTCAACCACGCTTGCCATCGGACAGGCTCCTTCGCGCTCGCCGTCGGCGCCGTGCGTCCGCCATCGGATATATCAAGCATCCCCCGATGCCCGGAGATGTCAAGCGAGCCGCCCCGAGAAAGCCATCGAAAAATCGACTAACTCGGCGACGACCGATGCCGGCATCGGGCCGTTCGGCGAGAAAGCCGTCCCGCCCGCGCAGCCGACGAGACACCTTCCGCGTCGTTTCGGGCCCGCGCAGCGGAAGCCGAAATCAGGAGCGGCCGACCGGACAGAATAGAGCGGGACACGCCTCGCCCGATTTTGTTAGATCTGAACGTCCGGAGCGTGGGCTCCGCTGCGCAGCCCCGGGCTGACGAAGATCCCGCCGGGTCGAATCTCCGCCTCGACCACGCCCCCGGATCCGTCATCGCCGGATTTGCCCACCTGACGGGCGCCCTCACGTCGAAATTTGTGCTTTGAAATTCGGCCAGGATCCGCTTCAATGATATATCGCTGCAGCCGAGAGGGGGACGGATGCTCGCCATCGGGGCCATCGCAGGAGGGTCGGCCGCGACCGCCGCGACCACGGGCGCGGCGATCAGCATCCGCGGCCTGACCCGCCGCTTCGGATCGGTGGTGGCCGTCGACGACGTCTCGCTCGAGATCGCCGCGGGCGAGTTCGTCGCGCTCCTCGGGCCCTCCGGCTCGGGCAAGTCGACCGTGCTGATGAGCCTCGCGGGCTTCGACCTGCCGGATGCCGGCCGGATCCTCATCGGGGGCGAGGATTGCACGCGGCTGCCGCCGCACCGGCGCAACATCGGCATGGTGTTCCAGCACTACACGCTGTTCCCGCACCTGAGCGTCGCCGACAACGTCGCCTTCCCGCTCAAGATGCGCGGGCTTGCCCGCGCCGAGCGCCTGGCCCGGGCCGAGGCGGCGCTCGCGGTGGTGCGGCTCTCGGGCTTCGGGGCGCGCATGCCGCGCCAGCTCTCGGGCGGGCAGCAGCAGCGCGTCGCGCTCGCCCGCGCCATCGTCTACCGGCCGCGGGTGCTGCTGATGGACGAGCCGCTCTCGGCCCTCGACAAGAACCTGCGCGAGGAGATGCAGATCGAGATCAAGCGGCTGCATTCCGATCTCGGCATCACCATCGTGTTCGTCACCCACGACCAGGGCGAGGCGCTGACGATGGCCGACCGGGTCGCGATCCTGCGGGCCGGGCGCGTGCAGCAGATCGCCCCGGCCCGGACCCTCTACGAGCGGCCCGCCAACCTGTTCGCGGCCGGCTTCATCGGCGACATGAACCGGATCGCGACCGCGTGGGACGGGCGGGCGGCGCACCTCGCCGGCCGCGCGCTGCCCTTGGGCGCCGAGGCCGCGGTCTCGGCCTTGCCGCCCGGCCCGGCGATCCTGGCGGTGCGGCCCGAGCGGGTCGGCATCGCCGCCCCCGACTCGTCCGGCGCCCTGCCGGCCACCGTCACCGACGTGGTCTACGGCGGGGCCGGCACCCTCGTCATCGCGACGCTCGACGACGGCGCGCCGGTCCGGGCGCGGGCCCCGAGCGCCGACCTGCCGCCGCTCGCGCCCGGCGACCGCGTCGGGCTCGTCGTCCCGCCCGGCGCCGCCCTGCTCTATCCGGCGGACGCGCCGTGACGGCCGTCCGGACCGGCTTCCTCGGGGCGGGCTTCCTCGCGGGGGGCCTCTTCCAGGCCCGCGGGCGGCGGATGTCGAAGGCCGCGATCGTCGGCCTGATGCTGCCGTTCTTCTCGCTGCTGTTCCTCGCCTTCCTGTACCCTCTGATGAGCCTGATCGCGATCTCGCTCACCGAGCCGCAGCCGGGCCTCGCCAACTACGCCCGGGTGTTCCAGAACCCGGTCTACGCCACGGTGCTGCTGCGCACCCTGCGCATCGCCCTCCTCGTCAGCGTGCTGTCGCTGATCCTGGCCTTCCCGGTCGCCGCCCTGATGGCGCGCGCGAAGGGGCCGAAGCTCGCGCTGATCACCGCCTGCATCCTGTTGCCGTTCTGGTCCTCGGTGCTGGTGCGCACCGCCGCCTGGGCGGTGCTGCTCCAGCGCAACGGGCTCGTGAACAATGCCCTGACCGGGCTCGGCCTCGCGGACGCGCCGGTGAAGCTCCTCTACACGCAGGGCGCCGTGGTGGTGGCGATGACCCACGTGCTGATGCCGTTCATGGTGCTGCCGATCTACGGGGCGCTGCGCAACATCCCGCCCGACCTGGCGCGGGCGGCGGCGATCTGCGGGGCGGGCCCGGCCCGGGCCTTCCGCGAGGTGACGCTGCCGCTGGCGCTGCCCGGCGTGACCGGCGGCTTCATCCTCGTGTTCCTGTCGGCGCTCGGCTACTTCATCACCCCGTCGCTCCTCGGCTCGCCGCAGGAGATGATGATCGCGACGCTGATCTCGCAGCAGATCCGCGAGAACCTCGACTGGCCCTTCGCGGCGGCCCTCGTCGGCGTCCTGACCGTGTTCGTGACCGGGATCACGCTCGCCTTCGGCCGGCTCTTCCGGTTCGACCGGCTGATGGGGGCGCGGGCGTGAGGCCGCGCATCCCCGCCCTCGACGCGGCGGTCGCCGCGATCCTCGCCTTCGTGCTGGTGCCGATCCTCCTCGTCCTGCCGATGGCCTTCAGCGAGACGACCTACCTCGCCTTCCCGCCGAAGGGCTTCACCACGCACTGGTTCTCCGAGTTCTTCGACGACCGGCGCTGGATGGGCGCGTTCCGGTTCAGCCTGGAGATCGCCGCCGCGACCGCGCTCCTCGCGACGACGATCGGCACCATGGCGGCCTACGCCACCTTGCGCGGCGCCGGCGCGATCGGGACGGTCTTCCGGGCCCTCCTCGTCGGGCCGATCGTCGTGCCGCACATCGCGCTCGCCGTGGCGCTCTACCTGTTCTTCCAGAGAACCGGGCTCGGCGGCACCCGCCTCGGCTACGTGCTCGCGCACGCGGTGATCGCGATGCCGTTCGTGGTGTTCACCGTGACGGCGGCGCTCGCGAGCGTCGACCCGGGCCTCGAGGACGCGGCGATGATCTGCGGCGCCTCGCGCTTCACGGCCTTTCGCCTCGTGACGCTGCCGCTCATCCTGCCGAACGTGGTGTCGGGCGCGCTCTTCGCCTTCATCATCTCGTTCGACGAGCCGGTCGTGGCCTTCTTCCTCGCCGGCATCCGCGACAAGACCCTGCCCCGGATGATGTTCGACGACATCGAGCAGAACCTGACGCCGGTGATCCCGGCGATCGCCGTGCTGCTGACGGCCCTGTCGATCGTCGTCCTGGTCAGCGCCGCGCTCCTGCGCCGGCTGAGCCGGAGAACGACCGCACCCGCCGGCGGGTGAGCGACGCTGAGATCCGCGTCGCGAAGCGATCGAGCGGATTTCGTACGAGCAGAGATCGGGTCCATGGCCCGGCACAGGAGGTCCCTCGTGACGCTGAAACGGATGATCGTCGCCACGCTCGCCGCCGCGGTGATCGGCGCCGCCCTGCCGGCCGCCGCCGACGAGGTGGTGATCGCCACCACCGGCGGCCTGATGCGCAACACCCTCGAGAAGCTGGTCTACCGGCCCTTCGCCAAGGCGACGGGCACCGAGATCGTGCCCTTCGACATCGAGGTGCCGGACCAGTGGGCCCGCGCCGAGGGCATGGTGCGCACCAAGCGCGTCGAGTTCGACATCGTCACGGCGACCGGGCCCGACCTCGTCAGCCGCGCCGACATGCTGATGGACGTTCCCTGCGGCGACCTTCCCCACGTCAAGGAATACGCCCTGCCGGGCGCCTGCCAGCCGAAGGGCGTGGCGCGCACCACCGGCGGCATGGTGCTGACCTACAACAAGACCGCCTTCGGCGGGCGGGCGCCGAAGACCTGGGCCGATTTCTGGAACGTGACGGAGTTTCCCGGGCCCCGCGGCCTGCCGGATACCGGTGATCGCGACTGGTGGGTGCCGGCGGTCGCGCTGCTCGCCGACGGCGTGCCGAAGGACAAGCTGTTTCCCCTCGACCTCGACCGCGCCTACGCCAAGCTCGACCGGATCCGGCCCCATGTCGCCGTGTGGTGGAAGACCGGCAACCAGGTCCAGCAGATCATGCGCGACGGCGAGGTGGTGATGACCATGTCCTATTCGGGCCGGTCGCTCGCCACGATCAAGGACGGCGCGCCCTTCGCCATGGCCTGGGACGGCGCCTTGCGCGACACCGGCTACTTCGCGATCCTCAAGGGCGCGCCGAACCCGAAGGGCGCGCTCAAGTTCATCGACTACTTCTACGAGACCTCGGCGAGCCACCCGGCCTTCATGCGCGCGGTCGGCTACGCCACCTCGTCGTCGAAGGGCCTCGCCGGCCTGCCCGAGGACGAGCAGACGCTCTACGCGACCTATCCGGCCAACTATGCCGGCCTCGTCGATCCGGACTTCAAGTGGATCGGCGACAACCGCGACCGCCTGCGCGCGCGCTGGACGGCATGGCTCACGAAGTAGCGCCGTCGCGGCCCCCGGCGGGGCATCGCGGAGGATCCGTCTTGGCCTGAGCGGGCGCGGGGCACGCGCGTGCCGCCGAAGCTCGCCACCCTGTGGCGGAAGGCCGGGATCGGCCGCCCGAGGCGGGACCGGGGCCACGCAGGTCTCGGCGTGCCGCGGATCACCGCGGCGGTCTCGGGATCCTCGCGCATCGGCTCGGTGTGGAAGCGCCGCGCGCTCGACGGGACATCCCGCCTCGCACCGTCCCGTCGAGGGCGAGCCCGGCGGGCGTGGGCGTGGCGGCCCGCGCGTCCGTCGGCGTGATGGGGAGGCCGTCCCCGGACCGGACGCCGGCATCGTCCGCGCGGCCGTGGTTCAACCCCTGCTCCTCCAGGCCCCCGCTCCTCCAAGCCCCTGCTCGTTCAAGCCCCTGCTCGTTCAAGCCGTGGACGATCCGCAGACCGCATCATGCATTGCTCCCTCGCCCGTGTTGCGGATTCCGGATATCGAACCCGAGCGATAGATCTTGAATTCACAGGATGACGCCGGCAGGCACCGGCATCCGCCAGAAATATATTCGAAGATATAATCGCACAATTCAGGAAAGACCCATGCAGATCGGGATCATCGCGGACGATCTCACCGGCGCGGTGATGGTCGCCGGCGCCATCGAGGCGGCCGGCATCGCCGCCCCGGTGGTGCTGGACGGCTCGGCTCCCGGCGCATCGGGGTCCGGCATCGTGATCTACGCAACGCGCACGCGCCTCGCCCCGGCGGCGGAGGCGGTGGCGGAGGTCGCCCGGCTCGCCGACCGGCTCGACGCGGCGGGCTGCGCGCAGGTCGCCTACAAGGCCTGCGCCACCTTCGATTCCACCGATTCCGGCAATATCGGTCCCGTGGCCGACCTGCTCGCCGCCCGCTACGGGCAAGCCCCGCTGCTGCTGAGCGCCGGGCTGCCGCGCTTGGGCACCACGGTGCACCAGGGCTACCTGTTCTACCGGGGCCGGCTGGTCACGGACTCGATCAAGCGCTTCGATCCGGTGACGCCGATGAGCGATCCCGACCTCGTCCGCAGCCTCGGCCGGCAGACGCGCGCCCGCATCGTGTCGCTGCCGCACCGCTGGCTCGCCGCCGGGGCGGAGGCCGCCGCCGACGCGCTCAATGATCTCGTCGCCGACGGGGCCGAGATGGTGCTGATGGATTGCAGCGACGACGCCGACGCCGCCACGGGCGCGCAGCTTGCCCGCGCCCACCGCGCCACGGTCGGCAGCGACGCCCACATCGTCGCCCTGGCGCTCCTGCGCGGGGTGCGGTCGCAGGGGACGAGCCCGCGCCATGCCGTGGACGGGCCGGGCGCGGTGCTGGTGGGCAGCGTCGGGCCCGTGGCACAGGCGCAGCTCGCCGCCTTCGCGGCCGAGGGCCCGGTCCTGACGATCGACATCGCCGACGACCGCCCCGAGGCGGCACTGGTCGCCGGGGCGCTCGACCGGGCGGACGGGCTGATCGGCGACCGGCCCCTCGCCGTCGCGACGACGAGCGATGCGGACGGGGTGGCGCTGGCCCAGGCGCGCCACGGGGCGATGGGCGCGGCGCGGCGCGCCGAGCGGATTCTCGGCGCGGTCGCCGCCGGGCTCGTCGCCCGCGGGGTGCGCCGCCTCGTCGTGTCGGGCGGCGAGACCTCCGGCGCGGTCGCGGCGGCGCTCGGGATCGCCCGGGTGCGGGCCCTGCCCGAAGGCGCGCTCGGCGCCGGCTTCTGCCTCGCCGAGGCGCCGGTGCCGCTGTCCCT
>NZ_CP029553.1:1512500-1745000 GCF_003173755.1 Methylobacterium terrae
ACCGGCTCGGCCCCGCGCCGAGGGGCAGGTGAACGCGAAAGCAGCTCCCCTCGCCCGGGCGCGACGTCACGTCGAGGCGGCCGCCCATCCGGTCGACGAGCCGCTTGGTGATGGCGAGACCGAGCCCGGTGCCCTCGTGCCGTCGGCTGGCGCTGCCGTCGCCCTGCTCGAATTCCTGAAACAGCACCGGCAGCCGCTCCTCGGGGATGCCCGGACCGGTATCGTGCACGGCGAGGACCAACCCGTCCGCATCCCAGGCCGCCGTGACGCCGACGCCGCCGGACTCCGTAAACTTCACCGCGTTGCCGGCGAGGTTGATCAGGATCTGGCGCACGCGGTCGGCGTCGCCGACCACGGCGGCCGGCAGCGCCTCGATGTCGGCGGCGATCTCCAGGCCCTTGTCCTGGGCGCGTGGGGCGAGCAGCTCGACCACGCTCTCGACCAGGGCCGCCGGATCGAACGGCTCGGCCGCGAGGTCGAGCCGCCCGGCCTCGATCTTCGAGAAGTCGAGGATGCCGTCGATGAGCGACAGGAGCGCCTCGCCGGAGGTCTTCACCGCCTCGGCGTAGGTGCGCTGCTCGGGGCTCAGGGGCGTGTCGAGCATCAGGTCGGCCATGCCCATGATGCCGTTGAGCGGCGTACGGAACTCGTGGCTGACGCTGGCAAGGAAGCGCGACTTCGCCACGCTCGCGGCCTCGGCCCGCAGGCGGGCCTCCTCGAGGGAGCGTGCGGATTCGACCCGCTCGGTGACGTCGCGGCCCGCCCGCAGCACCTCGGCCCGCCCGTCGCGCCCGACCGTGACGGTCTCGACGAAGGCGAACCAGCGCAGCGGCCCACCGCCCACCGGCATGATCGCGACGTCGGCGAGGCGGGCGCCGTCGGCGCGCTCGCGCATCGCCCCGGTCTCGACGACGTCGGCCTCCCGGGTGGTGCCGAGCAGCGCCTCGGGCGTGGTACCGAGCAGGGCGGCGAAGCCGGGATTGGCGAAGGTGATGCGACCGTCGCCGTCGCGCTGCACCACGAGGTCGATCTGGCCCTCGACCAGGCTGCGGTAGCGCTCCTCGCTCTCGGAGGTGCGCCAGACGAGGTCGTGCAGGCGCTCGACCTCGCCCTCGCGCCGGCTCAGGGTCCGGCAATGGCCGCTCCAGCGCCAAGCCAGCCCGGCGAGCGCCGCCAGGGATCCGATCGCCACGCCGAGCCACACCATCCCGCATCCTCCAGCATCCGGACCAGGTTTGCCGGACGAAGCTGAAAGATGAGTGGGGAAAGTCACTTAGCCGACGGTTCGCCCGGTCCGCAGGATTCGACGGGTGGGCATAACGATCCGCTAACCGCAACCCGTCACGCCGCGGCCGGGCGCCGGTCGCTCCGGCTGCGATAGGACAGGGCTTCGGCGAGGTGCAGCCGGCGCACCTGCGCCTCGCCGTCGAGGTCGGCGAGCGTGCGGGCGACGCGCAGGACCCGGTGGAAGCCGCGGGCGGAGAGCCGCATCGCGTCGGCCGCGTCGCGGATCAGGGCCATGCCGTCGGCGTCCGGCCGGGCCGCCTCCTCGATCAGCGTCGCCGGGCAGGAGGCGTTGGTGGTGCCGGGGGGCTGGCCGGCCTCGGCGTAGCGCCGCTCCTGGCGGCTGCGCGCCGCGGCGACACGGGCGGCCGCCTCCGCCGAGCCCTCGTCCGGCGGCGGCAGGATCAGGTCGGCGGCGGTGACCGCCGGCACCTCGATCTGGAGGTCGATGCGGTCGAGGAGCGGGCCGGAGAGCCGGGCCTGGTACTGGGCGACGCAGCGATCGTTGGGCCCGCGCCGGCAGGCGAAGCCCGGCTCCGTCGCCTGGCCGCAGCGGCACGGGTTCATCGCCGCCACCAGCTGGAACCGGGCCGGGTAGGTCACCCGGTGGTTGGCGCGGGCGATCATCACGGTGCCGGTCTCGAGCGGCTGGCGCAGGGAATCGAGCACCTGCCCGTTGAACTCAGGGAGTTCGTCGAGGAACAGCACGCCGCCATGGGCGAGCGAGACCTCCCCGGGCCGGGCGCCGATGCCGCCGCCGACGAGCGCCGCCATCGAGGCGGAGTGGTGCGGGGCCCGGAACGGCCGGCGGTTCGACAGCGCGCCGTCCTTCAGCGTGCCGGCGACCGACTGGATCATCGAGACCTCGAGCAGTTCGCGCGGGCCGAGGGGCGGCAGGATCGAGGGCAGCCGGGCGGCGAGCATCGACTTGCCGGCGCCCGGCGGGCCGTTCATCAGGAGGTTGTGCGCGCCGGCCGCCGCGATCTCGAGCGCCCGCTTGGCGCCCTCCTGGCCCTTGATCTCGCGAAGGTCCGCCAGCGCGCCGGCGGGCGCCGCCACCGCCGGCACGGGGCGGGCCATCACCTGGCTGCCCTTGAAATGGTTGGCGAGCTGGATCAGCGAGCGCGGCGCCAGCACGTCCATGTCGCCGGCGGCCCAGGCAGCCTCCGGGCCGCTCGCCGCCGGGCAGATCAGGCCCAGGCCCCGGGCGTTGGCGGCCATCGCCGCCGGCAGCACGCCCGCGACCGCCGTGAGGCTGCCGTCGAGGGCGAGCTCGCCGAGCACGCAGTAGCCCGACAGAGCGTCCGCCGGCAGCGCCCCGATGGCGCACATCATGCCGAGCGCGATCGGCAGGTCGTAATGCGAGCCTTCCTTCGGCAGGTCGGCCGGGGCGAGGTTGACGGTGATGCGCTTGGCCGGCAGCGCCAGGCCGGAGGCGATGAGCGCCGAGCGCACCCGCTCGCGCGATTCGGCGACCGCCTTGTCGGGCAGGCCGACCACCGTGAAGGCGACGGCCCCGGGCGTGATCTGCACCTGCACGTCGACGGCGCGCGCCTCGATTCCCTCGAAGGCGACGGTGGCGACGCGGGTGACCATGCGGGGGGAGGCCTTCGGGCTGGCTGCCTGCCGCAACGTTAGTTCGCGGGGCGCACCGGCACAACCCGCATCCGCAAAAGACCTTTGCGCATACGAAAAAGCCCGGCGTGGAGCCGGGCCATTTCCTCTCGTCCCGCGGACCTCGAACGCCGTGGCGGCGCGGATCCTGGCGGGCTGGCGCTAGCGCGCAGGCGTCAAGCCTGGGCGGCCTGCAGGCCCTTCACGCGAGCGGCGAGGCGCGAGACCTTCCGCGAGGCGGTGTTCTTGTGCACGATCCCCTTCTGGGAGGCGCGCATGATCTCCGGCTCGGCGCTGCGCAGGGCGGTCAGCGCGGTGCCGTGATCGCCGGACTCGATCGCCTCCTCGACCTTGCGGATGAAGGTGCGCATGCGGCTGCGGCGCGAGCGGTTGACTGCCGTACGCTTGGCAATCTTGCGGGTCATCTTCTTGGCCGACACGGTGTTGGCCATCGGCGTTCCTCATTCAAAAAAGCGAGGCCCGAGCGACCCCGGCGGGATCGTGGCGTCGCGTGTCAGGGCATGGAAGCACGGGCAACCCGCCGGGCGAAAGCCCGCAGGTCCGCGAGCCGCGGTCTATAGACGCGACCGGCCGGAACGTCAACGCCGGAACGCATGCCCGGCTCGGAACGGTATGCCCCGCCAATGGTTGAGGTTCTCAGACAGCCACGGGAGATCCCCATGATCCGTTCCGCTTCCCTCCTCGCCGCCGGCCTCCTCGCGCTGGGCGCGGTCGCGGTGCCGCACCAGGCCGAGGCCAAGGGCTGCATCAAGGGCGCCATCGTCGGCGGCCTCGCCGGCAAGGCGGTGGGCCACGGCAAGGCGGGCGCCGCCGCCGGCTGCGCGGTGGGCCACCACAACGCCAACAAGAAGGCGAGCCAGGCCCAAGGGCAGTAGTGCGCGAGGGCGGTCGCTCGCAAGGCGGTAGGCCGAGCGCCTCGCCGGGCCTATATGGGGGCGGCTCCGACGGGGCCGCCCCTTCCTGTTTCGCGGGAGCCCGCATGACGTCCCCCGACGGTGCCCTGGTGTTGTTCTCCGGCGGGCAGGATTCCGCCACCTGCCTCGCCTGGGCCCTCGACCGCTTCGCCCATGTCGAGACCCTCGGCTTCGATTACGGCCAGCGCCACCGGATCGAGCTCGATTGCCGCGACACCCTGCGGGCCGCGCTGACCCGGATCGTGCCGGCCTTCGCCGGGCGCCTCGGGGAGGACCACACGCTGGACCTCGGGGCGCTCGGCGCGGTCTCCGAGACCGCGCTCACGCGGGAGACCGCCATCGCCATGGAGGCGAACGGTCTTCCCAACACCTTCGTGCCCGGCCGCAACCTCGTCTTCCTCACCTTCGCGGCCGCCCTCGCCTACCGGCGGGGCCTGCGCCACATCGTCGGCGGCATGTGCGAGACGGATTTCTCCGGCTATCCCGATTGCCGCGACGACACCATCAAGGCGCTGCAGGTCGCGCTCAACCTCGGCATGGAGCGCCGCTTCGTGCTGCACACGCCCCTGATGTGGATCGACAAGGCCGAGACCTGGCGGCTCGCCCGCGACCTCGGCGGCGAGGCGCTGGTCGACCTGATCGTGCGCGAGAGCCATACCTGCTACCTCGGCGAGCGCGGCGCGCTGCATCCCTGGGGCCATGGCTGCGGCACCTGCCCGGCCTGTTCGCTGCGGGCCGCCGGCTATGCGCGCTTCCGCGCCGAGGATGCGTGAACCGCGCTTGCGGGACGACCTGCCGTTGCGCAGAGTGCGCCGCAAATACGGGAGGAGAGAACCATGACCGCCTGCATCGTCGGCTGGAGCCACACGCCCTTCGGCAAGCACGACGCCGAGACCGTCGAGAGCCTGATCGTCCGCGTCGCCAACGAGGCGCTGGCCCATGCCGGGATCGGCCCGCAGGACGTCGACGAGATCGTGCTCGGCCACTACAACGCCGGCTTCACGCCCCAGGACTTCACCGCCTCGCTGGTGCTCCAGGCCGATGACGGGTTCCGGTTCAAGCCGGCGACCCGGGTCGAGAATGCCTGCGCCACCGGCTCGGCCGCGGTGCACCAGGGCATCAAGACCATCGAGGCCAAGCGTGCCCGGGTGGTGCTGGTGGTCGGCGTCGAGCAGATGACCCGTACCCCGGGCCCCGAGATCGGCCGTACCCTGCTGAAGGCCTCCTACCTGCCGGAGGACGGCGACAACCCGGCGGGCTTCGCCGGCGTGTTCGGCAACATCGCGGGCGCCTATTTCCAGCGACACGGCGACCAGTCCGACGCGCTGGCGATGATCGCCGCCAAGAACCACCATAACGGCGTGCAAAACCCCTACGCGCAGATGCGCAAGGACCTCGGCTTCGAGTTCTGCCGCACCGAATCGGACAAGAACCCCTTCGTCGCCGGCCCGCTCAAGCGCACCGACTGCTCGCTGGTCTCGGACGGCGCCGCCGCGGTGGTGCTCGCCGACACCGAAACGGCGCTCCGCATGCGCCGCGCCGTCGCCTTCCGGGCGACCGCCCACGCGCAGGACTTCCTGCCGATGTCGAAGCGCGACGTGCTGAAGTTCGAGGGCGCCGCCACCGCCTGGGCGCGCGCCTTGGGCCAGGCCGGCATCACCCTCGACGACCTGTCGCTCGTCGAGACGCACGATTGCTTCACGGTCGCGGAGCTGATCGAGTACGAGGCGATGGGCCTGACCCGGGAGGGCCGCGGCGCCGACGCGATCCGCGAGGGCTGGACCACCAAGGAGGGCAAGCTGCCGGTGAACCCCTCCGGCGGGCTCAAGGCCAAGGGCCACCCGATCGGGGCCACCGGCGTGTCGATGCACGCCCTCTCGGCGATGCAGCTCTGCGGCGATGCCGGCGGCATGCAGATCCCGGACGCGACGCTCGCCGGCGTGTTCAACATGGGCGGCGTCGCCGTAGCGAACTACGTCAGCGTGCTCGAGCGCATCAAGTAACCCTCGAGGGAAGCGGGGCCGTGACGGCGTAACGATGACGGCGTTCCTGGTCCTGCTGCTCGCCTACACGATCAGCCAGTTCGACCGCGGCTTCCTGGCGATGGTCGCGCCCGATCTCGGGCCCGACCTCGGCCTGGTGCCCTCCGACCTCGCGCTCCTCTCGGCGGGCTGGTTCCTGGCCTTCGCGGCCGGCCAGGTGCCGACCGGGCTCCTCCTCGACCGGATCGGCCCGCGGCGCACCGTGGCGGGGTTCATGGTGCTGGCGGCCCTCGGGGCGGCGGTCCTCGGTCTCGCGCGCGATTTCTCCGGCGCGGCCGCCGCGATGGCGCTGATCGGGCTCGGCTGCGCGCCGGCCCTGATGGGCGGGCTCTACCTGTTCGGGCGGGTTTACCCGCCCGAGCGCTTCGCCATGCTGTCCTCCTTGCTGATCGGCCTCGGCACCTCGGGCGACCTCCTCGGCTCGACGCCGCTGGCGCTCGCGAGCCACGCCCTCGGCTGGCGGACGATCCTGTTCGGGCTCGCCCTCGTCACCCTGGCGACGGCCGGGCTGGTCCTGTGGCTGATCGAGGATCCGCCCCGGCTCGCCGATACGCCCGAGAACCCGGTCGGGAACTCGGTCTGGCAGGGCTTCGCCGAGGTCGCGCGGATGCGGGCCCTGTGGTCGATCTTCCCGGTCGTGTTCGTCAGCTACGCCGTGGTCATCGCCACCCGCTCGCTCTGGGTCGGCTCCTACCTCGGGAGCGTCCACGGCCTCGACGCGCTCCAGCGCGGCAACGGCACGCTCGCGATGAGCGCCGCCATGGCGGCCGGCGCCATCGGGTACGGTCCGCTCGAGCGCCTGATCCGCGACCCGAAGCGAACGGCGTTGGCCGGCTGCCTCGTCACCGGCCTGGCGCTCGCGGGCCTCGGGCTGTTCGGCGCGGGCTCGACCGCGCTCGCGGTCGCGGCCCTGGCGCTGATCGGCGCGGCGGGCCTGAGCTACGGCATCCTGATGGCGCATGCCCGGCGGTTCTTCCCCGCCCACCTGCTCGGGCGCGGCGTCGCCTTCATGAACATCGTCTTCATGGGAGGCGCCGCGGCCGTGCAGGGGCTCTCGGCGCTGTTCGCGCTGGAGGCCGGCGGGCTCAGCCCGGACGCGCTCTACGGCCGGCTGTTCCTGGCCTACGGGCTGTCGCTGCTGGCGGCGACGGCGGTGTACGCGTTCGCGCCGCGGGAGCCGGTGGCGGGGGCCCCCGTCGATCCGCGCCGGAACGAGACGGGCGCTACCCCGCCTCCCCGGGCGTCCGCGCCCGCAGGGCCAGGGCGTGCAGGCCGCGCTTGAAGGCATCGTCGAGGAGCGCGTTCACCATGCGGTGGCGCTCGACCCGGCTCTTTCCCTCGAAGGCGGCCGACACCACATCCAGCCGGAAGTGAGTTTCCCCGCCCTCCCGCCAGCCGGAATGGCCGGCATGCTGGTGTGATTCGTCGACGACGCTGAGCGCCGTCGGCGCCAGGCGCTCCTCGAGCGTCGTCCTGATCCAGTCACCCAGGCTCATCGCGCACCCGTCCTTAACCTGCTTCGGCGTGACTGGCCGGAGCGGGCACCGCCCGTCAAGACGTCCGGTTCCGCCTGCGGCATCAGGCCCGGAGCCCTTGTGCCCGTCCTCCCGCCCCTCATAATCGCCCCATCATGGATCTGAACTCGCCCCTGTTCGACCGCATCCGCATCCGGCCCTCCTGCGACGAGCCGAAGAAGGCCGAGGGGCCCGCCTGCGATCGGCCGGGCTGCACCCAGCCCGGGCTGCACAAGGCGCCCAAGGGGCGCAAGCAGGAGGGCCAGTACTGGCGCTTCTGCATGCAGCACGTGCGCGAGTACAACGCCTCCTACAACTACTTCGACGGGATGAACGACGCCGCCGTCCAGGCCTACCAGAAGGACGCGGTGATCGGGCACCGGCCGACCTGGGCGATGGGCGTCAACCCGGGGGCGAAGGCGGGCGCGAAGCCCGAGGCGCCGCAGCGCGACTGGGACTACGTCGACCCCCTCGGCATCCTGCGCGGCGAGGGCGCCGGCCCGGCCTCGCGCCGCGCCCGGGCCGAGCCGCCGCCGCCGCGCTACTCGGCGCCGATCCGCAAGGCCCTCGACGTGCTCGGCCTCGACGAGACCGCCGATTCGGCCGCGATCAAGGCGCAGTACAAGGTGCTGGTGAAGCGCTTCCACCCCGACGCCAACGGCGGCGACCGGTCGTTCGAGGACCGTCTGCGCGACATCATCAAGGCGCACGACACCCTGCGCGCCGCCGGCCTGTGCTGAGCGGCGCGCGACGGGGCGACGGCCCCGCCGGAGGGGCACGGTTCTCGCATCCCTGATCCGCCGCGAGGGGGGCTCGAAACCGGGCGCCTTGCCCATATATCGGGGTCAGGCACGTTTGCGCCGGCTCCCCCCGCAGCTTAAGGACAAGCGGCGCCCGCCGGTCTCTCCCGCGCCGTCGCGACATTCGCAGGCCGCCCATGGCGGGCCGGCCTGCCCCGACGAGGCTCCGTATGCTTGCTGAAGACACGCCACCCGCTCTCCCGGACACGACCGTCTCGGTGCGCAAGGTGTTCGGGATCGATTCGAACCTCGAGGTGCCGGCCTTCTCGTCCACCGACGAGCACGTGCCGGATCTCGATCCGGATTACCTGTTCGACCGCGAGACCACGCTGGCGATCCTGGCGGGCTTCGCCCGCAACCGCCGGGTGATGATCACCGGGTATCACGGCACCGGCAAGTCGACCCACGTCGAGCAGGTCGCCGCCCGGCTGAACTGGCCCTGCATCCGCATCAACCTCGACAGCCACGTCTCGCGCATCGACCTCGTCGGCAAGGACGCGATCGTGCTGAAGGACGGCAAGCAGGTCACCGCCTTCCAGGACGGCATCCTGCCCTGGGCGCTGCAGAACAACGTCGCGCTCGTCTTCGACGAGTACGATGCCGGCCGGCCGGACGTGATGTTCGTGATCCAGCGCGTGCTGGAGGTGTCGGGCCGCCTGACGCTGCTCGACCAGAAGCGGGTGATCCGCCCCCATCCCGGCTTCCGGCTGTTCGCCACCGCCAACACGGTCGGCCTCGGCGACACCTCGGGCCTCTATCACGGCACGCAGCAGATCAACCAGGGCCAGATGGACCGCTGGTCGATCGTCACCACGCTCAACTACCTGCCGCACGACCGCGAGGTCGACATCGTCCTGTCGAAGGCGCAGCACTATCGCGGCGAGGGCGGGCGCGACATCGTCAACAAGATGGTGCGCGTCGCCGACCTCACCCGCAACGCCTTCATCAACGGCGACCTCTCGACCGTGATGAGCCCGCGCACGGTGATCACCTGGGCCGAGAACGCCGACATCTTCAACGACATCGGCTTCGCCTTCCGGGTCACCTTCCTCAACAAGTGCGACGAGCTGGAGCGCGCGCTGGTGGCCGAGTTCTACCAGCGCTCCTTCGGCAAGGAGCTGCCCGAGAGCGCGGTCAACGTCGCGCTGAGCTAGTCCTTCCAGGAGATCGTCCGATGGCGGACCCGGTCTTGAGCGAACCCCGTCCCGACGAGGCACGGCCGTCGCGCGACCGGGTCCGCTACGAGGACGACACCCACGCCTGGGCGCTGGAACAGGCGCGGCTGCTCCGCTCGGGCCGTCTCGACGCGGTCGATGCGGAGCACGTCGCGGAGGAGCTGGAGAGCTTGGGTAGAAGCGAGTTCGCCAAGCTGCGCAGTTCCTTGCGCGTGCTCGTGATGCACATGCTGAAATGGGACCAGCAGCCCGAGCACCGGACGGCGAGCTGGATCTTCTCGATCCGCGAGC
This sequence comes from Methylobacterium terrae, assembly GCF_003173755.1. Classification (NCBI taxonomy): domain Bacteria; kingdom Pseudomonadati; phylum Pseudomonadota; class Alphaproteobacteria; order Hyphomicrobiales; family Methylobacteriaceae; genus Methylobacterium; species Methylobacterium terrae. The sequence goes on from NZ_CP029553.1 coordinate 1,522,156, forward strand.
AGCGGCGGCGCTACGAGCAGGTCCTGCGTGAGAACCCCAGCCTCACGCCTCGCCGAGCGGCCGCTCTCGCGGAAGCCTACGAGGAGGCCCGGCTCTGGGCCGCCAACGAGACGCATCTGGAGCCGGACGAGTTTCCGGATTCCTGCCCCTACACTTGGGACGATATCGTCGATCGCCCCTTCGACTTCGACTCGCTGAAGAAGTAGCCTCGCCATGTCCATCTCCAACCGCAAGCCCGGCGAGAAGCGCGAGTCCGTCGCCGAGCCGCTGAAGCGCTCGGTGGCCGGGACGCTGCGGGCCATCGCCCGCAAGGCCGAGATCGAGGTCACCTTCGCGACCGACCGGCCGGCGCTGACCGGCGACAAGGCCCGCCTGCCCGAGCCGCCGCGCAAGCTCAGCCCCGGCGACGTCGCGATCCTGCGCGGCCACGCCGATTCGATGGCGCTCCGCCTCGCCTGCCACGACAACGCCGTCCACCGGCGCCTGGCGCCCGAGAACGCCGCCGCCCGCGCGGTCTACGACGCGGTCGAGCAGGCCCGGGTCGAGGCGATCGGCTCGCGGCGGATGGCGGGTGTGGCCGGCAACCTCACGGCGATGCTGGAGGACCGCTACCACCGCGGCGGCAAGTACGAGGAGATCACCGACCGCGCCGACGCGCCTTTGGAAGACGCGGTCGCCCTGATGGTGCGCGAGCGCCTGACCGGCCAGGCCCCGCCGCAGGCCGCGCAACGCATCGTGGGCTTGTGGCGCGAGTTCATCGAGGACCGGGCCGGGCGCAACCTCGACGGTCTGACGGGCAGCATCGAGGACCAGCGCGCCTTCGCCCGCTCGGTGCGCGACCTGCTCTCCTCGCTCGACATGGCGGACGAGGCTCCCCTCGACCCCGACGACGAGGAGAACGACGACGAGAACGAGGCCGAGTCGGACGAGCAGCAGGCCGGCGAGGGCGAGGCCGAGCAGCAGAGCCAGGGCGACCGGGCCGAGATGGAGGTCTCGGACGAGGCTTCCGACGAGATCGAGGATGGCGCCACCGAGGCCGCCGACGCGCCCTCGGGCGAGCTGCCGGAGGATGCCGAGGACGCCGATTCGGAGGAGGCCTCCGAGTCCTGGCGCCCGCCGGGCCCGCGGGCGAACGAGCCCCGGGGCCCGGACTACAAGGTCTTCTCGCAGAAATACGACGAGGTCATCCACGCCGAGGACCTGTGCGACGCCGACGAGCTGGCGCGCCTGCGCTCCTACCTCGACAAGCAGCTCGCCCACCTGCAGGGCGTGGTCGGGCGCCTCGCCAACCGCCTGCAGCGGCGCCTGCTGGCGCAGCAGAACCGCGCCTGGGAGTTCGACCTCGAGGAAGGCCAGCTCGATCCGGCCCGCCTCGTGCGCGTCGTGATCGACCCCTACCAGCCGCTCTCGTTCAAGCACGAGAAGGACACCAACTTCCGCGATACGGTCGTCACCCTGCTCCTCGACAATTCGGGCTCGATGCGCGGCCGGCCGATCACCGTCGCGGCGACCTGCGCCGACATCCTCGCCCGCACGCTGGAGCGCTGCGGCGTCAAGGTCGAGATCCTGGGCTTCACGACGCGGGCCTGGAAGGGCGGGCAGTCGCGCGAGGCGTGGCTGCAATCGGGCAAGCCGCCGACCCCGGGCCGGCTCAACGACCTGCGCCACATCGTCTACAAGTCGGCCGACGCGCCGTGGCGCCGGGCGCGCAAGAATCTCGGCCTGATGATGCGCGAGGGCCTGCTCAAGGAGAACATCGACGGCGAGGCCCTGGACTGGGCCCACAAGCGCCTGCTCGGCCGGCCCGAGCAGCGCCGGATCCTGATGGTGATCTCCGACGGCGCGCCGGTCGACGACTCGACCCTCTCGGTCAATCCGGGCAACTACCTCGAGCGCCACCTGCGCTACGTCATCGACGAGATCGAGACCCGCTCGCCCGTCGAGCTGCTCGCCATCGGCATCGGCCACGACGTGACCCGCTACTACCGCCGCGCGGTCACCATCATCGACGCCGAGGAACTCGGCGGCGTGATGACCGAGAAGCTCGCCGAGTTGTTCGACGAGGACGGCGGCCCGGTGCCGGTGCGCCGCATGGCGGCGGGCGGGCGGCGCTGACGATTAGTGGCAATCCCATTCGCGACCTCATCCTGACGTGTCAGTCGATTGAAAATCGACTGGGAGGGCTCCAGAGGTCCCGGCGAGCGCTGGAGCCCTCCTTCGAGGCTCCCTCCGGTCGCACCTCAGGATGAGGTCCCAGATGGGATGAACGATTTCGTCGGCATGCCACGTGTCCAATACAAAAAGCCCCCGGGCGCCGCTGGCGCATCCGGGGGCTTTTTTCGCAACAGTCCGTAACGAAGGAGGCGCCGGGCGCCTCCGCCGACGACTCAGGCCGCCTCGGCGAGCTTCTTCTCGATCTCGCGCTTCAGCAGGCGGGCGTTCTGCGACAGGTCGGTCTCGCCGGCCTTGATCAGGAACGCGTCGAGACCGCCGCGGTGCTCGACCGAGCGCAGGGCGTTCGCCGAGACGCGCAGGCGCACCGAGCGGCCGAGCGTGTCGGAGAGCAGCGTGACGTTGCACAGGTTCGGCAGGAACCGGCGCTTGGTCTTGTGGTTCGAGTGGCTCACGAGGTGGCCGGTGAGCACCCCCTTACCGGTGAGCTCGCAGCGACGCGACATGGTCTGTATCCTCAACTGGTCTTCGTTCGGCGAGGGACCACGCAACGCGAGAGCCGGGCGTGCTGCGCACCCCGGCATGGACCGGACCCCGCGAAGTCCCTGGAAAGCACGCGCCTATAGAGTCGGAAGGCGGGTCTCGTCAAGGTGCGGGTACCGGCGCGGGCCGGACGGCGCCGGCCTCGGTCCCCGGGTCCGAGACGATCCGTTAACCCTGATCGCGTCACGATAGGGCCGGATTTTCCCCGCTTCATCGGCGACGGTGATCGAGATCGGTTCCACGATGCGTTCCAAGGCTCTCCTCTCGCTCGCCTTCGCGGCGGGGCTCGCCCTCCCGGCCGGCGAGGCGGCGCAGGCCGCGCGGGGCCGCGCCCCGAAGGCCGGCGAGACCGCCGTCACGGTGGATTACGGCATCATGCTCGCGGGCGTTCCGATCGGGACCGCGCAGGTGTCCGGCGCGATCGAGGGCCAGCGCTACACGATGGATGTCAGCGCCCGCCTCACCGGGCTCGTCGGGGCGATCACCGGCGGCTACGGCTCGGGACGGGCGAGCGGGACGGTCGCGGCCAGGCCGGTGCCGGCCGCCTTCGCGCTCTCCTCCCACAGCGCCAGCGCCTCGATCACCGTGCGCATGGCGCTCGCCCGCGGCAACGTGGTGGCCTCCGACATCGCCCCGCCGCTGGTGCCGGATCCCGAGCGGGTGACGGTGAGCGAGGTCCACAAGCGCGGCATCATCGATCCGGTCAGCGCCCTGATGATGCCGGCGCAGGGGCGGGGCGACCTCACCGACCCGCAGAACTGCAACCGCACCATCCCGGTGTTCGACGGCGCCAGCCGGTTCAACGTCGTGCTCAGCTACGGCGAGACCCGCAGCATCCAGAAGCCCGGCTATGCCGGCCCGGTCCTGGTCTGCAACGCCCGCTACCAGCCGATCGCCGGCCACCGGCCGGACCGGCCGGGGGTGAAGTTCATGGAGGACAACACCGAGATGTCGGTGTGGCTCGCCCCCGTCGAGGGCGCGCGGGTGCTGCTCCCTCTGCGCATCGCCGTGCGCACCCAGCTCGGCCTCAACATCATCGAGGCGACGCGCTGGTCGCAGAGCGGCGGCCGGGGCGCCCCGGACGCCACCGTCCAGGCCGCCGCGCAGGCGCCGGAGACGCCGACGGACGGGCGCTGAGCCCCGATGCGCGCCCTCGCCCCCCTGCCCCTCCTCCTGGCGCTCGCAACCCTTCCGGCGCTGGCGCAGGGGCCCGTACCGGACTTCGCGCCGGGGCCCGATTGCGGCGGCGACGCCTATTCCTCGGCGACGATCGGCACCAACCCGCCCGGGCCCCTGACCGCGGTGCCGGACACGCTCTGCCCCGACCTGGACCAGGGCCGGGCGCCGAGCACGCGCATCGAGATCATCGCCCCCGGCCTGGGCCCGCAGGGTCCTTATGGCGATCGCTACGCCCCCGCCCCATATGACGGGAGGCCGCTGCTCGGGCCACGGCCGCGGGGCGGCCGCGATCCGGTGCGCTGAAGGGGTCGCGCGACGATCCCGGCGCCGGCCCCGGGACGGCGCGGCGATCCCTGCCGGAGCCTTCAGCCCCGAGGATGTCTGTCCCGCCCGATGACGCGCCGCTCCCTCTCACCGCAGGCCCGCTTGCACGGCGCCACGGCGGTGCTCGGTCCCACCAATACCGGCAAGACCCACCTCGCCATCGAGCGGATGCTCGGCCACCCGACCGGGATGATCGGGCTGCCGCTGCGGCTGCTCGCCCGTGAGGTCTATCACCGCGTGGTCGAGCGGGTCGGACCGGAGCGGGTCGCCCTCGTCACCGGCGAGGAGAAGATCAAGCCGAACCGGCCGAGCTACTGGATCTGCACCGCCGAGGCGATGCCGCGGGACAACCCCGTGGACTTCGTCGGCATCGACGAGATCCAGCTCGGCGCCGACCGCGACCGCGGCCACACCTTCACCGACCGGCTGCTGCACCAGCGCGGCCGCGAGGAGACGCTGCTGATCGGCTCGGCCACGATGGAACCGCTAGTCAAGTCGCTGATCCCGGGCATCCACGTCACCACCCGGCCGCGCCTGTCGCAGCTGAGCTTCGCCGGCAGCCGCAAGCTCTCCCGCCTGCCCCACCGCAGCGCCATCGTGGCGTTCTCGGCGGAGGAGGTCTACGCCATCGCCGAGTTGCTGCGGCGCCAGCGCGGCGGCGCGGCGGTGGTGCTCGGGGCGCTGTCGCCGCGCACCCGCAACGCCCAGGTCGAACTCTACCAGTCCGGCGAGGTCGACTACCTGGTGGCGACCGACGCCGTCGGCATGGGGCTCAACCTCGACGTCGACCACGTCGCCTTCGCGTCGAACCGCAAGTACGACGGCACGCGCTTTCGCGACCTCTCCCCCTCCGAGATGGCGCAGATCGCGGGACGGGCCGGGCGCCACCTGCGCGACGGCACCTTCGGCACCACCGGCCGCTGCCCGCCGATGGAGGCCGAGATGGTCGAGGCGCTGGAGGGCCACACCTTCGAGCCGCTGCGGGTGCTGCAGTGGCGCAACCCGGACCTCGATTTCGGCTCGATCGAAGGCTTGCGCCGCAGCCTCGCCGAGCATCCGAGCGAGCGCGGCCTGACCCGGGCGCCGACCGGCGACGACGAGGCCGCCCTCGACCTCCTGGCCAAGGAGGACGACATCCGCGACTACGCGACCTCGCGCAGCGCGGTCGAGCGGCTCTGGGCGGTGTGTGGCGTGCCGGATTACCGGAAATCCGCGATCCAGACCCATGCCGACCTCATCTCCCAGCTGTTCCGCTTCCTGATGCGGGGCTTGGCCGGGCGGATCCCGGTCGACTGGTTCGCCCAGCACGTCGCGATGGTCGACCGCACCGACGGCGACATCGACGCGCTGTCGCAGCGCATCGCCCACGTGCGCACGTGGACCTACGTCGCGAACCGTCCCGACTGGCTCGCCGACCCGGAGCATTGGCAGGGCGAGACGCGTCGGGTAGAGGACAGGCTGTCCGACGCCCTGCACGAGCGGCTGGCGAGTCGATTCGTCGATCGGCGCACCAGCGTGCTGATGCGGCGCCTGAGAGAGAATACCATGTTGGAAGCTGAGATCACCGCGGGCGGCGACGTGACGGTCGAGGGACAGCACGTCGGCCACCTGCACGGATTCCAGTTCGTGCCGGATCCCGGCGCCGAGGGCCAGGAAGCCAAGACCCTGCGCAGCGCCGCCGAGAAGGCGCTGGCGAGCGAGATCGAGGCGCGGGCCGACCGGTTCGCCGCCGCGGCGGACGCGGCTCTCGTGCTCTCGAACGACGGCACGATCCGCTGGACCGGCAACCCGGTCGCCAAGCTCGTCCCGGGCGAGAAGCTCTACGCGCCGGGCCTGCGCCTGCTCGCCGACGAGCAGCTCGCGGGTCCCGCCCGCGAGAAGGTCGAGACCCGGCTGAACGCCTGGCTCAAGGCCCACATCGTGCGCCTGCTCGGCCCGGCCCTCGAGCTCGAGACCGCCGCCGACCTGACGGGGCTCGCCCGCGGCATCGGCTTCCAGGTCGCGGAGGCCCTCGGCGTGCTCGAGCGCGCCAAGGTGCTCAACGAGATGCGCAGCCTCGACCAGGAGGGCCGCGGGGCGCTGCGCAAGCACGGCGTGCGCTTCGGCGCCTACCACATCACGATGCCGGCGCTCCTGAAGCCCGCGCCCCGCACGCTCGCGGCGCAGCTCTGGGCGCTGCACAACGGCGGCCTCGACCAGCGCGGCCTCGACGAGATCGCGCATCTCGCCGGCTCCGGCCGCACCTCGATGCCGGTCGATCCCGAGATCGCCAAGGGCCTCTACCGCGCGGCGGGCTTCCGGGTCTGCGGCGGCCGGGCGGTGCGCGTCGACATCCTCGAGCGCCTGGCCGACCTGATCCGACCGGCGATCGCCTACGTGCCCGGCACCACCCCGGGCGAGCCGCCCCCGGGCGCGGCCGACAAGGACGGCTTCGTGCCGACCGTCGGCATGACCTCGCTCGTCGGCTGCTCGGGCGAGGACTTCGCCTCGATCCTGAAATCGCTCGGCTACGTCGTCGACCGCCGGCCCGGCCCGGCGATCACCGTGGCGCTCCGCCCGTCCGCCCCGACGGTACCGGTGCAGCCGAAGACGGCGGAGGGCGCCGAGCCCGAGGCTGCGGCGGACGCCGCGACCGCCGAGGAGGCCCAGGCCGACGCGTCGGCCGAAGCGCTTCCGGCAGAGGCCGAGGACGGTGGCGCCGATCCGGCGGGCACGGAAGCGCCGGCCGGGGAACTCCAGGCCGAAGCGGCCGCGACCGGGGAGACTGCGCCCGAGGAAACTGCGACCGGGGAGACCTCGACCGAGGACGCCCCGGCGGCCGAAGCCGAGGCCGTGCCTGAGCCGGTCCAGGCCGAGGCGGCGGCTCCGGCCGAGGCAAGCACCGGGGCGGCTCCCGAGGAGCAGGCGCCCGCAGAGCAGGCTTCCGTGGACGCGGCCGAGGCCGCGCCGGCGGAACCGGTCGCGGAAGCCGGCACGGACGAGGCCGTCGCGGCCGCGTCCGACGAGGCCGCCGAAGCCGCGGACGCGCCGGGCGAGCCCGCCGCGCCGGCGGAGCCGGTCGTCATCGAGGTGTGGCGGATGCACCGCCACCAGCGCAGCCACGCGCCGCGCCACCAGGGCCGCGGCCGGCCCGAGGGACAGGGACAAGGACAGCGCGACGGCCAGCGCGACCGCTTCCGCGGCGTCCCGCGCCCGGAGGGCGGCGAGGGTGCGCCGGCCGAGCAGCGCGCCCACCGCTCCGGCCCGCGCGAGGGCCAGCGCTGGGGCGACCGGCGTCCCGCCGACAATCGTCCCGCCGGCGAGGGGAGGCCCGAGAACCGCGTCGAGGGCCGTGGCGAGAACCGGGGCGGCGAGGGCCGTCGCGACGGGCGTCCCCCGCGCGGGCCGCATCCGGGCGGGCGCGACGGCGGTCGGCCGCCCCAGGACCGGCGCGACGCCCCGCGCAACGGCGGCATGCACGACGCGCGCCCGCCCCGGCGCGAGCGCGCCCCGGACCCGGATTCGCCCTTCGCGAAGCTCCTCGCCCTCAAGGCGCAGATGGAGTCGCGGGACGGCGACAAGCGCTGACCAGCGATGCGCGCGGACCGTCAGCGCCTCGACAAGTGGCTGTGGTTCGCGCGCTTCGCCAAGACGCGCTCGCTCGCCGCGCGCCTGATCGCGGACGGTTTCGTGCGGGTGAACGGCCAGCGCGCCGACGCCCCCTCGAAGGCGCTCGCGGTCGGCGACGTCGTCACGGTCGCCGCCCAGCACGGGACGGCGGCGGTGCGGGTGGTCGATCTCGGCCTGCGCCGGGGGCCCGCCCCCGAGGCCCGGCTGCTCTACGCCGACCTCTCGGCCGACCTCTCGGCTGATCGCCTGGCCGACGAGGCCGGTCCGCGCTGAAGCGTGACGCGAAGGCGACGCCCGCCCGCAACGCGTGCCCGGCGCGCCTCCACGACCACGGGGCGGCTTGCAAGCCCGCCCTGCCGGGTCTAAGGCCCGCCGACATGCCCGGGCGCCGCTGCCGAGCGCTCATCCTGCCTTCGAGGTTTCACCGGCCCATGACCTACGTCGTCACCGACAACTGCATCAAGTGCAAGTACATGGACTGCGTGGAAGTGTGTCCGGTCGACTGCTTCTACGAGGGCGAGAACATGCTCGTCATCCAGCCGGACGAGTGCATCGATTGCGGCGTGTGCGAGCCCGAATGCCCGGCCGAGGCGATCAAGCCCGACACCGAGCCGGGCCTTGAGAGCTGGCTGAAGCTCAACGCCGACATGGCGAAGAGCTGGCCCAACATCACCCAGAAGAAGGCCGCGCCCGCCGACGCCAAGGAGTGGGACGGCAAGCCCGGCAAGCTCGAGGCCCACTTCTCGGCCAACCCGGGTTCGGGCGACTGAGCGACGGGGCGGGATCGCCGAGGTCCCGCCGCGGCCTCCGTCCGGCGGTCCCTTCCGGGATCGCATGGCGGGTCTGCGAAAGCCTCGCCAAGCTGGTGATATAGGGTGCAAGGTGCCTGCGCAGCCATGCCGGGTGCCTGAATTTTTTTGATTTTCAGGCCTCTTCGTGCTAGGTTCCTGATCGCCGTCGCTTTTCGTCCGACGTGCTGCCTTCGTCCACCGAGCGGGAATTTTTCGATGGGACGAGGCGGCATGCGATCAGCCGAGGTGGATCTTATCCGGTCCGCAGCGCGTTCGGACGTTCCTTAGCTATGGTTTGACAGGGACTGGCGGGCGGCCCTCGGGACGTCCGGCAGGCGCGTATTTTTCGCCGGGCGCCCTGACCCGGATGAACGATCCGGTCGCGGACATTGCCGCGAACGGTGACCTGGAGGCCTCCCCCGCATGACGACCGCCAAGAAGACGACAGCCGCCCGGCAGGGCTTCAAGACCGGCGAAGCGATCGTGTATCCGGCTCACGGCGTCGGCCGCATCACGGCCATCGAGGAGCAGGAGATCGCCGGGTACAAGCTCGAGCTGTTCGTGGTGTCGTTCGAGAAGGACAAGATGGTCCTGCGGGTCCCGACCGCCAAGGCGAACTCGGTCGGCATGCGCAAGCTCGCCGAGCCCGAGCTGGTCAAGAAGGCGCTCGACGTGCTCACCGGCCGCGCCCGGGTGAAGCGCACGATGTGGTCGCGCCGGGCCCAGGAATACGAGGCGAAGATCAATTCCGGCGACCTGATCGCCGTCACCGAGGTGGTGCGCGACCTCTTCCGCTCCGACGCCCAGCCCGAGCAGTCCTACTCCGAGCGTCAGCTCTACGAGGCCGCCCTCGACCGGGTGGTGCGCGAGATCGCGGCGGTCAACCGCATCACCGACACCGAGTCGCTCAAGCTCATCGAGCAGAGCCTCGCCAAGTCGCCGCGCCGCGCCAAGGGCGCCGAGGCCGAAGCCGAGGCCGACGGCGAGGATCTTCAGGACGAGGCCGAGGCCGCCTGAGCCTCCGCCCGCCCCCATCGAGACGAACGAGAGCCCGGCCGTTGCGCCGGGCTTTCGCGTTTTCAGGCTCCGCGCTCCCGAGACGCCGTTCCATGAGGCCCCACCAAGGCTGCCGCCACCGGTTCGGCCAAGGTCCGAATCCCGGTCGTCGTGCCCGCGAGGGGATCGCACCGCCGAGGATTTTTTCGCGGTGCGGGAACCGCGAGGCCGGTCGCGCCGTTGTCGCAGGCCTTGCGGTGTAACGGGCGCGCTCCATGTCGCGCACCGGCCTCATCGCGACACACAGCGCTCACCAAAGCGGCGGAGGCGGGGATGGCGGAAATCGCAGGCATACGTCGGCAGTTCGTACGAGTTGCGATGGATGCCCCCTTCCTCGAGCGGGAAGAAGAGCGCGGCCTCGCGGTGCGCTGGAAGGATTCGCGCGACGAGCAGGCCCTGCACCGCCTGATCTCCGCCCATATGCGCCTCGTGATCGCCCTGGCCGGGCGGTTTCGCCATTACGGCCTGCCGATGGCCGACCTCGTCCAGGAAGGCCATGTCGGCCTGATGGAGGCCGCCGCCCGCTTCGAGCCCGAGCGGGAGGTGCGCTTCTCGACCTACGCGACCTGGTGGATCCGGGCCTCGATCCAGGACTACATCCTGCGCAACTGGTCTATCGTCCGCGGCGGCACCTCGTCCGCCCAGAAGGCGCTGTTCTTCAATCTCCGGCGCCTGCGCGCCCGCCTGATGCAGTCGACCGACGAGCGCGTCGGCGACGAGATCCACCGCCGCATCGCCACCGCCATCGGCGTGTCCCGCGAGGATGTCGCCCTGATGGACGCCCGTCTCTCCGGTCCGGACATGTCCCTCAACGCCCCCGTGGGCGACGACGGCGAGGCCTCGGCCGAGCGGGTCGACTTCCTGGTCGATTCCTCGCCCCTGCCGGACGAGACCGTCTCGGAAGCCGTCGACGGCGAGCGCCGCCTGACCTGGCTGCGCCAGGCCCTCACCGTCCTGTCCGAGCGCGAGCTGCGCATCCTGCACGAACGGCGCCTCGCCGAGGATCAGGCTACCCTGGAGGCCCTGGGCCACCGCCTCGGCATCTCCAAGGAGCGCGTGCGCCAGATCGAGAACCGCGCCCTCGAGAAGCTCCGCCGCGCCCTTGCCGAGCGCTTCCCGCAATCGAATGCCGGCATGAACGCCTACGTCTGAGGCATCGTTCGACCGCCCCACGGCTTCGATCGTCTCCACGTCGCCCTGAGCCTGCGCAACGCGAGCCCGGGACGGACGCGGAGATGATCGAAGCCGTTCGATCGACGGATCGACGAGCAGGACGTCCGTCCGGCCGATCGGGTCCGGTCAGTCCGCGACCACGACCTCCACCACCGCCCTCTCCTCCGCCGCCCAGGCGAAGCGTGCCCCGTCACCCACGGTACGCGACGCGGCACGCAGCGACAGGCCCGCCCGCTTCAGCCGCCACCCCGATCCGTCCGGCATCAACCGGACCGAGTGCGGCTCTGCGACGAGTCCCTCCCCGGTCGCCTTCAGGCAGGCCTCCTTGACGGACCAGAATTCCAGCGCCCGGCGCGGCCGCGTGCCGGCGGGCAGGCCGCGATACTCCGCGAGTTCGGCCGGGTGCAGGAAGACCGGTGCCAGGCCGTCCCAATCGACCGGCCAGGCCGCTCCCTCGACGTCGACACCGATGCGGCCGGAGGTCGACACGCCGACCGCGACCCAGCCGGCGCCGTGGCTGAGATTGAGGTCGAGGCCCGGATGTCCGGGCAGGAACGGCCGGTCGCCGTCGTCCCGCGCGAGCACGATCCCGGCGGGATCGCGGCCGAGGAAGGGCGCGAGCAGGTGACGCAGCAGCCCGTGCGCCGCCTCGCGCTCGCGCCGGTCCTGGACCTGCCGGAAGCGGGCGATGCGGGCGGCCTCGTCAGGCGGCAGCTGCAGGCGCCCGGCCGGCAGGCGGACCACCCGGGCCGCCGGCGCCGCCACCGCCAGCGCGCCGCCCTCGAACGCGAGGGCCGGGAGCTGCGCCGGATGCTCCGCCCACTGGTCCATCGTGCCCGCCCCGCCTGCCGCTCCAACCGAGCTAAACCACGGCCGGGTAGCCGGCGTCACGCCTCCTGCAGCTCGTACAGGGCGGCGAGCTCGGCCTCGTCCAGGGTGACGCCGCGATGCATCAGCTGCTCGGCGAGGTGGCGCGACGCGAAGGCGATGAAGCTGCGGGTCTTGGCCGGGAGCAGCCGCGAGGTCGTCACGATGAAGACCGGGCTCGGGCTGCCCCGCCACTCCGGCAGTACCCGTTCGAGGCGGCCCGCCTCCACGTCCGGCTCGACGTCGATCGCCTGCAGGAGGGCGATGCCGTGCCCCGCGACCGCGAAGCGCCGGGCCATGCCCTGGCTGTTGCTCGACATGGTGCTGCCGACAGCGACCGACACCACCTCGTCGTCCCGCTCCAGCGGCCAGGCGCTCGACGCCGAAGGCTGGCCGACCAGCACCGCCCGGTGCCGCGCCAGGTCGGCCGGGGTCTCAGGTCGTCCGGCCCGGCCGAGGTAGTCGGGCGCCGCGAACAGGCCGTTCTCGAGCTCCGCCACCTTGCGGGTGATCATCGAGGTCTCCCGCGGCGCGCCGACGGCGAGCGCCAGATCGTAGCCGTCCTGGGCCAGGTCGACGAGGTGTGGCCAGAGGTCGAGATGTACCCGCACCTGGGCGTAGCGGGCCGAGAACTCCGCCGTGACGACCGAGAGGTGGTCCACGACCCAAGGATCCGGAGGCGCCGCGACCTTGAGCAGGCCGCTCGGCCCCTTCGCCTGGGCGATCAGCTCGTCGAAGGTGCGTTGCGCCTCCTCCACCAGCCGGGTCGCCTGCTCGTAATAGGCTTCCCCGTGCGGGGTGAGCACCAGCTTGCGGGTCGTCCGGTCGAGCAGGCGCAGGCCGATCGACGTTTCGAACTGGGTGATGCGCCGGGAGAGGGACGAGATCGGGACGTCGAGCGCCACAGCGGCCTGGCTGAAGCTCTTCCGTTTCGCGACCTCGACGAAGAGCGCCATGTCGCGAAGGACTTGCGGGTGGGCCAAGCGGGAACCTCCGGGCGACGGACGGGATGCGCAGCGCCGCGCTTCCCGCATCAGATCCTCTAGATGATAAGGTGCAACTCTAGATAAGGGAACTCCGCGACGTCCCTGCGTCAGCGTCCGCGCGAAAAACAATTTTTTCGAGGGCCCGCAACGCGGCGGCCCCGGTGGGGGAGCGGGCGGCTTGAACAACCCTGGCCTGCACAACCGCTCATACAACCGCCCGCTCCATCCATCGACGCGGCCGTGCCGCGCCCATCGTCTCGCGCCCGCGACCGCCCCGGTTGACGCAGGACGCCTTCGCGGGGCAACACCGCGGCGCCGACGCGGACGACGCGGCGTCGGCGGACCGGAGCCCCGCATGTCTCATCCCGTCTCGCCGCTCGCGCCCAAGCACCAGCCGGCGCTGCCGCCGATCGCCGGCGTGCGCCTCGCCACCGCGCAGGCCGGCATCCGCTATCGCGGCCGCACCGACGTGCTCCTCGTCCTGCTCGATCCGGGCACCCGGGCGGCCGGGGTCTTCACCCGCTCGAAATGCCCCTCGGCCGCGGTCGACTGGTGCCGCGAGACCCTGCGCGGCGGGCGCGAGGCCCGGGCGCTCGTGGTCAATTCCGGCAACGCCAACGCCTTCACGGGCCTGAAAGGACGCGACTCGGTGCGGCTGACCGCCGAGATCGCCGGCAAGGCGGCGGGCTGCGCGCCGGGCGAGGTCTTCATCGCCTCGACGGGCGTGATCGGCGAGCCGCTCGACGCCACCAAGTTCGACGGCGTGCTCGCCGAGTGCGCCGGCCGCACCGGCGCGGCCGCCGAGCGCTGGACCGAGGCCGCCAGCGCCATCATGACCACCGACACCTTCCCGAAGCTCGCCACCCGCCGGGTGCGGCTCGGCGAGGCCGAGGTGACGATCAACGGCATCGCCAAGGGCGCCGGCATGATCGCCCCCGACATGGCGACGATGCTCTCCTTCGTGTTCACCGACGCCGACCTGCCGACGGAGGTGCTGCAGGCGCTGCTCGCGAACGGCGTGGGCAAGAGCTTCAACTGCTGCACCGTCGACGGCGACACCTCGACCTCCGACACCCTGATGCTGTTTGCCACCGCCAAGGCCGGCAACGCCCCGGTGGCCTCCGCCGAGGATCCGGCGCTCGCCGGGTTCGCCGAGGCCCTCGACGACCTTCTGTGCGAACTCGCCCAGCTGGTCGCCCGCGACGGCGAGGGTGCGCGCAAGTTCGTCACCGTCGAGGTCGGCGGTGCGGCCGACGACGCCTCGGCCCACCGGATCGCGATGTCGATCGCCAACTCGCCGCTGGTGAAGACCGCGGTGGCGGGCGAGGACGCCAATTGGGGTCGCGTCGTGATGGCGGTCGGCAAGGCCGGCGAGCCCGCCGACCGCGACCGGCTGGCGATCTGGTTCGGCGACGTGCGCGTCGCGGTCGAGGGCGCCCGCGACGCCGGCTACGACGAGGAGGCGGCCTCGGCGGCGATGCGCGGCGACGCGGTGACGATCCGGGTCGATCTCGGCCTCGGCGCCGGCACCGCGCGGGTGTGGACCTGCGACCTCACCAAGGCCTACGTCGAGATCAACGGGGATTACCGCTCGTGAGGGCGGTCGCGGCAGGCCTTCTCGGGCTGCTCCTGGCGGGGCCCGCGCTTCTCCCGGCGGGGCCGGCCTCGGCGGAGGAAGCGCCCGGGCGGATCTCCGTCGTCGGGCGGGCGAGCCGCGAGGTCGCGCCCGACTTCGCCACCGTCGAGGTCGCGGTCGAGAGCCGCGGGGCGACGCCCGCCGCGGCCCTCGACCAGAACTCGACGGCCGCCCGCAAGGTCGCGGATCTCGCCGGAGAGTTCGGCATCCAGGGGCCGGACCTCGCCACGGCCGCCGTCTCCCTGCGCCCGGCGAGCAAGACCGTGCGCGAGCCCGGCGGCCAGATGAGGGACGTGCCCGACGGCTACCAGGCCACCAACGCGGTGAGCGTGCGGGTGCGCGACCTCAAGCGTCTCGGCGCCCTGATGCGGCGCCTCCTCGACGGCGGCGCCGACCGGATCGGCGGCGTCGCTTTCGGCCTCGCGGATCCCGGCCAGACCGAGAACGCGGTGCGGGCGGATGCGGTACGGGACGCGCGGCGTCAGGCCGAGACCCTGGCGGAGGCCGCCGGCACCCGCCTCGGCCGCCTCGAGAGCCTGGTCTCGCCGCCGCGGGAGGGGGCGCCGGCGCCGATGCACGCCCGCGCCTTCGCGGCCAAGGCCGGCGGCGTCGCCGTCCCGGTCGAGCCCGGCACCCTGACGGTCGAGGCCGCGGTCGAGGCCACCTACCTGGTTGCGCCCTGACGGGCGCGACCACCCTCCCCCAAGCGAGCCGACCCGCATGGCCGATCCCGTCAAGCTCCTCCTCGTGGTGGCGGTCGCCCTCGTCGATCCGGACGGGCGCGTGCTGCTGGCGCAGCGCCCGCCCGGCAAGCAGCTCGAAGGGCTCTGGGAGTTCCCGGGCGGCAAGATCGAGCCCGGCGAGCGGCCGGAGGAGACGCTGATCCGCGAACTGGCTGAAGAGCTCGGCATCGCCGTGAAGGCGGAGTGCCTCGCGCCCCTCACCTTCGCGAGCCATCCTTACGAGACCTTCCACCTCCTGATGCCGCTCTACGTCTGCCGGCGCTGGGAGGGCTTCGTGCAGTCGCGGGAGGGCCAGGCGCTCAAGTGGGTGCGCCCGCGCGACCTCGCGGGCTACCCGATGCCCCCGGCCGACCTGCCGCTTCTGCCGGCGATCGTCGACCTGCTGGGACCGTGACGCTCAGTCCGTGAACTCCTCGATCGCGTCGACCTTGCTCGGGTAGAATGCCAGATAGCCGGCGATCGCCGCGACCTTCGGGAACGGCGCCTCGTAGCTCCAGACCGCGTTCGCCCGCTCGACCCCGCCGGCGGTCAGCGAGTAGTAGCTCGCGTCGCCCTTGTGCGGGCAATGCGTGCGGTGCTCCGTGCGCTCCAGGAGGTCCATCTCGGCATCCTCCCGCGGGATGTACTGCACCGGCGCCATCGCGCCCTCGCGCGGGGTCAGCGCCCGGGTGGTCTCGGCGACGATCGTGCCGCCGAGCATCACGCGGATGCGGTGCGGGTTCGGCGTGATCGTGATGGAGGTGTCCGTCATGACGGCTCCTTGCGTTCGACGGTGCCGAGGGCGTCGGCCAGCCGCGCCTGGGCAGTCCCCGGCCGCAGCGGCTTCTGCTGGCTCTCGTGCGGCACCCAGCCCGAGAGCCAGATCATCTCGAAGGTCGCGCGCAGGCGCCCGTCCGGGTCGGCGAAGCGCTCGGCGTAGAGGCCGGCGGCCCGCATCAGGGTCTCGCGGCGTAGACGTCCGCGCCGCTCCCGCAACGCGTTGGTGAGCCCCATGGCGCGCAGGTCGCGCATCAGCCCGAAGGGATCGCCGTAGCGCACCGTCACGGTCTCGACGTCTGTCACCGGCAGGGCGAAGCCGGCGCGCTGGAGCAGGCCGCCGATGTCGCGCACCTCCGCGAACGGCGCGACCCGGGGACTGGCCCCGCCCTCGACCTCGCTCTCGGCCTGGGTGAGGACCTGACGCAGCTCCGTCAGGGTGCGCCCGCCGAGCAGGCAGCCGACGAACAGCCCGTCGGGCTTCAGCGACCGGCGCACCTGCACCAGGGCGCCCGGCAGGTCGTTGGCGTGCTGGAGCGCCATCAGCGACACCGCGAGGTCGAAACGCCGCTCGCCGAACGGCAGCGCCTCCGGATCGCCGACCGCGACCGCGACGCCGGGGCTTGCCGGCTCCGGAACCGGGGCGAGGCGCGCCACGCGGGCGGCGCGGCCGCTCGTCGCCAGCCAGGACGCGGCCGCCGGCACCGGGGTGCCGAGATCGAGGGCGTCCGGAAACTCCCGCAGCACCGCGCCGAGGCGGTCCGACAGGTCCTCGACCGCCCGCGCGACCAGGAAATCGGCGAAGCCGGCGCGGCGGGCCCGGGCGAGGCGCCGGCGGATCAGGGGGGTGTCGAACAGGAGCGGCGAGGACATCGCCCGCTAGATGGCGCGGCCGCCGCCCGCGCGCCAGAGGCTCCGCGACGATCGCACCTTGCCGAATCGTTCAGCGAATCGGGGTAAGGATGGCCCGTGACCCGCTTCCTTCTCCTCCTCCCCGTCCTGGCCCTCGTCGGCCCGGTTCCGCCCGGCCCGGCCCTCGCCGCCCCGGCGGCGCCCGCGCCCGCGGCCGAGAGCAAGGAGGAGACGGTCGAGCAGGCCCTGTGCCGGCTGATCGAGGGGGCGGCGCAATCCAAGGGGCTGCCGGTCGCCTTCCTGACCCGTCTGATCTGGCGCGAGAGCAGCTTCCGGCCCGGCGTGGTCAGCCGCGCGGGCGCGCAAGGGGTGGCGCAGTTCATGCCCGGCACGGCGCAGGAGCGCGGCCTCGCCGATCCGTTCGATCCCGAGCAAGCGATTCCGGCGGCGGCGCGCTTCCTCATCGACCTGCGCGGGCGCTTCGGCAATCTCGGCCTGGCGGCGGCGGCCTACAACGGCGGGCCGGGCCGGGTCTCCGCCTGGCTCGCCGGCACCGGCGGACTCCCGGCCGAGACCCGCGCCTACGTGGCGGCGATCACCGGGCGCAACGCCGAGGACTGGGCCGCCGCCGCCAGGGCGGAGCCGAGAAGCGACCTCTCCGAGCCGGAGGGGACGCGCTGCCTGCAGGTCACGGCGTCGCTGCGCATCCGCGGGCGCACCGAGACCTTCTTCGCCGAGACCGCCGCGGCCCTGGCACCCTGGGGCGTGCAGCTCGCCGGCAACTTCTCGAAGTCGATCGCGCTGGCGAGCTTCGGCCGCGCCCGCGACCGCTACGCCGCGATCCTCGGCGACGTGCGCCCGATGATCATCGGCACGCGGCTGCGCCATCGCGGCACCCGAGCCTTCTACCGCATCCGCGTGCCCTCGGAGACCCGCGCCAGCGCCGAGGCCCTGTGCACCCGCATCCGCGGCGTCGGCGGCGCCTGCATCGTGCTGAAAACCTGAGGTTGGGCAGCGTCACCCAAATGGGTGATGACAGGGGGCGACAGGCTTTGGATCGTTCACGAAGCGACATGGACGGAGCCATGGCGCGCAGTGGGCGAGCAGGGAGGGAGCCCCCATGACATTCGGCGACGGCGTACCCCGGTGGGCGCGCAGGCGGGTCGAGCGGCACTTGGCGCGTCACGGTGACGGCAAGGTGGTTCGCTGGATGACGTTCGAGACCGGGAACCGGCGCGTCAAGGCCGACGGGACGCCCGCCGAGATCGGCGGGAACGTCGTGCCCTTCGCCCGCAGGGCGCCCGCCACCGCGCCCGCCGACGCCCCTGCCCTCGACGCGACGGGCTCGTGATCCTTACCTTGAGTGAGGATGCGGACCCGGTGCTCCTGCGGGCACCGGGCCCGTCCGGTCAACCGCGCGGCTGGCCGATCCCGTCGAGGAGCGCGGCGAACCACGGCGCGCCCGGGTCGAAGGCCTTGCCCCCGCGGATGCGCGGGAACTCGATCGCCCGCAGCCGGCCTTCCCGCTCCTCGTCGTGGCCGATCACCCCGGAGACGCCGTTCAGGCCGCATTCGACCGCGAGGTCGACCATGCCCTGGATCAGCCGCAGGTCGTCCGGGTTCGGCGCCGCCGAGCGGCAGAAATGGCCCGACTTCAGCACCAGGGTCTTCTCCGCCCCGATCATGGGCGCGAAGCGGTCGGCGAACCACTTGCCGACGTTGATCGTGTCGATCTTGACGTGGCCGAAGGGATCGCGGCCCAGGACCTCGCCGCGGCCCTCGATCTCGGCCACGATCTCGTCGAGGCCCGCCCCCTCGCTCAGGAAGACCGTGACGCAGTCCTTGGCGTCGAGCCGACCTTTGAGCCGCGCGGCCTCCCGCTCGATGTCGAGGGGAAGTTCCGGCAGGTAGACCGCATCCACCTCCTTGTGCGCCCGGTCCGACCCGAATTCCGGCAGGAAGGCGGTGCGGTCGAGGCGCTCGCGGTAGGCGCGCGCCGTCGCGGCGGTGAGCCAGCCGCATTTGCGGCCCATGATCTCGTGGACGATCAGCATGCGCGGGTTGGCGCTCTGCTCGTTGACGATGTTCTCGGCGAAGATCGCGCCCTGCTCGGCGGCCGTCCAGGCGCCCAGCGTCTGGCGGATCGGCACCACGTCGTTGTCGATGGTCTTCGGCAGTCCGACCACCGTCAGCTGGTAGCCGTTGGCCTCGAGATAGGCCGCGAGGTCGGCCGCCGTGGTGTTGGTGTCGTCGCCGCCGATCGTGTGCAGCACCGTGACGCGATCGCGGACGAGCTGGTCGGCCGCCACCTTGAGCGGATCCTGCCCCTCCTTCACCAGGCCGCGCTTGACGCAATCCTCGACGTTGGTGAGCTTGATCCGGCTGTTGCCCAGGACTGAGCCGCCGTGGCGCAGGAGCACGTCCGCGCGGGCCCGCACCTCCGGGGTGACGGTCAGGTGGTCGCCGAGCAGCAGGCCCTTGTAGCCGCTGCGATAGCCGATGATCTCGGCCTCGGGCGCGAGGTCGGTGTAGCGGGCGATCAGCCCGCCGACCGCCGCCGACAGGCACGGCGCGAGGCCGCCGGCGGTGAGCATGGCGATCTTGATCGTGGACATCGTGGGCTCCGCGTTGCGCTGCGAAGCCCATAGTGGGCGGAACGGCCCGCGGGTCCAGCCCCGACCGTCGATCCGGCCCCGGCAGGCTCGGTCCGGCCCCCGGCAGCCTCAATCCTTGTCGAGGCTGAGGTCCGGCGCCTCGGGATTCTTCATGCCGACGACGTGGTAGCCGGCATCGACGTGCAGGATCTCGCCGGTCATGCCGCGCGACATGTCGGAGATCAGGTAGGCGGCGGTCTCGCCGACCTCGTCGATCGTCACGGTGCGCCGCAGGGGAGCGTTGTACTCGTTCCACTTCAGGATGTAGCGGAAATCGCCGATGCCGGAGGCGGCGAGCGTCTTGATCGGGCCGGCGGAGATCGCGTTGACGCGGATCTTCTGGGGGCCGAGATCGGCCGCGAGGTAGCGCACCGAGGCCTCGAGCGCCGCCTTGGCGACGCCCATGACGTTGTAGTGCGGCATCCACTTCTCGGCGCCGTAATAGGTCAGCGTCAGGAGCGAGCCGCCGTTCTTCATCAGCTTCTCGGCCCGCTGGGCGACCGCGGTGAACGAGTAGCAGGAGATCAGCAGCGACTTGGTGAAATTCGCCTCGCTGGTCTCGATGTAGCGGCCGGTCAGCTCGTCCTTGTCCGAGAAGGCGATGCAGTGGACGACGAAGTCGATCCCCTCGGGGAAGTGACGGCCGGTGGCCTCGAAGGCCGCATCGATCGAGGCCGGATCGGTGACGTCGCAATGGCCGACGACCGCGGCGTCGAGCTCGCGGGCCAGCGGCTCGACGCGCTTCCGCAGGGCTTCGCCCTGGTAGGTGAAGGCGAGCTCGGCACCGTGCTGGCGGGCGCTCTTGGCGATGCCCCAGGCGATCGAGCGGTTGTTGGCGACGCCGAGCACGAGGCCGCGCTTGCCGGCGAGAAGCCCGGTCTTCAGGGATGCGGCCTGCCCGTCATCCTGTACCTGTGCCCGGTTCGAGTCAGCCAGGTTCGAGTCAGCCATGAGTCACCCAAAGAACAGCCGCCACGGGGAACGCGCGGCGGCTGGTTGGACCCGGCCGTGCATGGCTCCCCAGCCGCTTCCTTAACCGACGCCCGCGGGAGACGGAAGTGCGCCGGCTCCGGGAATACCGCCCGCAGGGTCCGCCCGGCGCGTCGTCACCTCGCCGTCAGCTCGTGGCGGCGGCGGCGCGGCGCTTGCGGGCGAACTCGGTCAGGGCCTCGTCGGCGGCCGCCGGCAGGGTGACGGCGATGGTGGCGAGCAGGTCGCCGCGGGTGCCGTCCTTCTTCGGCAGGCCCTTGCCGCGCAGGCGGAAGACCCGGCCCGAGCTCGTCATCGGCGGAATCTTCATCTCGACCGCGCCGGTCAGCGTCTGGATCCGGATCGGCCCGCCCAGCACCGCGTCCTCGAGCGGGACCTCGGCGGAGGTGCGCAGGTCCACGCCCTCGACCTGGAAGCGGGGATCGGGCGCGACCCGGATGGTGAGCAGCGCGTCGCCCGGATCGGCGCCGTGGGCGCCCGGATAGCCGAGGCCGCGCAGGCGGATCACCTGCCCGTCGACCACGCCCTTGGGCACCACCGCGTCGACCTCGCGCCCGCTCGGCAGGCTGAGGCGGAGCTTCGCCTCCGAGGCGATCTGCTCGAGGGTGACCGTCAGCTCGGCGGCGACGTCCTCGCCCTTCTGGGGCGCGGCGCGCCCGGGCCCGCCGGCGGAGCGGAACGCCTCGCCGAACAGGTGCGAGAAGATGTCCTCGCCGAAGCCGCCGGCGCCACCGCCGGCCCCGCCCCGGGCGCGGGCCATCGATTCGAAGTCGAAGCCGCCGCCACCGCGGCCGGCGCCGCCGCCGAAGCCCTCGAAGCCGCCGGTGAAGCGGGGCTTGCCCTCGCCGTCGATCGCGCCGCGGTCGAACTGCTCGCGCTTCTTGGCGTCGCCCAGGATCTCGTAGGCCTGGTTGACCTCGGCGAAGCGGTCCTGCGCCTTGGCGTCGTTCTTGTTGCGGTCGGGGTGGTAGGCCTTGGCGAGCTTGCGGAAGGCTTTCTTGATCTCCGCCTCGTCGGCCGAACGGCTCACGCCGAGTACGTCGTAGGGGTTGCGCATGGCGATCCGATGGCGATTCGGGCGGTGGCACCCCGGAGCAGCGCGCTCCCGGGGCGACGTCGCCTCGTGAAAACAGGATGAGCCCTATCTGGCGACCGTGTTGCCGGATTGCAACGCCGGCCGCACCGGGAGACGGCAAAGTTACGTGACTTCCCGCGACGGCGCCACGTCCGCCTCTAACCCGGCTTCGCCGCCGCCTTCAGGCTCTTCAATTCCCAGGCGCCGCCCGACGGCCGGCAGCCGGTGCCGCGCACGAAGCGGTTGCCCGTCGGCCCGATCACCGAGGCGAGGAAGCCGCGGCAGATCTCGTCGTTCTTCACGAAGGGCAGCCCGGTCGGGTTGACCATGCCGCGCATGCCGGAATCCGGGTTGTCCCACTTCACCGGCTGGCCGTTGCCCTGCGGATCCAGGGCGACCCCGAGCGCCGCCTTGGCCCGGCGCCAATCCTCGCCGGAGAGGTCGGAGCCGAAGCTCTTCGGCGCCGCAGGCTCGATGCTGCCGGTGCTCTCGGGCTCCGGCGGGGCCGCGTCCACCTGCGGCGTGAACATGATGAGCGGCTGGCTGCAGCCGCCGATCGCCAGAACGCTCACCAGGGCGCTCGCCGCGAGGGCGAGGCCGAGCGTCACCGAACCGACTTTACACGCACCGCGACGCATTACACCTGTTCTCACGACCGGGCGGCCCGTCGCGACGCATGAGGATGCGACGCCGGCCCGCCCCCGGTTCCGGTTGTCACACTGGCGCATAGCCACTTGGGTAAGGACGATGCCGTGGACGGGTTAACGAAGGATGATTTCACCCAGAACCCGGATCCCTGGGCGCTGTTCCGGCAATGGTTTGCCGAGGCGCAAGCCTCCGAGCCGGAGGATCCGAACGCCATGGCGCTCGCGACCTGTGACGCCGACGGGCTGCCGGACGTGCGCATCGTGCTCCTGAAGGGCGTCGACGAGCGCGGATTCGTGTTCTACACCAACACCCTGTCGATGAAGGGGCTGGAGCTCGCGGACAACCCGCGCGCGGCCATCGTGCTGCACTGGAAGAGCCTGCGCCGCCAGGTGCGGGCCCGCGGCACGGTGACGAAAGTCGATGAGGCGGAAGCCGACGCCTACTACGCGACCCGCGCCCGCGACAGCCGCCTCGGCGCCTGGGCGAGCCGGCAGTCGCAGCCGCTCGACAGCCGCGAGACGCTGATCCGGGCGGTGGAGGAGGTCGGCGGCCGCTTCCCCGGCGAGGCCGTGCCGCGTCCCGCCCACTGGACCGGCTACCGGATCGCGCCCGTCACGATGGAGTTCTGGCAGGACGGCGCCTACCGCCTGCACGACCGGGTGCGCTTCACCCGCCGCGGCGGCGACTGGGAGGGGCAGCGCCTCTATCCGTGAGCGCGGCGGGGCGCGCGAGCTTTGCTGCGGCGCGGCGAGCCCTGGATTTCCGGGCCGCCGAGCCCTAACCTGACGGCTCTTCGCGCCCCTCCAAGACGGCGGCGCTCCGCACCGGACATCCCGAGGAACGGCCGTGGCCCATCCGTCGAACGAACGCCGCCGCGTGATGCTGCTCACCGGCGCGAGCCGGGGCATCGGCCACGCCACCGTGAAGCGCTTCTCGGCGGCGGGCTGGCGCGTCATCACCTGCTCGCGCCACGCCTTCCCGGAGAACTGCCCGTGGGAGATGGGGCCGGAGGACCACCTGCAGGTCGACCTCGCAGACCCCGAGGACACCGTCCGCGCGGTCCAGGAGGTGGCCGGGCGGCTCGAGGCCGAGGGCGGCCTCCTGCACGCGCTCGTCAACAATGCCGGCATCTCGCCGAAAGGATCGGGCGGCGCGCGGCTCGGCGCCATCGACACCCCGTTCTCCGACTGGCAGCGGGTGTTCCAGGTCAATTTCTTCGCCCCCATCCTGCTCGCCCGCGGCCTGTGCGGCGAGCTGACCCGGGCGCGCGGCTCGATCGTCAACGTGACGTCGATCGCGGGCTCGCGCGTCCACCCCTTCGCGGGGGCGGCCTACGCCACCTCGAAGGCGGCGCTCGCCGGCCTCACCCGCGAGATGGCCTCCGATTTCGGGCCGCTCGGCGTGCGGGTGAACGCCATCTCGCCCGGCGAGATCGACACCTCGATCCTGTCGCCCGGCACCGACAAGCTGGTGGCGCAGATCCCGCAGCGGCGGCTCGGCACCCCCGACGAGGTCGCCAAGGCGATCTACTTCCTCTGCACCGAGGCCTCGTCCTACGTGAACGGCGCCGAGCTGCACATCAACGGCGGCCAGCATGTCTGAGCGGGCGGCGCGCGCGCTCGCCCGCGGCTGCCTCGCCGCCCTTCTCGTCGCCTCGCCCGCCGCCGCCGAGCCGCGCGTCACCCTGCTCGACCTGCCGTTCCGGGTGACGCAGCTGCGCGACGCGGGCAGCGAGGCGGCTTTGTCGGTCGCGACCGCCGGCCTGCCGCAGCTGCCCCGCACGCCCGGCCCGATCGCCGTCGCCTGGGGCGAGACCGGTGCGGCCGTGCTCATGCTCTCGGGCGATCGCGTGACGGTCGTCCCGCTCTCCCTCGACGCGATCGAGGGGCTGACCGCCGGCGAGACGCCGAAGGGAGCCCTGCCGGGCTCGCGCCGGGTTCTGTCCGGTCCCGTCAGCGCCTACCTGTCGGGTCCGGCGACCGGGCCGGACGGGCGCCCGGGCGCCGCCGGCGTGACTTTGCGCGAGCGCCAGAAGGTGTCGATGAGCGCCGACCCGAAGCCGGTGCCGGTCGCGACCGCGACGGTGCCGCCGGGCGCCGGTGCGGCCTTCGCCCCCGACACCCTGCGGCCGGTCGAGATCGACGGGTCCCTCGCCCTGCTGGCGCTGAGCGAGCACCCGGAGGGCACGCGCCTCGCGCTGATCGGGCGTCAGGACGGGGCCTGGCGGGTGCGGGCCGAGACCCCGGCCGAACCCGGACGGGCGAGCCTCGCGGCCGAGTGGCCCGGCGCCCGCCCCGGGGCCGTGCTGGTGCGCGGCGACGCGGGCCGGCTCGAACACTGGAGCCTCGCCGGCGGCAAGCTTGCGCAGCAGGCGGCGGGCGGCCGGAGCGCCGACGGCGGGGGCTTCTCCGCCCCCGGCGCCGCCGTGGCGGACGGCGAGGTTGTGCTGGCGACCCGCGACCGCGGCGCCCTCGCCTACGTCTCGCTCAACGACCTCGCCGAGCGTGCGCGGGCGGCCCTGCCGGCGCCCGTCGGCGCCGGCCTCGCGGTCCTCGGATCCGGGCGCGGCGCCCAGGTGGTCGTGGCGCTGGCCGACGGGCGCCTGGCGGTCGTGCATGACGGCGGCGCGCGGCCGTGAGCGGGACCGGGACCGACGATACGGGTCTGCGCCGCCGCTATCCCGTGCGCCCCTTCGTCGCCGCCTCCGCGGCGGTGGTGCGCGACGGACGCGTGCTGCTCGCCGCCCGCGGCCAGGCGCCGATGCGCGGGATCTACACCCTGCCGGGCGGCCAGGTGGAACCGGGCGAGACCCTGGCCGAGGCCGCCCTGCGCGAATTGCACGAGGAGGTCGGGGTGGTGGCCGAGGTGGTCGCGGGCTTGACGCCCCTCGAGGTGATCGAGCGCGACGCGCAGGGCGCGGTGCTGCACCATTTCGTGATCCACCCCCACGCCGCCCGCTGGCTCTCCGGCGAGCCGACGACCGGGCCGGAGGCCCTCGACCTGCGCTGGGTGACGCCCGACGAGGCGCGCGCGCTGCCGACCACCCGGGGCCTGCACGCGGTGATCGCGCAGGCCCTGGCGGCGATGGACCGCAGCGGGGTGGGAGATGTGGTGGGAGATGCCGCGGGCGACGCGACGGGAGGCGAGGCATGAGGCGCGTCGCGATCCTGGCGGCCTGCCTGCTCGCCGCGGCGCCGGCCCTTGCCCAGACCCGGCCGCGGCCCGCCACCCGGGGGGCCGAGACCAAGCCCGCCGAGAGGGAGGCTCCCGCCCCGCCGCCGGACGCGCCCGCGCCCTACGACCGCGACCTCCTGCGCCTGTCGGAGATCATCGGCTCGCTGAGCTTCCTGCGCGAGCTGTGCGGCAATCCCGACGCGCCGGAATGGCCGGCGCGGATGAGGGCCCTGCTCGATTCCGAGGGCACCAGCCCGGGGCGGCGCGACCGCCTCGCCGGGGCCTACAACCGCGGCTACGGCGGCTACGCCGTGACCTACCGCGTCTGCACGCCGTCGGCGGTCGAGGCCGCGACCCGCTACATCGCGGAGGGCGAGCGCCTGTCGGTCACTCTGGCCGGTCGGTTCGGCGGCTGAGGGCGCCGTGTTGCGGGTGCGCCACAGGCTTGGCACCCGCGTCGAGGCGAGGGGCATTCTCGCTTCGCCGTTAACCTCTTCGCAATTCCTTGCTGGCCCGGGGCCGGCCGAAACCCTATGAATCCGTCATCACCCGAGGCCGCTGCGGACCCGAGACCGCCGTTCTCCCCCCAGAGACTCGATCTCAAGGCTGTCGATGACCGATTTCGAAACCCACGACCCCGCGCTCGACTCCGACCAGGAGGCGAAGCGCGTCGCCCTGAGCTACGTCTCGGAGGCCTTCGCGGAAGGTTGCCTGGACGGGATCGACGGCGACTGCATGGCCCAGGCCGCCCTGTTCGCGGCCTTCCAGGAGCTGGTCCAGACTTACGGCGAGGAAGCCACCGCCCGCTACGCCGAGGGCTTCCCCGAGCGCATCCGGAGCGGCACCTACACGGTGCGCCCGCAAGGCCGGCATTGACGATCCGATCGCCCGGTCCCGCCCACCGACGGGCGGGATCGGGCGATCGGGACCCTTGACGCCGCCCGCGCGTTCGCCGGGCATGACCTTTCACGATCCCGCCCCCACTCGCACGGCCCGTCTCTGGCGCCCGCGCCGGGTCGTCATCACCGCGGCGGCGCGGGAGCACGCCCACGGGCGGGCGATCGCCGCGCGCGCCGAGGCGCTGGGCCTCACCGTCGAGGCCCTGCCGGGCAACCGCCTCACCGGCCTGCGCCATCCCGATCCGCGCCGCGCCTACATCGAGGCCAAGAACACCCTCGCGGTGGTGGTGGCGCCGCCGACCAAGCTGAAGCTGCAGCCGATCCCGCCGAGCGCCGACTGGCGCGTCGACCTCGCCGAGGGCTGCCCGGCCCATTGCCAGTACTGCTACCTCGCCGGCTCGCTGTCGGGACCGCCGGTGACCCGGGTCTACGCCAACCTACCCGAGATCCTGGACAACCTCGCGTCCTACCTCGGCCAGGGCGGCGTCACCTCGGCGAGCGCCGAGCGCGCGCACGAGGGCACGACCTTCGAGGCGTCCTGCTACACCGACCCCCTCGGCATCGAGCACCTGACCGGCTCGCTCTCCGCGGCGATCCGGCATTTCGGCGCCTGGGACGCCCCGGTCGCCCTGCGCGCCACCACGAAGTTCGCCGCGGTGGAGCCGCTGCTCGGCTTGGGGCACGGGCGCCGCACCCGCCTGCGCTTCTCGGTCAACGCCGCGGCGGCCGCCCGCTACGAGGGCGGCACCGCGCCGTTGCGCGACCGCCTCGCCGCGATGGGGGCGGTGGCACGCGCCGGCTACCCGGTCGGGCTCACGGTGGCGCCGATCCTCCCCGTGCCGGAGTGGCGCGAGGCCTACGCGGCCCTGTTCGCCGAGGCCGCAGCCGTGCTCGACGGCGTGCGCGACCTCGACCTCACGGCGGAGCTCATCACCCACCGCTTCACCCCCGGCTCGAAGGAGGTGCTGGAGGGCTGGTATCCCGGCTCCGACCTGCCGATGCGGGAGGACGAGCGCAGCCGCAAGCTCACCAAGTTCGGCTCGGTGAAGTACGTGTTTCCCGCCGAACTGATGCGGGAGATGAGGCAGTGCCTGACGCGGGAACTGGCGGAGCGGCTGCCGGCGGCGCGGGTGCTCTACTGGACGTAGAGCACCGAGGCGCGGAGCACGCCTATTCCTGTGGCTCGAACCCCATCGCCGCGCCGTTCATGCAGTAGCGCAGGCCGGTCGGAGCCGGGCCGTCGTCGAAGACGTGGCCGAGATGGCCCTTGCAGCGGGCGCAGTGCACCTCGGTGCGGGTCATGAAGAACGAACGATCGCTCTGCGTCTCCACCGCACCGTCGAGGGGCGCGTAGAAGCTCGGCCAGCCAGAGCCCGACTCGTACTTCGTCTCGGACTCGAACAGCGGCTGGCCGCAGCCGGCGCACACGAAGGTGCCGGCGCGCTTCTCGTGGTTGAGCGGGCTGGTGCCGGGGCGCTCGGTGCCGTGCTCGCGCAGCACGCGGTACTGCTCGGGCGTCAGCTCCCGGCGCCACTCCGTCTCGGTACGGGTCTCGGCAGCGTCGGTCTCGTGTCCGGCCATCGGGGCCTCTCCTGATGATTCCCTGGTTCCCAAGGCCCCAAGATGGTGGTGGGCGCGGCATCTGGCGAGATGCTGCGGCGCTGCGCGCAGCCCGGCGGCTGCGCAGAGCAACACCGCCACGGGCCTTCGCGATCCGGCCCGGGCGCGCCATACTCGGGCCGTGCGGGAGCGAGGCCGGCATGTCAGATCACCAGCACAGCGGCCCGATCGTCGTCTACGACGGGCAATGCGGCTTGTGCTCGCATCTCGTGCGCTTCGTCCTGTGGGCGGATGGCGACGGCAGGCGGCATCGGTTCGCCTCGTCGCAATCGATCACCGGGCGCGCATGCTACGCCGGGCTCCCGGACGGACTCGGCCCGGACGAGACCTTCCTGTACGTTGCCGATGGCGCCGTCCTGACGAAGAGCAGGGCCGTCCTCGCCCTCGCGGCCGGCCTCGGGCAACCCTGGCGCGGGCTCGCCCGCGTGCTCGGGCTCGTGCCCGGCCGCCTCCTCGATGTCTGGTACGACAAGGTCGCCCGCCATCGCTACCGCATCTGGGGCCGGCACGACCATTGCCCGCGCCCCCCGCGGGACCGGGAGACGAGGTTCCTCGCGTGACGTCGCCGCTTCCGGACCCTGCCCCTCCGCCCTATCCCTACGGTCCCGATCCGCTCCTGCCGGCCTGGGGCAGCGTCAAGGCGCGAGCCCTCGCCGTCCTGGCGCTGCTCGGGGCGGGTCTCGGCGGCGGGATCGGCGCCGCCGCCGGGGCGCCGGTGAACGAGATCGCGCTCCTCGCGGTTCTGCCGGGAATCCTGGCCTTCACCCTCGCCTTCGCACCGGAGCCCGCGACGCGGCTCGGTACGATGGCCAAGGACCTCCTCTGCCTCGGCACCGCCGCGGCGCCCCTGTGCGGCACCGGCATCCACTACGCCGTCGCGGCGGTGCCGGTCCTCCTCGCCGTCGCGGTCGTCCTGGACCGGCAGCTGCCGCCGGGCCTGCGGGTTCCCGCCCGCTATCGCCGCATGCGAGGGGGACCCCCGCGATGATCGCGAGCCTGACGGGTCTCGACCTCGCGACCGCCGTCGCCTGGGAGCGCACCGCCCTCCTCCTGCTGCCCGTGCTGCTGGCGGCAGGCCTGACCCTGGGATGTCGGCCGACGCCGCGCGAGGCCTCGGCCGCGATGCTGGCCTTCCTCTGGCAGGTACCGGCCTTGCTCGCCCTCAACCTCCTGGCCCGGGAGGCCGGCTGGTGGTCCTTTCCCGGGACCGACGGCCCCCGGGTGCTCGGCCTGCCCGTCGACATCTGGATCGGCTGGGCGTTCCTGTGGGGACCGGCGGCGGCCCTCATCGAGATGCGCGCCGGCCTTCCCGCCCTGCTGGCCGGGGCGGCCCTTCTCGATGCGGTCACGATGCCGCTCCTCGACAGCGTCGCGCTGTCCGACGGCTGGTACGCGGGGGAGCCCGTCTGCCTGGCCGCCGGCCTGCTGCCGGGACTGCTCCTCGCCCGCTGGACCCGCCGCGATGTCCGTCCGCTCGCCCGCACCCTGGTGCATGCCGGCGGCTGGGGGCTCTACATGCTGTTCGCCTTGCCGGCCGTCGCGCTCACGGTCGAGGGCGGGGACTGGACGGCTGCCCTCCACCTGCCAGCGGGACCGCTCGGGTGGCTCGGCCTCGCGGCGGCGCTGCTCTGCCTCCTGGCGGGTGCCGCGGCGGCGTTCGAGTTCGCGACGGTCGGGCAAGGAACGCCGGTCCCGGTCGATCCGCCGAAGCGGGTGGTGATGTCCGGTCCCTACGCCTACATCGCCAACCCGATGCAGGTGACCTCGGCGGTCGTGATGGCGCTGCAGGCCGCGCAGTACCGCTCGCCGGCGCTCGCCGGCGTGACCGTCGCGTTCCTGCTCTTCGATGCGGTCTACGCGGCGCATTACAACCGGGTCCACATCGCCCGGGCCATGCCGCGGGACTGGGCCGCCTACAAGGCGGCGGTGCCGGATTGGCGCGTCCGATGGCGCCCCTACCGGCCCGGAACCCCGACGGTGATCGCCCGCACCGGCGACGAGGCGCGGCGCAGGATCGCCGCAGGCTTCGCGCTCGATGCCGGGATCGCGCTCCGGCGCCGACGGGCCGGCGGCGCCGGGCGCCTGGTCTTCTCCTGTGCCGAGACCGGCATCCGCGCGCGGGGGATCGCCGCCCTCTCCCGCATCCTCGAGCGGCGCAGCCTGCCCTGGGCCGTCCTGGCCTGGACGATGCGGATGCCGCTCGTCCTGCCGCTGCTCCAGGCCGCGACCTACGCGAGCATCCGGGGGATCGTACTCGTCCGCGGCGGCGCGGCCGCACCGCATCGGCCGTCCTCGCACGCGCGCTGATCCCGCTTCCGAACGGGTTCCTCCGGAAGCGGGATCGGCCGGGCCTTCCATCGGAACCGCGCTGAATGGCACGGCTCCGGCGCGGACTCACGCCGGCGCCCCGACCGTGTCGGCCATCCGCGCCCGGCGGGCGCCCATCGGCTCCTCGGGCCCGGTCGTGGTGTCGCGGGCGGTCTGGTGCTCGAGCTCCGCGTTGATCTCGCCGCCGAGCAGCACGATCGTGGACGAGATCCAGATCCAGGTCATGAAGCCGATCGCGGCGCCGAGCGAGCCGTAGGTCTCGTTGTAGCTGCCGAAATGCGCGACGTACCAGGAGAAGCCGATCGAGGCGACGAGCCACACCACCCCGGCGGTGATGCTGCCGGGGGTGACCCAGCGCCAGCGCGGCAGGTCGCGGCTCGGGCCGTAGCGGTAGAGGAGCGCCAGCACGAGGAGCAGGACCGCGAGCAGGGCCGGCCAGCGCAGGAGCGCGATGTACCAGGCCGTCGGGCTGATCCGGATGCCGAACGTGCCGAGGAAGTTCAGTGCCACCGGCAGCACCACGATGCAGCCGATCGCCACGATGACGAAGACCAGCGCCCCGAAGGTGAACGTGAGCGAGCGCAGGTTGAGCTGGATGAAGCTGCGCTTCTCCTCCTCCTCGTAGACGATGTTGAGCGCGTCGAACATCGCCTTCATGCCGGCATTGGCGCTCCACAGCGAGATCGCGAGGCTGGTGAAGAAGGTGATGCCGAGCGTGGTGCCGCCCTTGGCGGTGATGCGCTTGACCTGGTCGCCGATGATCTCGAGCGCGCCCGACGGCAGCACGCCCTGGAGCAGGGACAGGTGGTCGTTGATGGTGCTCGGATCGGTGAACAGCCCGTAGAGCGAGACCAGAGCCGCCACGGCCGGGAAGATGGCGAGCAGGGTGTAGAAGGTCACGCCGGCCGCCACCGACAGCACCCGGTCCTTCTGGAACTCGAGGTAGACGCGGTAGAGCACGTCCTTCCAGCCCTTGGCCGGGATCTCGGTCGGCGTCTCGGCCTTGCGGCCGCGGTCGCCCTCCGTCTCGGCGACCCACTGGGCCGGGCGGCCGGAATACGACTTGGCGCCGCCGCCGAGATGCCGGGTCGGGTCTGGGGCGGCGTCCTGCACGCCGTCGGGCCGGCGCGCGGTGACGAGGCGCACCAGGGCGAGGCCGAGGAAGACGGTCCACAGGGTCGAGGTCACGCCGGACGAGGCGGGACCGGAGCGGGGTTCGGGCGGCATCACGGCACCGGGGGGAAGGAGGATCGTCGGGGCGCGCCCGCAAGCGTGAGCGCTCCCGATCACAACGTCGCGTCCCGGGGGTCGTTCCGAGTCGATGAAAGCGCCGCAAGGTCAAGGGGTTGACCCGGGTCAGGGTCAGGCCGCCGCGCTCCCCCCCGGCAGGCTGCGGATCAGCTCCGAGAATCGGTCGCCCTGTACCAGCACGTGGGCGCGCAGGCGCTCGCCGGCCAGCGCCTCGTCGCCGGCCAGGATCGCCTCCACCGCCCCCTCGTGCTCGGCGAGCGACTGGCGCAGCCGGTTGCGGACCCGGAGCTGGATGCGCCGGAACGGCGCCAGGCGCCGGCTCAAGCCGAGCGCCTGCTCGTACAGGAAGCCGTTCTGCGAGGCCCGGTAGATCACCGCGTGGAAGACCGCGTTCTCGGCGTAGTACGCCTCGGTGTCGCTCCCGGCGGCGGCCGCCCGGCAGGATTCGAGCGCCGCGATGAGATCGCGCTGGTGCGCGTCGGTGAGCCGTCTCGCGGCCAGGCGCCCGCAGGCGGCCTCGAGCTCCGCCATGGTCTCGAACATCTCGATCAGCCGCGCCGGCTCCGGCGTGCTCACCACCGCCCCGCGGCGCGGCTTGACCTCGATCAGGCCGGTGACGGCGAGCTGCAGCAGCGCCTCGCGGATCGGGGTGCGCGAGACCCCGAACCGGGCCGCGAGCTGGACCTCGTCGAGCCGGTCCCCGGGCCGCAGGACCCCGTCGACGATCTCGTCCTCGATCGTGCGCCGCAACCGCTGGGCGTGGCTCAGGGTGCCTGGTTCGTTGCGCATGGCCATGGCGCCTTCCTCCGCACGGCGCATCCGGTACCGACTTCCGCGGAATATGCACGACGGTTGACAAAATATACAAGATAGGAGTCTTTTCCAAATGAGCCGCGGCGCGCCACGTCCGCCCGCCGCGCTCCAACGACAGAAGCGGAGCCGAACGGCCCCCTCCGGAGGAAACCCCATGGCCTTCACCCGTCGTTCCCGCTTGAGCCGTCGTTCCCTCTTGGGCGCCGGCCTCGCCGCCCCCGCGCTGATCGGCCTCGGGCGCGCCGCGCAGGCCGCCACGGTCCTGAAGCTGTCGCACCAGTTCCCGGGTGGCACGATCGACGAGGGCGATTTCCGCGATCGGATGTGCCGCAAGTTCGCCGCCGCGGTGAAGGAGCGCTCGAAGGGGGCGGTCGAGGTCCAGGTCTATCCCGGCTCGTCGCTGATGAAGACCAACGCCCAGTTCAGCGCGATGCGAAAGGGCGCGCTCGACATGAGCCTCTACCCGCTGCCCTACGCCGGCGGCGAGGTGCCGGAGACCAATATCGGGCTGATGCCGGCGCTCGTGACCTCCTACCCGCAGGCGATGGCCTGGAAGGCGGCCCCGGTCGGCCGCAAGCTCACCGAGATCCTGCTGTCGAAGAACATCGTGCTGGTATCCTGGGTCTGGCAGGCGGGGGGCGTGGCGAGCCGCGAGCGCCCGCTCGTGCGGCCCGAGGACGCCAAGGGCCTGAAGGTCCGCGGCGGCTCGCGCGAGATGGACCTGATGATGAAGGCCGCCGGCGCCGCGACGCTCAGCCTGCCCTCGAACGAATCGTACGCGGCGATGCAGACCGGGGCCTGCGACGCCGTCATCACCTCCTCGACCAGCCTGATCTCGTTCCGGCTCGAGGAATTGTCGAAGTCGCTGACCTCGGGCCGCGGCCGCTCGTACTGGTTCATGCTCGAGCCGATCATGATGTCGAAGACCGTGTTCGACGGCCTGCCGAAGGATCATCGGGACCTGATCATGGCGGTCGGGGCCGAGATCGAATCCTTCGGCCAGGAGGGTGCGCAAGCCGACGACACCCGGGTCGAGCAGATCTTCTCCAAGGCCGGCGCCAAGGTCGAGGGGCTCGACGAGGCGACGCTCGGCCGCTGGCGCGACATCGCCCGCGACTCCGCCTGGAAGGACTACGCGGCGAAGTCGTCGTCCTGCGCCGAGATGCTCAAGCTCGCGGAGGCGGTCGCGTGAGCCACGCCTTCGACGCGGCCTCCGCCGCCGCGGAGCCGGAGCGCGCCGCCGCGAGAGCCCGCCTGCCCGGACCCCTCGCGGCGATCGAGGCCGCGATGGGCGGCCTCAACCGGCTGATCCTGCTCATGGGCGGGCTCGCCCTCGTCGCCGCCTGCCTGGTGCTGAGCTACAGCGTCGTCGTCCGCTACTTCCTGAAGATCCCGACGGAGTGGCAGGACGAGACGGCGGTGTTCCTGATCGTCGGCGCCACCTTCCTGTCGGCGGCGGGCGTGCAGGCGCGGCGCGGCCACGTCGCCATCGAGGCGCTGACCGGGCTCCTGACGCCGCGGGCGAACCGCGCTCGCCTGATCGTCGCCGACGTGGTCAGCCTCGGCTTCGTCGGCTTCTTCGCCTGGAAGAGCTGGACGCTCCTGCACGAGGCCTGGGTCGACGGGCAAATCTCGCAATCGACCTGGGGCCCGCCGCTCTGGATCCCCTACTCGCTGATGGCGCTCGGCATGACGCTGCTCTCCCTGCAGTTCCTGCTCCAGATCGCGGAAGCCGTCGCCCGCGGGCCGCAGGCCGCCGGCTTCGCCGATCCGAAGATCGGCCTCGGGCCCGACCTCGAACGCGCCAAGAAGCAGGACGGCAAGAAGCAGGACGGGAAGGAATCCGCCCGATGAGCACCGCGATCATCGGCACGCTCTACGCGGGCGCGACCCTCGGGGCGATGCTCGCCGGCATTCCGATCGCCTTCGCGCTCGGCGCGGTGGCGCTCGTCTTCATGCTGGCCTTCATGCCCGGCGCCTCCCTCGATACGGTGGCGCAGAACGTCTACGAGGAGATGGCCTCGATCACGCTCCTGTCGATCCCGCTCTTCATCCTGAAGGGCGCGGCGATCGGCCGGTCGAAGGCGGGCCAGGACCTCTACTCGGCGATGCATGCCTGGATGCACAGGATCCCGGGGGGTCTCGGCATCGCCAACGTCTTCGCCTGCGCGCTGTTCGCCGCCATGGCGGGGTCGAGCCCGGCGACCTGCTCGGCGATCGGCTCGGCCGGCATCCCGGAGATGCGAAGGCGCGGCTATTCCGGGGGCTTTGCCGCCGGCATCATCGCGGCGGGCGGCACGCTCGGCATCCTGCTGCCGCCCTCCATCACCATGATCCTCTACGCGGTCGCGGCCGAGCAGTCGCTCGGGCGGCTGTTCCTCGCCGGCATCGGACCGGGGCTGCTGCTGGTCCTGCTGTTCGCCGCCTACGCCGCCTGGCGCTTCCGGCGCGAATTCGCGATGGCGCGCGCGGCCTACGTCACCGGCGGGCCGGAGCACCCGATCCTGGCGCAGGACCGCTACTCGATGGCGGAGCGCTTCTCGACCCTGCCGCGGGTGCTGCCCTTCGTGGTGCTGCTCACCGGCGTGATGGTGGCGCTCTACGGCGGCTACGCCACGCCCTCCGAGACCGCCGGCCTCGGCGGCCTCCTGGCGCTGGCGCTGATCGCGGCGATCTACGGCGTGTGGCGGGCCCGGGACGTGAGCCCGATCCTGGTCGCGACCTTGCGCGAATCCACCATGCTGATGCTGATCATCGGCATGTCGCTGCTCTACGCCTACGTGATGAGCTACCTCCACATCTCGCAGGCGGCGGCCGCCGCGATCGTGGCGATGCATCTCTCGCCCTGGCTCCTGCTGCTGACCATCCTGCTCCTGGTGGTGGGCCTCGGCTTCTTCCTGCCGCCGGTCTCGATCATCCTGATGACGGCGCCGATCATCCTGCCGCCGCTCAGGGAGGCCGGCTTCGATCTCGTCTGGTTCGGCGTCGTGATGACGATCACCATGGAGATGGGGCTGATCCACCCGCCAGTCGGCCTCAACATCTTCGTCATCAAGAACATCGCCCCCGACATCCCCCTCTCCGACATCATCTGGGGCACCCTGCCCTTCGTGATCCTGATGGCCGTGGCGATCCTGGTCCTCTGCGTCGTTCCCGGCATCGCCCTCTGGCTGCCGGATCTGCTCTTGCCCTCGACCAAGTAGAGGCGTCACCATGGCCCGGACGGCTCCCGACCGCGACGCGCGACGGCGCCGCCCCTCCCTCTCCGCTGCCCGGGCGGAGCCCAATTTCCCGAAGGCCGGCGCCGTCCCCGATCCGCGGGGGTTGTCCGGTCATGAGCAGAGCGACAGTGAGCAGGGCCCCATGGCGGCGATCTCGTTCCTCGGCGACCTCCTCCAGAGCATCTCGGACCGGGGCCGCGGGCTGATCGCCTTCGGCCGCGACGATCCGGCCAAGGCGAGCGTCGCCGAGGTGGTGAAGCTCGCCGAGGACCTGATCTCGCGCCGCGGCGAGGCCTCGGGCGTGGCGCTGGCCCGCATCATCCTCGACCGCTACGACAGTTTCGGGCGGGACGACCGGCACGACTTCCTGCGGCGCGTCGCCCTCGAGTTCGGGGCCGATCACGCCGCGGTCGCGAGCGCCATCGCGGCCTACGGCAAGGCGCCGTCCCGGGCCGCGCTCGGGCGCCTGCACGAGGCGGCCGAGCCGCGCTCGCAGGAGCTGATCCGCCGCCTCAACCTCGCCCGCGACGGCACGATCGCCCTGGTGCGGATGCGCGAGGACCTGTTCGCCCTGCGCGACGCCACCCGCAAGGCCGACAAGCCGGACGCGGCGCTGGCGGAGGCGGTCGACAGCCTGGACGCCGATTTCGAGCACCTGTTCGCCTCGTGGTTCAACCGCGGCTTCCTGGTGCTGCGCCGGATCGACTGGACCACGCCGGCCCACATCCTGGAGAAGATCATCCGCTACGAGGCGGTGCACGCGATCTCCGGCTGGGACGACCTGCGCCGGCGCATCGAGCCGCCGGACCGGCGCTGCTTCGCCTTCTTCCACCCGGCGCTCCTCGACGAGCCGCTGATCTTCGTCGAGGTGGCGCTGACCGCCGGCATCGCCGCGGCGATCGCCCCGATCCTGGCCCACGAGCGCCAGCACACCGCGACCCGCGAGGCGACGACCGCGATCTTCTACTCGATCTCGAACTGCCAGAAGGGCCTGGCCGGCATCACCTTCGGCAACTTCCTGATCAAGCAGGTGGTGGAGGACCTCTGCCGCGAGATGCCGGCGCTGAAGACCTTCGTGACGCTCTCGCCGGTGCCGGGCTTCCGCACCTGGCTCGACCGCGAGCGCCGGGCCGACGCGCCGCAGGGCCTCACCCGCGAGGACGTCGAGACCCTGCGCCTCCTCGACCAGCCCGACTGGCACGCCGACAAGGCGAAGGCCGAGGCGGTGAAGAAGGCGCTGCTGCCGGCCGCCGCCTACTACTTCCTGCGGGCGAAGACCCCGCGCGGCAAGCCGGTCGATCCGGTGGCGCGCTTCCACCTCGGCAACGGCGCGCGGCTGGAGCGCCTCAACTTCCTCGGCGACGTCTCGCCGAAGGGCCTGTCGCAGGGCTACGGGTTGATGGTGAACTACCTCTACGACCTCGCCGCGATCGAGAAGAACCACGAGACCTACGCCAATCTCGGCACCGTCTCGGCCTCGCTCACCGTCAACCGCGAACTGCGCCAGAACCTGCCGCCGGCGCGGTCGGTGGCGCTCGCGGAGGCGTGAGCATTCCCCTCTCCCCGCGGGCGGGGAGAGGGCTGTGCTCCCGTCCAGGGAGCACAGCGAGGCGGCAGCCGAGGGTGAGGGGGAGGTGCCGGATGTGGCTCCTCCGGAAATACCCCCTCACCCTCGCCCTTCGGGCTTGCTGCATCTCCTGAACAGAGATGCAGCCCTCTCCCCGCCCGCGGGGAGAGGAGACACCCGCGTTCTTCGAGTGGACGGCGTGGCCGCCATCTCGCCGCTGACTGAAGAGTTTCCTCCATGTCCAACCACTTCTTCGACATCGTCCGCTCCCGCCTCCCCGCCGACCCGGCGGGCAAGGTGTTCCTCGAAACGCCCGAGGGCCTGCGCTGGAGCTACGCGGATCTCATCGCCGAATCCGGCCGCTACGCCGCCGCCCTCGTCGGGCTCGGGGTCGCCCCCGGCGACCGGGTGGCGGTGCAGGTCGAGAAGAGCCCGGCGGTGATCGCGCTCTATCTCGGGTGCGTGCGGGCGGGCGCGGTCTTCCTGCCGCTCAACACCGGCTACACGCCCGCCGAGATCGCCTACTTCCTCGGCGATGCCGAGCCGGCCCTGTTCGTCTGCGATCCGGGCAAGCTCGACGCCCTGAAGCCGGTGGCGGAAGGGGCGAACGTCCGCCAGGTCGGCACCCTCGACGCGAAAGGCGAGGGCACGATGGCGGCCGAGGCGGCGGGCCAGACCGGCGACTTCGCCGACGTGCCCCGCGCCTCCGACGATCTGGCGGCGATCCTCTACACCTCGGGCACCACCGGGCGCTCGAAGGGTGCGATGCTGACCCACGACAACCTGGCGTCGAACGCGCTCACGCTCGTGGATTACTGGCGCTTCACCGACCGGGACGTGCTGATCCACGCGCTTCCGGTGTTCCACACCCACGGCCTGTTCGTCGCCACCAACACGGTGCTGATGTCGGGGGCCGCGATGGTGTTCCTGCCGAAGCTCGACCCGCCGCTGATCCTGTCGCTGATGGGCCGGGCGACCGCGCTGATGGGCGTGCCGACCTTCTACACCCGCCTGCTCAAGGAGCCGGGCCTGACCCGGGAGGCGAGTGCCGGGATGCGCCTGTTCGTCTCCGGCTCGGCGCCGCTGCTGGCCGAGACCCATCGCGAGTGGCAGGAGCGGACCGGCCACGCGATCCTCGAGCGCTACGGCATGACCGAGACCAACATGAGCACCTCGAACCCCTACGACGGCGACCGGGTCGCCGGCACGGTCGGGTTCCCGCTGCCGGGCGTCTCGCTGCGGGTGGTCGACCCCGAGACCGGCCGGGCGCTCGCGCCCGACCAGGTCGGGATGATCGAGGTGCGCGGCCCCAACGTGTTCAAGGGCTACTGGCGCATGCCGGAGAAGACCGCCGCCGAGTTCAAGGCCGACGGCTTCTTCATCACCGGCGACCTCGGCAAGGTCGACGAGCGCGGCTACGTCCACATCGTCGGGCGCGGCAAGGACCTGATCATCACCGGCGGCTTCAACGTCTACCCGAAGGAGGTCGAGACCGAGATCGACGGGCTGCCCGGCGTGCTCGAATCGGCGGTGATCGGGGTGCCGCATCCGGATTTCGGCGAGGGCGTCACGGCGGTGGTGGTCCCGCGCGGAGCCGAGGCGCCGAGCGAGGCCGCGATCCTCTCTGCCCTCGAAGGGCGGCTCGCCAAGTTCAAGCTGCCCAAGCGCGTGATCGTGGTCGACGAGCTGCCGCGCAACACCATGGGCAAGGTGCAGAAGAACCTGCTGCGGGAGACGCACAAGGGGCTGTACGAGGGCTGAGCGGGGATTCCTGTCCCTCCACCGAATTCATGCCCTCCGGGCCATCCCGGGGCCGCGAAAGCGGAGCCCGGGATCCAGAACCGCCGATGGTTCAGAAATCAGCGATGAGTGTTCCGCCCGGTTCCTCTCAACCTGCGTTTCCGGTTTCCGGGCTCCGCTTTCGCGGCCCCGGAATGCCGCAGCGAGCGGCATTGCTGCCCGGGTCAGCCGACTGGCCTGAGGCTCTCGCGACATTTCGTCGAAACCCGGCCTCATCCTGAGTTGCCGGCGCCGGCCGCCCCGGAGATCCACCATGTCCGCCCGCTTCGCCCTGATCGACGTGTTCCACGACGGCGCCTTCACCGGCAATCCGCTCGCCGTGGTGAGCGGGGCCGACCTCGACACCGCGACGATGCAGGCGATGACGCGGTGGTTCAACCTGTCGGAGACGGTGTTCCTGCTGCCGCCGACCGACCGGCGAGCCGATTACCGCGCGCGCATCTTCACCCTCGCGCATGAGCTGCCCTTCGCCGGCCACCCGACGCTGGGTGCCTGCCATGCCTGGCTCGCGCTCGGAGGCCGGCCGCGCCAGGCAGGACGAATCGTGCAGGAATGCGGCGCCGGCCTCGTGCCGATCCGGCAGGACCGGGATCGCCTCGCCTTCGCGGCGCCGAAGCTGCTGCGGGAGGGAGCGGTGGACGAGGCGACGATGCGGGAGGCCGTGGCGGTGCTGCGCATCGCGCCCGAGCAGATCGTCGAGGCGCGCTGGGCCGATAACGGCCCGGGCTGGATCGGGGTGATGCTGCGTTCGGCCGAGGCGGTGCTGGCCGTCGAGCCGGTCCGGCGGCACGAGGGCCGGGTCGATATCGGCCTCGTCGGCGCCCACGCCCCCGGGAGCGAGGTGGCCTGGGAGATCCGCACCCTGTTCAGCGACGGCGCGGGCGCCCTCGTCGAGGATCCGGTCACCGGCAGCTTCAACGCGGCGGTGGCGGGCTGGCTGCGCGAGACCGGTCGCGCCACCGGCCCCTACGTGGCCGCGCAGGGCACCAGGCTCGGGCGCCGCGGCCGGATCTTCGTCGATTACGACGGCGCCGACTGGATCGGCGGGCGCACCCTCACGGTGGCCGAGGGGACCCTGCCCCTCGACCTCGGCCCAGGTCTCAGTTCGCGTAGGTGAAGACGCCGTCGCGCCAGACGTAGAGCACGTAGCCGGGCGCCGTCACGTCGCCCTTCTGGTCGAACCCGACATTGCCGAGCACAAGGTTGAACCGCTCGGAATGCAGCGTCTCGGCGATCGCCTTCGGGTCGGTGGACTTGGCGAAGTTGCCGGCCTCGACGAGCGCCTGGAGCGCGGCGTAGCCGTAGAGGGTGAAGCCGGCGGGGTCGATGCCGTCGGCCTGCAGCGCCTTTACGGCGGCGGCGGCCTCGGGCTTGCGGCGCAGGTCCGGGTTGAAGGTCATCAGCACGCCGTCGCTCGCAGGGCCCGCGAGCGACCCGAATTCCTTGGTGGCGATGCCCGACGTGCCGAACCATTGCGGGCGGTAGCCGGCTTCCGCCGCCTTGCGCACCAGCTTGCCCATCTCCTGGTAGTGGCCGCCGTAATAGACCACCTCGATCCCCGCCCCCTGCAGGCGCTTGATCAAGGCCGCGTCGTCGGTCTGGCCCGGGACGATCGCGGCGAACAGGGTCTCGTTCTGGCCGATCTTGTTGAGGTTGGCCTTGGTCGATTCGGCGAGGTTCCGGGACAGGGGGGTGTCGTCGTACAGGATCGCGATCTTCTTGTCGCGGAACCGCTCGGCCAGGACCGTGGCCGAGAGGCGGCCCTGGTCGTCCTCGCGGCCGGAGACCCGGAAGATGGTGGGCAGGCCGCGGTCGGTCAGGCGCGCGGCGTTGGAGGCCGGGCTGATCATCACCGCGCCGGCCGCCGCGTAGACGTCCGAGGCGGCGAGCGAGGCGCTCGAGCAGACGTGGCCGATCACCAGCCGCACGCCGGCGCGCACGAAGCGCTCGGCCACCGCCATCGCCTGGCTCGGGTCGCAGGCATCGTCCTGCACGTCGAGCACGATCGGCTCCCCGGCGATGCCGCCGCGGGCATTGGCGTCCCGGACGGCGGCCTGCACGCCCTGGAGCACCTGCTCACCGATGCCGGCGACCGCCCCGGTGCGCGGCACCGCGACCCCGATGGTCACGTCGGCGCGGGCGGCGCCCGGCCCGTACAGCAGCGCTCCGATCGCCAGCCACAGGGCGGCGACGGCCCTGGTGCGCGTCATCACCGGCGCTCCCGCATGGTTCGAACCACTCCGTACCTCCGGCCCTGCTTCCCAGGTCTCTCGCCCAGCCTCTTGCCCAGCTTCTTGCCCGGCCTCTCGCCGGCCGCTTACCACGGCCGCCCCTCCCTTGTCCGCGCCGACCTCCGCGAAGGCCCCGCGAGGGCGCCCGCTCTATCGGGCGCGAGCCCGCAGGGGCGCAAGGGGGCGACAGCGCGTAAGAGGGCCGCGGCGCGTCGGGATGCTGGGCTCAGCATAGCACGGTGACCCGGGCTGGAACGCCCGTCCGGGGCCGGATATTGACGGATTTCGAGGGGGATCGTGCGATGAATCAGGCTGACGGCATCCGGGTCGCGGTGCTCGACGACTACCAGGGCGTGGCCGAGGGCCTGGCCGACTGGTCCGGCCTCGGCCGCGACGTGACCGTGGACTTCTTCCGCGAGCCGGTGCCGCAGGCGGAGGCCGCGTCGCGGCTCGCGCCCTATGGCGTGCTCTGCCTGATGCGCGAGCGCATGCCCCTCGACGCCGCGCTGATCGCCGCCCTTCCGAGCCTCCGGCTCGTGGTGTTCACCGGCGGGCGCAACCCCTCGGTCGACGTCGCGGCGCTCAAGGCCCGCGGCATCACCGTGTGCAACACCCGCAACGGCGAGGGCGGCATCGCCACCGCCGAGCTGACGGTCGCCCTGATGCTGGCCTGCGCCCGCAGCCTGCCGCGGGAATTCGCCAACATGGCGGGCGGGCGCTGGCAGGAGACCCTGGGCGAGGGCCTGGAGGGCCGCACCCTCGGGCTCGTCGGCCTCGGGCGGATCGGTGCGCGGGTGGCGGCGGTGGGCCGGGCGCTCGGCATGCGGGTGACGGCCTGGAGCCCGAACCTGACGCCGGAGCGGGCCGAGGCCGGCGGCGCGGTGCTCGCCACCCGCGAGGCCCTGTTCTCGGAGAGCGACGTCGTCAGCCTGCACATGGTGCTGGCGCCCGCGACGCGGGGCATCGTCGGTGCGGCGGAGATCGCCCGGATGCGGAAAGGCGCGATCCTGGTCAACACCTCCCGCGGTCCCCTCGTCGACGAGGCGGCCCTGATCGCGGCCTTGGGCGAAGGCCGCATCCGGGCCGGGCTCGACGTGTTCGACCGCGAGCCGCTACCCGCCGACCATCCCCTGCGCGGCCTGCCGAACGCCGTGCTGACGCCGCATCTCGGCTACGTCACGGAAGGCACGTTCCGGATGTTCTACGAGGACACCGTCGAGGCGATCGCCGCCTGGCGCCGGGGCGCGCCGGTGCGGGTGGTGGAGGCCTGAGGCGGGAGCGGGCGCCCTCTCGGCGCCCGCCCCTGTCAGCGCACGCCGGCGTAGACCGAGGCGCCGGCCGTGACCGGGGCCGTGATGGTCGAGAACACGCCGAGCACCTTCTGGACCTCGGTGAAGGGCGCGTTCGAGACGTAGACGAGGTCGCGGTTGCGCATCCGGAACGCCTGGGAGACGAACAGGCTGTTGGGATCGCGCATGTTGATCCGGTAGACCACCGGCACGAAGTTCGCGGTCAGGAGCGGGCTTCCCGGGCGCAGGCGGCGCACCACCGAGGCCGGCTCGAACCGGAACAGGAACACGCCGGCCGGATCGGCCTGCAGGTCCGACAGGCCCCGGGCCTTGGCGAGCGCCTGGGCGAGGGTGATGCCCTCCGCCGCGAAGGGGATCTCCGCCTGGGCGCCGAGCGCGCCGACCGCCAGGAAGGTTTGCGGATCGCGCACCAGGGTCAGGGTGTCGCCCGGGCGCAGGAAGATGTTCTCGCGCGGGTTGGAGACGATCGCGGTCAGCGGAACCGTCGCGGTGGTCGCGCCGCGCGACAGCCGCACGAAGGTCTCGGAGACCGGAGCGCGCACGCCGCCGGCCCCCGCCACCACGTCGAGCAGCCGGTCGCCCTTGGTGGAGAGCGGCACGCGGGCGCCCGACGTCACCTCGCCGGTCACCGTCACGGCGGTGCTCGTCGGCTGCACCACGGTGACGATCACCTGCGGCTCGATCGCCTTGCCGGCGAGTTCCTGCTCGATCTGCGCCTGCACGTCCTGGACGCGCTTGCCCGCCACCTGGACGCGGCCGGCATACGGCACGGTGATCGAGCCGTCGCGGGTCACGACCTGCGGCGGGATGGTGGCGGATTTCGAGCCGGAGGAGAACCGGTCGATCGACAGGGAACCGGAGAACAGGCCGCCGGTGCTGGCCTCGTAGATCGTCACCGCCACGGTGTCGCCGACGCCGATCACCGGCTCGACGGAGGGGCGGCGGTCGCCGAACGAGGCGAGGAGGCTGTCGAGGGGCCGGCCGCGCAGGGCCTCGACCACGGCGGCATCGACGTCGACGATCTCGTAGCGGGCGAGCAGGCCCTGGTCGGTCGCCACGTCGGCGCCCTTCTCCACCGCGCTCGCCGTGGGACCGGCGGCGGGCAGGAAGTTGGAACAGCCCGAGACCGCGAGCGCGGCGCAGAGGGCGATCGGGAATGCGCGCATCAGGGAGATTGCTCGTCCTTAGCTTGAGAGTGGTCCCTAGCCGAGTCGGGGGCCCGTGTCCGTGGCCCTCGTGTCACAGTGCCGTCGGGAGCCCTCCCCCCGCGCCGCCTTCCCCGCTAGACACAGGGCAGGGGACCGGGGAGTCGGCCGTCACCGTCGTGCCGTCCAAGCACGACAAGGGTTACGAAATCGCGGCTTCAGGATGGCGTGACGCGGAATGACAGGGCAGAGATGACCACACAGATCGGCTTCACGCCGCCCGATCCCGCCGCGCAGGCCCCCGGGCCGGTGCGGCGGCGCCACGTCGTCTACCTGCCGGGCTACGACCCGGAGGCGGGCAAGCGCTACCGGGCGCTGTTCGCCCGCGAGTTCACCCGCTACGCCAAGCGCTTCGACCTGGGGCAGCGAGCGATCAGCCGGGCCGAGACCCGGCCCGACGGCCTGGTCCAGACCTGGACGGTCGAGGCCGGTCGCGGCGGCCTCACGACCCACACCACCTACCAGGTGCTCCTGTGGGACGACGTCGTGCGGGCGGATTTCCGGCGGCCGCTGATCGCCTCGATGGCGCTGCTCACCGCCGGCATCCTGCACAGCCTCCTGACGGGCAAGCTCTTTCGGCTCTACGGCCTGAACTGGAAGTACGGCAACGTCATCCTCTATCCCTTCGGCATGACGGTGATCCTGGCCGCCCTCGCGGCCCTGCTCGGCACCGGCGTCGCCCACCTGCTGGCCGGCTGGCTGCCGGGCTTCGCCGCCGCCGGGCTCGGGGCGCTCGCCGGCATCGGGCTCGTTCTCGCCGCGACCCCGCTCCTCGACCGCATCTTTCTGCGCCAGCTCATCAACGACTGGGTGTTCAACTGGCAGCACAGCAACGGCTGGCGCCGGGACTACGAGGACCGCTTGGGCCTGTTCGCCGACCACGTCGCCGGGATCGTCCGGGCCGG
The DNA here is from genome assembly GCF_003173755.1 of Methylobacterium terrae. NCBI lineage: Bacteria > Pseudomonadati > Pseudomonadota > Alphaproteobacteria > Hyphomicrobiales > Methylobacteriaceae > Methylobacterium > Methylobacterium terrae. The sequence continues at coordinate 1,566,534 of NZ_CP029553.1, forward strand.
CGCGGTCGACGAGGTGATGATCGTCGGCCATTCCTCGGGCGGGCTCACCGCCGCCGAGGTCGCGGCGCGGGTGCTGGAGCAGGACCTGCCCGACGCCCCGCGCCTGTCGCTCCTGACCCTCGGGGCCGGGCTGCCGCTCGTCACCATCAACCCGCGGGCGCGCCGGGTGCGGGCCGACGTGATGCGCCTCGTGGCGAGCGGCCGGCTGGTCTGGGCCGACTACCAGGCGCCGCAGGACTGGATGAACTTCCCGGGCTTCAACCCCGCCCGCGACCTCGGCGAGACCCCGGCCGGCCCGGTGCGCAACCCGCTGATCCGCTCGACGAAGTTCCGCGAGATCATCGACCCGGCGGTCTACCGCCGGATCTCGTTCCGGCCGTTCCGGATGCACTTCCAGTTCCTGATGGCGAACGACCTGCCGGGCGAGTACGACTTCTTCGCCCTGACGCTCGGCCCGCAGGCCCTTGGCGCGCGGGTGCTGGCGCCCGAGATCGTCGGCCTGAGGCCCGAGACGCCGCCCGAGCCGGTGCCGGTGCACAGGGAAATATGAGGACGCCCCTCCGATGCCCATCTCCCTCGTGGTCACCGACGTCGACGGCACCCTCGTCACCGGCGACAAGCAGCTGACGCCCCGGGCGATCCGCGCCGTCGACGCGTTGCGCGCCCGCGGCATCGCCTTCACGGTGGCCTCGAGCCGCCCGCCGGTCGGCCTGCGCCCGCTCGTCGCGCCGCTCGGGCTCGACCTGCCGATGGGCGCCTTCAACGGCTCGACGGTGGTGCGGCCCGACCTCTCGCTGATCGACGAGACGCTGATCCCCGAGGAGGCCGCCCGGACGGCCGCGGCGCGGTTCTCCGCGGAAGGGATCGACCTCTGGGTCTTCGCGGAAGGAGCCTGGCTCCTGACGGATCCGGACGGCCCCTACACCGACCTCGAGCGCCGCACCCTCCAGGCCGGCCCGCGCGTGGTGGACGACCTCGCGCCCCACCTCGCCCGCGCGGCGAAGCTCGTCGGCGTCTCGCGCGACCACGCGGCGCTCGCCGCCCTCGAACCGCGGCTGGCACGGGAGGTCGGCAAGGGCGCGGCGGTCCACCGCTCGCAGGCCTACTACCTCGACGTCACCCCGCCCCACATCGACAAGGGCCACTTCGTGGCGCGCATCGCCGGAGAGCTCGGCATCCCGCTGTCCCGGGTGGCGGTGCTCGGCGACATGGCGAACGACACCGCGATGTTCGCCAAGGCCGGCCTGTCGATCGCGATGGGCAACGCGAGCGACGCGGTGAAGCGGGCGGCGAGCCATGTGACGGGGACGAACGAGGCGGAAGGGTTCGCGGAGGCGATCGAGCGGTTCGTGCTGGGTTGAGATCGCGAACGACGTCGAGCGAGGCGCGATGTCGCGCGCGCGGGACACCGAACCCGCCGATGTCGTCCCGGGCGCCGCTTTCGCGGTCCCGGATGACGGGGAGGGCGCGAGTGCCGCCGGGGCTGGCGAGACCCGCTCATGGTTCCTCGTCGGGCGCAGGTGCACCCGTGAGACCCCCTCGTCCCGGAGCCGGACCGGCCCGGGCCCTCAGTGAAGCCCGACGTGATAGCGCAGCCGCTGCGCATTCCCCAGGGGATCGACGATCTCGATGATGAACTGATCGTCGTCCGGCCCGCCGGGAGGTGCGCTGTAGAGGATCCGGGTCGCCGGGACCTTGCGCTTGTTGCAGGCCGAGCGCGGATTGTTCGGGGAAAATCCGGGATATTCCGATCCCTGCTCGACCATGACCTGTCCCTTGCCGGGCGGCTCGATCATGTTGACGGCCCAGGGGCCGACCGAGCGGCAGGTCGGATCGAGGGAGACGAACCACCCGATCTTCTGGGTCTGCCCGGGCTTGACGACCTTCTCGACGGTCGGGATCGGTCGCGGCCACGCGAGGGCACCGGTCGTCATCAGGCAAGAGAGAGCGGCGGCCCCAACAATCGTCCGATTGCGCATCGACCATGTCCCACGAGTTGACGGCGTTGCCGGCCGTTCACAGTCGAGAGACACGGAAGAAACATCCGCTCGTCTTTCCACGATCGATCCGGCAGGGCATCGATAGCTCGGGCATCGCCATGCCGCAAGGACAATCGAAGTTACGACGAAGACGTCGCAAGGACCGGAGCGAGCGGCGCAACCGGGGCCGCGCGTCGGCTCAGGCCAGGGCCGCGTCCACCTCCCGCCCGCGTCCCAGGCCGCGCATCAGCTCGACGAGGTGGGGGCGCACCTGCAGCTGCAGGGCGTGCAGGCGGCGCACCGCCTCGCTGAGGCTGCCGCCGTAGCCGAGGGCGTCGTCCGCGAAGGCGATCATGCGGGCGTTGGGCCAGGCCTTCTCGCGCAGATCGTGGACCTTGGCGACGACCGCCTCGGCGTCGAGCTTCGGATGGGCCTGGCCGAGCAGCATCGTCATCGCGGCGGTGGAGCGCGAGATGCCGGCGTGGCAGTGGATCAGGAGGTGCGTCTTGCGCCGCGCGGTCTCGGCCATCAGCTCCTCGCCGAAGCGCAGGATCGCCTCGACGTCCCGGCGCTCGGGCAGGATCTGGCCGTCCGTCGGCTCGATGATGTCGTGGAAGCGCAAGGTGGTACGGTGATGCGCGTCGTAGGTGCCGAAGGCCTCCGGCTCGGGCCAGGCCGGGTCGAGGATCGACAGCACGTGGGTGACGCCGCGGGTCGAGTGGTGGCCCAGCTCCTCGAGGCCGCAGACCGTGTTGAGGGAGATCGGTTCGGGCTTCACGGTCGGGTCGCGCTCCGGCGGATCGGCGGCGGGGACGCCGCCGCGGGGTCGGGCCCGGGATTAGCATAGGCGAAGGACCCGCACGAGGGCCAAGCCTCTCGCGGGCGCCAAGCCTCTCAAGAGGGTTCAAGCCACTCACGCGGTCTTACCTGCGCGGGGGCCTCGCCGGGCGTCGGGCCGGGTGCGCTTTCGCCGGAAGCGCGCTACCTCTTGTCTCCGATACGGGCAAACCGACCCTCCGATGGGGAGAGCATGAAGCGTCGCGACATCCTGACGGCCGGCCTCGGCCTCGCCGGCAGCACCGCCCTGGCGGCCCCGGCCGTGGCGCAAGCAGCGCCCGAGCTGCGCTGGCGCCTGCAATCGGCGTTTCCGCGCAACCTCGACGCGCTCTACGGCGCCGCCGAGCTGTTCTCCCGCCTCGTCGCCGAGGCGACCGACAACCGCTTCCAGATCGAGGTCGCGGCCGCGCCGTCGGGCGAGCCCGCCGCCCTCCTCGACGCGGTCGGGGCCGGCACCCTCGAGATGGCCTACTCGGCGGCCTATTACGAGGTCGGCCGCGACCCGACCTTCGCGCTCGCCACCGCGATCCCGTTCGGCCTCAATGCCCGCCAGCAGAATGCCTGGATGTACCAGGGCGGGGCGCTGGACCTGTTCAACGAGGTCTTCGCCAAGAGCAGGCTCTACGCCCTGCCCGGCGGCAACACCGGCACCCAGATGGGCGGCTGGTTCCGGCGCGAGGTCAAGACGACCGCGGACCTCCAGGGCCTGCGCTTCCGCATCGCCGGGCTCGGCGCCCAGGTGCTGGGGAAGCTCGGCGTCGCGACCCAGACCCTGCCGGGGTCCGACCTCTACGCGGCGCTCGAGGGCAAGACGCTCGACGCCGCCGAGTGGATCGGCCCCTACGACGACGAGAAGCTCGGCCTCAACAAGGTGGCGCCGTTCTACTACTATCCGGGCTTCTGGGAGGGCGGCGCGATGCTGCACTTCTGGTTCAACGCGCAGAAATGGGCCGAGCTGCCGAAGGCCTACCGGGCGATCGCGCAATCGGCGGCCGCCAGCGTCAACGGCGACCTGCAGGCGAAGTACGACGCCCGCAACCCCGCGGCGCTGCGGCGCCTCGTCGGCGGCGGTGCGCAGCTGCGCCCGTTCCCGCAGGAGGTGATGGAGGCGGCGCTCAAGGCCGCGAACGAGATCTACGCCGATCTCGGCGCCAAGAACCCGGACTTCAAGCGCATCTACGACGCCCTGAAGACTTTTCGCAACGAGGAATACCTCTGGTTCCAGGTCGCGGAATATACCTACGACAACTTCATGATCCGGGCCCGGGCGCGGGGCTGATCCGGCGCGTCCCGGGCTTGGGGAGCGGCTACTCGGCGGCCTCCTCGCCCGGCAGGGTGCCGCGCCCCTCCTCGCGCATCAGCGCCCGGACCACGCTCGGCACCGCCTCGAGCGCGCCCGCCAGGGTCTCGTCGGCCACGAACAGGCTCTTGATCTCCGGGCTGGTGATGCAGACGAGACCCTCTCCGCTCTCCTCGACCCGCAGGGTGAATTGCCGCATCGATCGACCGCTCCCTCAACGCTCGGCTCCGATCGTCCCGCGATGCACGAGACGGGCCAGCGCCGGTTCAGCAACGCGGAGCGCGGCCATAAGCTCCACCGGACGCCGGGACAGGCGGAGCGGACCTCCGTCGCGCAGGAGGGGCCAGGAAGACCGATCCAAGAAAAAAGGCCGCCCTTGCGAGCGGCCCGAAGTCTAGGGAGGAAACGCCCAAGAAGGGCAACGGGAGCGCGACGCCATCGCGCTCCCGCACTGCAATAAGATAGGTGTGCGGTGCCAGAGCGCAAGGCGCGATTGTCGGCATGGTTGCCGCTTTTGCGGGCAGCCGCGCCTGATCAGCCAGCGTCGGCGCGCCGCGCTGGACCCGGGCCGGACACGGCCTAGCTTCCAGGGCCCAGGTTTCACGGCCTGACGGGGGCGCGGGATGGCGATTCAGGCGGGACGGATCCGGGTTCTGAAGGAGGTGGCGCCGCGGGAGGGCGCCTACGTGCTCTACCTGATGCAGCAGGGCATGCGCAGCCGCGACAACCCGGCGCTCGAATACGCCGTCGAGGAGGCCAACCGCCTCGGGCTTCCGGTGGTGGCGGGGTTCGGCCTGCTGGATGGCGGCGCCCACTTCCCCGAGGCCAATGCCCGGCACTACGCCTTCCTGCTCCAGGGCCTGGCCGATGCCAAGGCGGGGCTGGAGCGCCGCGGCATCGCCTTCGTGCTCCGCCGCGCCACGCCGGCGAAGGCCGCGCTGACGCTCGGGAGGAAGGCCGCGCTGCTGGTCCTCGACCGAGGCTACCTGACGATCCAGAAGGACTGGTACGCGGAGATCGAACGAGGCTTCGACGGTCGGCTGGTCCAGGTCGAGGGCGACGTGGTGGTGCCGGTCGACGTCGCCTCGGGCAAGCACGAATTCGCCGCCCGCACCCTGCGCCCGAAGCTGCACAAGACCTGGGAGCCCTATCTCGCGCCCCTGCGGGCGCGGAAGGTCAGGCACCCGGCCGGCGAACTGGATCTCGGGAGCGACATCGACGTCTCGGATCCCGAGGCGGCGCTCGCCGCGATGACGCTCGATCGCGCGATCAAGCCGGTGCGGCGTTTCCGCGGCGGCGAGACCGAGGCCTACGCCCGGCTCGAGGCCTACCTCGCCGGGCCCTTCGCCGAGTACGGCACGGTGCGCAACCGGCCCGAGGCCGGGGCCGCCTCGCACTTGAGCCCCTACCTGCATTTCGGCCAGATCTCGCCGGTCGCCGCCGCCCTCAAGGTGCAGGCGGCCCGGAGCGGCGGCCCGGAGGACCGGGCGGCGTTCCTCGAGGAGCTGATCGTCCGGCGCGAGCTGGCGATGAACCACGTCAACACCAATCCGGGCTACGCGGCTTACGAGACCGCCCTGCCGGACTGGTCCCGCAAGGCGCTGGCCGAGCACGCCGGCGACCCCCGCCCGCACCTCTACGACGAGGCGGCGCTGGCGGAAGGCCGCACCCACGACGAGTACTGGAACGCCGCGATGCGCGAGATGCGCGAGACCGGCTACATGCACAACCACCTGCGCATGTACTGGGGCAAGAAGATCCTCGAATGGTCGCCGTCGCCGGAGGAGGCCTTCGCGGTGACGCTTCGCCTCAACAACCGCTACTTCCTCGACGGACGCGACCCGAACTCGTTCACCAACGTCGCCTGGCTGTTCGGCCTTCACGACCGCCCCTGGGGCCGGCGCGAGGTCTTCGGCACCGTGCGCTACCTCGGGCCGAACACGCTCAAGAAGTTCGACGCGAAGGCGTATCTCGTGGCGGTGGACGAACTGTGCCAGGCGGAAGCGGGCTGAGCGCGCCGACCTGTTGACCAGCCCCGCCCGGGGAGGCCATCAACCCGCATGACCTCCCCCACCCCTCCCGCGCGCGGTCCCGTCGATTCCGCCCCTGCCGATCCCTGCCCTGCCGATCCCTGCCCTGCCGATCCCCGCCCTGCCGATCCCTGGCGTGCCACGATCCTGACCCTCTATCCCGAGATGTTTCCCGGCCATCTCGGGCTGTCGCTCGCCGGCGACGCGCTGGCGCGGGGCGCCTGGAGCCTGGAGGCGCGCAACATCCGCGACCACGGCATCGGCCGGCACCGGGCGGTCGACGACACCCCGGCCGGCGGCGGGGCCGGGATGGTGCTGCGCTGCGACGTGCTCGCCGCGGCGATCGACGCCGCGGCGCCCCCCGACGATCCCCGCCCGCGCCTGCTGATGAGCCCGCGCGGCCGGCCGCTCACGCAAGGGCGGGTCCGGGCGCTGGCGGAGGGGCCGGGCGTCATCGTGGTCTGCGGCCGGTTCGAGGGCGTGGACGAGCGGGTGATCGCCGGGCGCGGCCTCGAGGAGGTCTCGATCGGCGACTACGTGCTGTCGGGCGGCGAGCCCGCCGCCCTGGTGGTGCTCGATGCCTGCGTGCGCCTCCTGCCCGGCACGATGGGCAAGCACGCCTCCGGGGTCGAGGAGAGCTTCGAGGGCGGCGCCCTCGAATACCCCCACTACACGCGGCCGCGGGACTGGGAGGGGCACGGGATCCCGGAGGTGCTCACCGGCGGCAACCACGCGGCGATCGCCCGCTGGCGGGCGGCGGAATCCGCCCGCATCACCCGCGAGCGGCGCCCGGACCTGGCGAAGCCGGGCTGAGGTCGGCAATCGGCTCTGAACTCTGCCAGAGTATGCCGAGAAGACAACGCAGGTGAATGTCGCCGGGGACGGCCCTTCCTAGAGCCCTCTCGTCGCCAGGCGCCGTTCGCGCGCCGCCCTACTCGGACGTCCTCCCGCCGCCATGCCCGATTCCGCCCGCTACCTGCTGCACCGGCCCGAGATCCTGGACGCCCTGCGCCGGGGAGAGGCGGCGCTCGACCGGGTGATGGGCGGATCGGGGCGCCTCTACCCGGCCGGGCGCCTGCTGGTGGAACCGGACAGCCCGAACACCACGATCTTCCGGTTGCGCAAGGGCTGGGTCGGCCGCCTGCGCACGCTCGAGGACGGGCGCAGCCAGTTCATCCTGATCTTCCTGCCCGGCGACCTGTTCGCGGTCAAAAGCCTGTTCGTCACCCACAGCCCGGACGCGGTGCAGGCCCTGTCGGAGGTGCTGGTGGAACAGGTCGACCACCGCACCCTGCGCGAGGCCTACGAGCGCGACCCCGACCTCGCCACCCGCTGCATGTGGCAGGTGATCGAGGAGGAGCGCCGGCTGCACAACTGGGTCGTCGGGCTCGGACGCGGCAGCGCCGACGAGCGCCTGGCGATGCTGCTGATCGACTTCCGCGGCCGCCTGATCCTCGCCGGGGTGCTGCCGCCGGACGCGATGGCCTACGACCTGCCGATGACCCAGGAGCAGATCGGCGACCATCTCGGCATCTCGAACGTGCACGTCAACCGGGTGCTGCGGGCGCTGCGGGAGGACGGCGTGGTCACCATGCGCGGGCGCCGGGTGACGATCGGCGACCTCGACGCCCTGGTGGGGATCGCCGGGCCGCTCCTCGACATGTCCGAGCGCGGCCGGCCGGAATTCGTCGGGTCGCGGGAGGCCGGGACCGGGCTCGAGAGGAACGGCGACGATGCCGGCGAGTGAGGGCGGGATGGACCGGAACGGGATGGGGCGCCAGCACGCCGCCGCCGGCCAGGCGGCCCTGATGCTGGTGGAGAGCCTGATGCTCGTCCTCGTCGAGCGCGCGGTGATTCCGGCGGCGGAGCTGATCGAGGCGGTCGAGACCGTGATCGAGACCAAGCGCCGGCTGGCGGAGGACGGGCATGAGCCGGAGGTCGCCGCCCAGGCCGCCGCCATGCTCACCACCCTCGCCAACAGCCTCGCGGCGGCCGGGCCGAGCGCGAGGGACTGAATTCCCGCTGGCGCCGGTTCCGGGACGCCCGTATCGCTGGCCGCGAGCCCCCTGAACGGAGCCCGCCCGTGACCCCCGTGATTCCGCGCCGCCGCGCCCTGCACCGCCTGGCCTTCCTCGGGCTGCTGATCGCCGCGCCCCTCCTCGCCCGGCCCGCCTCCGCGCAGGAGCGGGCGATCACGCTCGCCTCCACCACCTCGACCGAGCAGTCGGGCCTGTTCGGCCACCTGCTGCCGATCTTCCAGCGCGAGACCGGCATCACCGTCCGCGTCGTCGCGGTCGGCACCGGCCAGGCGCTCGCCATCGGGGCCAAGGGCGACGCCGACGCTCTCCTCGTCCACGACCGGCCCGGCGAGGACAAGTTCGTGGCCGACGGCACCGGCATCGACCGGCGCGACGTGATGGCGAACGACTTCGTGATCGTGGGCCCGGCCGCCGACCCGGCCGGCATCAAGGACGGGCGCGACGCCACGGAGGCGCTCGCCCGCATCGCCCGCGCCAAGGCGCCCTTCGCCAGCCGCGGCGACGACAGCGGCACCAACCGCACCGAGCTGCGGCTGTGGAAGAAGGCCGGGATCGAGGCCCGCGGCTTGGGGAGCAGCTACCGCGAGCTCGGCCAGGGCATGGGCCCGACCCTGAACGCCGCCGCCGCGATGGACGCCTACACCCTGACCGACCGGGCGACCTGGGCGAGCTTCAAGAACCGCCAGAACCTCGTGATCCTGGTCCAGGGCGATCCGGCGCTGTTCAACCCCTACGGCTCGATCCTGGTGAACCCGGCCAGGTTCCCGCAGATCCACGCCGCCGACGCCAGGATCTGGCACGAGTGGCTGACCTCCGAGCGCGGCCGGGCGGCGATCGCCTCGTTCAAGGTCGGGGGCGAGCAGCTGTTCTTCCCGGCCGGCACGATGCCGAGCCAGTAGCCCCACGCTCCAGGATCCTATGCCCTCGGCGACGCCGCCACGCGGTTGATCCCGAAGGCGGCGGCGCTCACCAGGAGCGTCAGGCTGACGAGGACGAGCCCGAGGCCGAGCGCGAGCGCGAGGTCGCCGCGGCTCGTCTCCAGCGCGATGCTGGTCGTCATGGTGCGGGTGTAGCCGCGGATGTTGCCCCCCACCATCAGGATCGCGCCGACCTCGGCGATGGCCCGGCCGAACGCCGCCAGGAAGGCGGTGACCAGGGGGGCGGGCGCCATCGCGAGCAGGATCAGGGCCGCGTGGCCCGCGCCCACCCCGTCGACCCGGAGCGAATCGCCGTACTCCGCCCAAAGGGCCTCGCAGGTGCGGTGCGTGAGCGCCGCGACGATCGGCAGGGCGAGGGCCCCTTGCGCGATCACCATCGCGCCCGGCGTGAACAGGAGGCCGAGGCTCCCGAGGGGCCCCGAGCGCGAGACCAGCAGGTAGAGCACGAGGCCCACCACCACCGGCGGCAGGCCGAGCAGCGCGTTGACGAGGACGAGGAGAGCGCCGCGACCGGGAAACCGTGTCGCGGCCAGCAGCGCGCCGAGCGGCGCCCCCAGCACGAAACCGAGGCCGGCGGCGGTGAGGCTCACGCGCAGCGACAGGCCGACGATGGCGACGAGGTCGGCATCCGCCCGCAGGATCATCGCGACCGCCAGCCCCAGGGCGCGCCCGAACTCGTCCATGTCACCCCCGTCCCACCGTCACGTCCCGTCGTATCCGCGCGGGCGCCGGCGTGCCATAGTGCGGAGCCGGTCGGGCCCGGGGCGGTGGATCGCCGCGGACCCCGCTCGACCACCGGCACGCCCGGACGATGCAGGAGAGCACCGCGATGAGTCCGGTCGGCCCGACCGACGAGACGGCGCTCGCGATGGCCCTGCGCCACGTCATCGAAGCCGAGGGCCGGGTGCTGCGCCAGCGCGCCCTGGTCGCGCGCCTCGATCCGGGGGGCGGACGCGTCGTCGAGCTGGCGCAAGCCCTGCTCGCCGACTTCCAGGCCGACCTGGAGGCCCACCGCGCCCATCTCGCGCGCGTCGCCCCGCTGCCGCAGGCTTGACGGCGGAAGACCTGACGGAAGCGGACTTGACGGCAGCAGACTTGACGGGAGGTCCGGCCTGGCGCATCCGGGACGGCGGGACACCTCTCCCCACCGAGAGGCGCCCATCTGGAAGGATGGACACCAAGCATGACGACCCGCCCCGCGGTGCGCCCGCGCGCGCCCTTCTTCTCGTCCGGCCCCTGTGCAAAGCGCCCCGGCTGGACGCCGGACGCCCTCTCCGACGCGGCGCTCGGCCGCTCGCACCGGGCGAAGCTCGGCAAGGCCAAGCTCAAGCAGGCGATCGACCTCACCCGCACGGTGCTGCAGGTGCCGGCCGATTACCGCATCGGCATCGTGCCGGCCTCCGACACCGGCGCCGTCGAGATGGCGATGTGGTCGCTGCTCGGCGCCCGTCCGGTCGACATGCTGGCCTGGGAATCCTTCGGCGAGACCTGGGTCACCGACGCGATCAAGCAGCTCAAGCTCGACGCCCGCGTGATCAAGGCGCCCTACGGCCGCCTGCCCGACCTCTCGACCGTCGACACCCGCACCCGCGACGTGGTGTTCACCTGGAACGGAACGACGTCCGGCGTGCGCGTGCCGGATGCCGACTGGATCGCCGCCGACCGCGAGGGGCTGACGATCTGCGACGCCACTTCGGCGGCCTTCGCGCAGGACCTCGACTGGGGCAAGCTCGATGTCGTGACCTTCTCCTGGCAGAAGGTGCTCGGCGGCGAGGCCGCCCACGGCATGCTGATCCTCTCGCCCCGCGCCGTCGCGCGGCTCGAGAGCCACGTCCCGGCCTGGCCGATGCCGAAGATCTTCCGCATGACCAAGGGGGCCAAGCTGATCGAGGGCATCTTCGAGGGCGAGACCATCAACACGCCCTCGATGCTCGCGGTCGAGGACTACATCGACGCGCTGCTCTGGGCCGAAAAGCTCGGCGGCCTCCCCGCCCTGCGGGCGCGGGCCGACCGCAATGCCGGCGTGATCGCCGACTGGGTCGCCCGCACCCCCTGGATCGCCAACCTCGCCGAGGAGCCGGCGACGGCCTCCAACACCAGCGTCTGCCTGGTGGTGAGCGATCCCGACGTGGTCGGGCGCGGCCCCGAGGCGGTGGCGGCGGTCGCCAAGGGCATCGCCACGACGCTCGACCGCGAGGGCGTCGCCCACGACATCGGCGCCTACCGCGACGCCCCCCCGGGCCTGCGGATCTGGTGCGGCGCGACCGTCGAGGCGTCCGACCTCGAGGCCCTGACGCCGTGGCTCGACTGGGCCTTCGCCGAGGAGAAGGCCCGCCTGACCAAGGCGGCCTGACGCCCCCATCGCCATCATCGGCGCCGGAGCCCTGCAGGAGTCGGCGTCGGCCGAGCGCGTACCGCGACGATCACACATCGCCGAACGAGGCGCGGGTTCTCCTCTCCCCGCGGGCGGGGAGAGGGCCGCGGATCCCTTGTGGGGTCTGCGGCGAGCGCAGGCGAAGCCGAAGCGAGGGTGAGGTGCCGGGTGAGGCTCCTCCGGAAACACCCTCTCACCTTCGGCTACCGCCTCGCCGTGTTGCCTGAACGGGAACACGGCCCTCTCCCCGCCCGCGGGGAGAGGAGGATGCGCTCGACCCGGTGTGACCTCACGAACTCCCGGCCGACCCGCTCCCCAAGCGGGGCGATGGCGCGACCCCGTTCGAGGCCGCCATGCCCACCTCTCCCATTAAAAAAGTCCTGATCTCCGACACCCTCTCCCCCGCCGCCGTCGCGATCTTCCGCGAGCGCGGGATCCAGGCCGATCTCCGCCCGGAGCTCGGCAAGGACAAGGAGGCGCTCGCCGCGGCCATCGGCGACTACGATGGCCTCGCCGTCCGCTCGACCACCCGGGTCACCGGCGCGCTCCTGGAGCGGGCCGGACGCCTCGCGGTGATCGGCCGGGCCGGCATCGGCGTCGACACGATCGACGTGCCGGCCGCCACATCCCGCGGCGTGATCGTGATGAACACGCCCCACGGCAACGCGGTGACGACGGCCGAGCACGCCATCGCGCTGATGCTGTCGCTCGCCCGCCAGATCCCGCAGGCCGACGCCTCGACGCAGGCCGGGCGCTGGGAGAAGAACCGCTTCCTCGGCATCGAGCTGACCGCCAAGACCCTCGGGGTCGTCGGCTGCGGCAACATCGGCGCCATCGTGGCCGATCGCGGCATCGGCCTCAGGATGCGGGTCATCGCATACGACCCGTTCCTGACCCCCGAGCGCGCGATGGCGCTCGGCGTCGAGAAGGTCGAGCTCGACGAGCTCCTGCGCCGGGCCGACGTCATCACCCTGCACGTGCCGCTGACCGACAAGACCCGCAACATCCTCTCGAGCGAGGCGCTGGCGCGGGCAAAGCCGGGGGTCCGGATCGTCAACTGCGCCCGCGGCGGCCTCGTGGACGAGGCGGCCCTGCGGGCGGCGCTCGAATCCGGCCACGTGGCGGGTGCGGCCTTCGACGTGTTCACCGAGGAGCCGGCGAAGGAGAACGTGCTGTTCGGCCATCCGAACATGGTCTGCACGCCGCATCTCGGCGCCTCGACCACCGAGGCGCAGGAGAACGTGGCGCTCCAGGTCGCCGAGCAGATGGCGGATTACCTCCTGCACGGGGCGATCCGCAACGCGGTCAACTTCCCGTCGATCTCCGCCGAGGAGGCGCCGCGCCTGCGGCCCTACGTGACGCTCGCCGAGCAGCTGGGCTCGTTCCTCGGCCAGCTCACCGAGGCGCCGATCCGCGGCATCCGCCTCGTCTACGAGGGCGAGGCGGCGGAGCTGAACACCCGGGCGCTCACGGCGGCCGCGGTGACCGGCGCGCTGCGGCCGTTCCTGGAGGGCGTCAACATGGTCTCGGCGATCGAGGTGGCGCGGGCCCGCGGCATCCAGGTCGAGACCGCGACCCGCACCGCGGTCGAGGGCCCCTACGCCTCGCGCCTCCACGTCACGGTCGAGGCCGAGGACATGCCCCGCGACGCCGCCGGCACGGTGTTCGGCGACGGCCGCCCGCGCTTCGTCGAGATCCGCGGCATCGCGCTCGAGGCCGCGGTGGCCCCCCACATGCTCTACATCCGCAACGCCGACCAGCCCGGCTTCATCGGCCGCTTCGGCACGCTGATGGGCGAGGCCGGCGTCAACGTCGCCACCTTCCACCTCGGCCGCGACCGCCCGGGCGGCGACGCGATCTGCTTTGCCGCCATCGACGAGGCGGTCTCGCCCGACTTGCTCCAAGCGATCGAGGCGATCCCGCAGGTGAAGCGGGCGCGGGCGGTGCGGTTCTGACGGGATCGGGGGCGCCTTCCGTCCCCATCTCTTGCGGTTCTGCGGGGAGCGCGCATATCCAGCGATGGTCTGTTCTGGATCCGGCATCGCGAGGGTCGAGATGGTTGCATTGAAGGTCAAGGCGATCGGCGACACCCTCGCGGTCATGCTCCCCGATGACGTTCGAGACCGCCTGGCCTTGGCGGACGGTTCGACGCTCCATCTCACCGAGACGCCGGACGGCTATCGGATGACATCGCGGGATCCGTCCGCACCAAGCCAGATGGATGTCGCGCGGGACGTCATGCAGCGATACCGCAACGCTTTGCGCGAACTGGCGAAGTAAGCGATGACGATTCCGGTCTGGGTCGAGCGGGACATTGTCCTGGCGATCCATGCCGATCAGATCGCCGAGCACGGTGGCCTGCCCAGCTTGCGCGACCACGCCTTGCTCGATTCGGCCCTCGCCCGCCCCCGGCAGCAGGCCGCATACGGCGCTGTCGATCTTTGCGACCTGGCCGCTGCTTACGCCTTCGGCGTCGCCCGCAACCATCCTTTTCTCGACGGCAACAAGCGCGTGTCCTTCGTGATTGCTGCTGTGTTCTTACAGTTGAACGGCTTGCGTGTCCTTGCATCGGAGCCCGATGTCGTGGCGACGTGGTTGTCCATCGCCGCAGGAGAGATGGAGGAGGTCGATATCGCGGCCTGGCTGCGTGCCCGTACGCGATGAAGGCGCAACGGCACGAGCCTACCCATCCCTGCCTTTCATGCTAAACCCCACCCCATGAAGATCGACGGCCGCCACTACCGCACCATCTTCCCCGCGCCCGACGGCGAGGGGATCCGCGTCATCGACCAGACCCGCCTGCCCTTCGCCTTCGAGATGAAGACGCTCAAGACCGAGGCGGAGGCCGCGGTCGCGATCCGCACCATGATCGTGCGCGGCGCCCCGCTCATCGGCGCCACCGCCGCATACGGCTTGGCGCTGGCGATGCGCGAGGACCCGTCCGACCGCAACCTCGACGGGGCGCGGGCGCGGCTCGCTGCCACGCGGCCGACGGCGATCAACCTGGCTTGGGCCCTCGACCGGGTCGCGGGCGTGCTGGGCCCCTTGAGCCCGACCGAGCGCGAGGCCGCCGCCTTCGCCGAGGCCGCCCGCATCGCCGACGAGGACGTGGCGAGCTGCCGGGCGATCGGCGAGCATGGGGCGGCGGTGATCGCCGGGATCGCGCGCAAGAAGACCGGGCCGGTCAACGTGCTGACCCACTGCAATGCCGGCTGGCTCGCCACCGTCGATTGGGGCACGGCGCTCGCGCCGATCTACGTTGCGCACGATGCCGGCGTGCCTGTCCACGTGTGGGTCGACGAGACCCGGCCGCGCAACCAGGGCGCGGCGCTCACCGCCTTCGAGCTCAACGCCCACGGCGTGCCCCACACCGTGATCGCCGACAATGCCGGCGGGCACCTGATGCAGCACGGACAGGTCGATCTCTGCATCGTCGGCTCGGACCGCACGACGTCGACAGGCGACGTCTGCAACAAGATCGGCACCTACCTGAAGGCGCTCGCCGCCCGCGATTGCGGCGTGCCCTTCTACGCGGCACTGCCCTTCTCGACCATCGACTGGACGCTCACCGACGGCGTCGCCGGCATCCCGATCGAGGAGCGCGATGCCCGCGAGGTGACCCACCTCACCGGCCGCACCGACGACGGCGCCTTCGCGACGGTCGCGGTGGTCTCGCCCGGGAGCCCGGTGGCGAACCCGGCCTTCGACGTGACCCCGGCGCGCCTGGTCACCGGCATCATCACCGAGCGCGGCGTGGCGGAGGCGACGCCCGAGGGTTTGCTCGGGTTGTATCCGGAGCGGCGGGCGGCGGCGTGATGCAGGACTGCGGGATCGGCGGCCTCCATCCGGGCAGACCTGTCGCACGGGCGGCTCCCCCGACGGTTTTCCAACTTGCAACCTCATCCTGAGGTCGCGCAGGGGGGATGATGAAGACGGAGCGAAACCGGCCTCACGCCCCCCGGCTCGGCGCCAGCCACGCTCCTGCGAAGCGAATCACCGGCTCGTCGCGCTGGTTGGTGCCGGTCGCGGTGTGGCTGACGACGCCCCAACCCGGCCGGGTGCGCGAGGGGCGCGCCTCGGTCAGGGTCACGTCGTAGCGGATCGTATCGCCGGCATAGACCGGCCTGAGCCACTGGAGGTCGCGAAAGCCCGGCGAGGGACCGCCCTCGACCACCGGCTCGGCCCGCGCGATCGCCTCCGCCCGGCCGCGGTCGCGGGCCGCCACCATCCGCTTCATCCAGGCCGCCGCGGTGTGCCAGCCCGAGGCGCACAGGCCGCCGAAATGCGTCCGCGCCGCCGCCGCCTCGTCGACGTGGAACGGCTGCGGGTCGAAGGTGCGGGCAAACCGCAGGATGTCGTCGCGGGTGAAGTGGTGCGCCCCGAGGTCGAAGGTGCGGTTCAACGGCATGTCTTCGAGGTAGGCCGGCGGCAGCGCCTCGCCCTCGGGCAGGTCGGCGGGCGTCGGCTCCTCGGGCGGGCGCGGGCGGGGCGGCAGCGGCGGGGTGCCGGCCTTGCCGAACATCGCCCAGAAATCCTGGGTCATCACCGGCTGGCCGGCACCGTTGGCGATCTCGAGCAGGAACCGCACGAAGCCGCGGTCGGGCTTGCTGCCCGAGGGCCGGCTCTCGGTCACGCTCATGCGCATCGACAGGGCGTCGCCGGGACGGACGGGGCGCAGCCAGCGCACCGCCTCGATGCCGGGCGAGCCCATCGAGCTCGATTGCAGGATGAAGCCGTCGGCGACGAGGCGCATGCCCAGCGCGCAGGTGTGCCAGCCGGACGCGATCAGGCCGCCGACGAAGCTGTCCTTGGCCGCCGCCTCGTCGGTGTGGAAGGCTTGCGGGTCGAACTCGCGGGCGAAGCCCACGATGTCGTCGCGGCTCACGTCGAGCGGCCCGAAATCGAGCCGGAACCCTGGCGTGAGGTCCTCGAAGCAGTAGCGGGGCATGGCGTGCGTCCGACGGCGTTGCAGGCCGCCGGGCTAGCACGGCGAAGGTCCGGCGCAAACGGTCTTACACGAAAGCGCCCGCGGCCTTGTGGGCGAGGCGGATCGGCTCCGGCAGGCGGTATTTCGGCGCGCAGGCCAGCACCAGCGCCACGCTCGACGGGATGTCGGCGAGGTGGCCGGGCGAGATGAACAGGGGATGCTTCCCCGTGCGGGTGCGGACCACCGCGCCGATGGTCTCGCCCTTGTCGACGAGCGGCTGATGCGCGCCCTTCTCCTCGTCGAGGGGGGCGTTGCGGCCGCAGAGCCGGGTCTTGCCGACGCCGATCGTCGGGCGCTGGAGCCACAGGCCCATATGGCTGGCGATGCCGATGCGGCGCGGATGCGCCGTGCCCATCCCGTCGAACAGGAAGACGTCCGGCTCGGCCTCGAGCCGGCCGAACGCCTCCTCCAGCACCGGGCCCTCGCGGAAGCTGAGGAGACCCGGCACGTAGGGGAACGGCGTCGGCATGAGTGCCGTCACCGTCTCGACCACCCGGAAATCCGGGAAGGTCGCGACCACGATCGCGGCGTGCGAGCGATCGTTCTTCACGCTGACATCGACGCCGGCGACGAGCCGCACGGCGTCGAGGTCGAGGGCTCGGTCGGCCACGACCTCGGCGGCGAGCCGGCGCTGGAGCGCCACGGCTTGCGTCGGCGTCAGGTCCCAGCCGTGGCGCCGAGCGAGATCCATCAGTTGGCGAAGCGGAAATGCAGCACGTCGCCGTCCTGCACCAGGTACTCCTTGCCCTCGAGCCGGAGCTTGCCGGCCTCGCGGGCCCCGGCCTCGCCCTTCAGCGCCGTATAGTCGGCGTAGGCGATGGTCTCGGCGCGGATGAAGCCCTTCTCGAAGTCGGTGTGGATCACCCCGGCGGCGCCCGGCGCGCGGGTGCCCTTGGTGATGGTCCAGGCCCGGGCCTCCTTCGGCCCGACGGTGAAGTAGGTGATGAGGCCGAGGAGTTCGTAGCCGGCGCGGATCACCCGGTTCAGGCCCGGCTCGGCGAGGCCGACCGCTTCCAGGTACTCGACCTGATCGGCCGGCGGCAGCACCGCGATCTCGCTCTCGATCTTGGCCGAGACGACGACCGCCTTGGCGCCCTCCAGTGCGGCGCGGGCGAAGACGGCGGCCGAGCGGGCGTTGCCGGCATCCGCCGCGCCTTCCTCGACGTTGCAGACGTAGAGAACGGGCTTGGCCGTCATCAGGCCGAGTTGCGAGAACAGGCGCTCCTCCTCGGCCTTGCGCTCCACGAGGCGGGCCGGCTTGCCCTCGCGCAGGAGCGGCAGCGCCCGCTGGACGAGGTCGAGGACTTCCTTGGCCTCCTTGTCGGCGCCCTTGGCCTTCTTCTCGAGCGCGGTGAGGCGCTTCTCGAGGCTGTCGAGGTCGGCCAGCATCAGCTCGGTCTCGATCGTCTCGATGTCGGCGATCGGGTCGACCTTGCCCTCGACATGGGTGACGTCGCCGTCCTCGAAGCAGCGCACGACGTGGGCGATGGCGTCGACCTCGCGGATGTTGGCGAGGAACTGGTTGCCGAGCCCCTCCCCCTTCGAGGCGCCGCGCACCAGGCCGGCGATGTCGACGAAGGTCAGCCGGGTCGGGATGATCTCCTTCGAGGAGGCGATGCGGGCGAGAGCGTCGAGGCGTTCGTCGGGCACCGCCACCTCGCCGACATTCGGCTCGATGGTGCAGAACGGGTAGTTCGCCGCCTGCGCCGCCGCGGTCTGCGTCAGCGCGTTGAAGAGCGTCGACTTGCCGACGTTCGGCAGGCCGACGATGCCGCATTTGAAGCCCATCAGATCAGTCCATTCGATTCACGGTAAGACCGCCGGCCCGCGGTCGTGTCGCGTGGCACTTGCGATGTGGAGCGTGCAGGGTCAAGCCGGCTTCTCGCCGACGCGCTTCACCTCGTCCCAGCCGCGCCCGGCCATGGCGAGGTGGACCTTGTTCTGGAAGCGGGCATCCTCGCCCGCGGCGAGCAGCTCGGCGCCGTCGGCCATCGCGTCGCAGAGGTCCTCGACCCACGGCGTCTCGGCCTTGGCGAAGTCGTTGAGCACGTAGGCGTGGACGAGGGCCTTGTCGCCCGGATGCCCGATGCCGAGGCGGGCGCGCCAGTACTCGTTGCCGCATTGCGCGGTGATCGAGCGCAGGCCGTTATGGCCGGCATTGCCGCCGCCCTTCTTCACCCGGAGCTTGGCGGGCGCGATATCCAGCTCGTCGTGGAACACCACCACGTCCTCCAGCGGGATCTTGTAGAAGCGCTGCGCTTCCGCCACCGCCCGGCCCGATTCGTTCATGAAGGTCAGGGGCTTCAGGAGCAGCACGCGCTCGGGCCCGATCACCGCCTCGGTGCTCTCGCCCTGGAACTTGCGGCGCCACGGCGCGGCGCGGTGCCGGCGGGCGATCGCGTCGAGCGCCATGAAGCCGATATTGTGCCGGTTGCCCGCGTAGCGGGTCCCGGGATTGCCGAGGCCGACGAACAGCCGCATGGCGAAATCAGGCTCCCCGAGAAAAGGGAAACGCCCCGGGTCTCGCGACCGGGGCGTTCCGATGACGGACAGGATCGAGCCGAGGGCGGCTCAGCCCTCCTTGGACTCGTCGTTGGCAGCCTCGTCGGCGGCCTCTTCCGCGGCCTCGGCGGCCGACTCGGCGCGGGCGGCCTCGGCCACCGCGGCCTCCTCGGCCTCGACCTCGGCGCCGAGCACGGTCGGCGGCACGATGGTGGCGACGACGTCGGCCCCGTCGAGGACGATGCTGGCGCCGGCCGGGACGGGCAGGTCGGAGACGTGGATGGTGTCGCCGACGTTCTTGCCGGTGAGGTCAACGGTGATCGCGTCGGGGATCGACTCGGGGGCGACCGAGACCGTCACGGTGTGATGCGTGATGGTGAGCGTGCCGCCGTTCTGCTTGATGCCCGGGGCCGCATCCTCGTTCGAGAAGTGCACCGGCACCTCGACGTCGACCGACTGGCCGGCGACGACGCGCAGGAAGTCGACGTGCAGCGGGACGCCGGTGACCGGGTCGAGCTGGTAGTCGCGCGGGATCGCCCGGACCTTGCGGCCGCCGGCGCTGATCTCGAACACGGTGGTCAGGAAGCCACCGGCGTAGATCAGGGTGCGGGTGCGGATGAGGTCGATGGCGATGGCCTGCGGCGGCTGGTTGCCCCCGTAGACGACGGCCGGCACCTGGCCCTGGCGACGAACGGCCCGGGCGGCCCCCTTGCCGACCCGGTCGCGTGCCACGGCCTCAAGCGGCTTCACGGCGCTCATGGCGTGATCCTTAAAACTGGTGTTGACGGATGGCTCAAACGCCGAAGGCCGCCCCCTCGAGGACGGCCCTGTGAACCGACGTCGCCACGCCCGTTCCCGTGACGGGAATCCGGCCTCCAAGGGTGTCCGGCGGGCGGGGTGCTGCTAGCAGACCAAGAACCCGATGGCAAGGATTGCGGGTTGGCGCGGATTCGGCGCGATCGCCGGAGGGATCCTTAACCGGTCGGCCGCGACTCTGCCGGGCATCGCTGACCGACCTGGAGACGACCCGTGACGCGCCCGATCCTCTGGGCCCTCGGCGTGCTCGCCACCGCCGCCCTCACCGGCGGATCGATGACCGAGCGCTTCGCGAAGCTCGCCCGCGGCGGCCCCGCCCCGGCGGCCGAGGCGGCGCAGGTCGAGCCCGGCTCCGCCTCCAGCGTGAGCCTGTCGCAGGATCTCTCCGGCCACTTCAAGGCCCACCCGCAGGTCGAGGGGCAGGTGCTGCGCATGCTGGTCGATACCGGCGCCACGCTCTGCGTCTTCACGAGCGAGGATGCGGCCCGGATCGGGATCAGGGTCGCGGAGCGCGACTTCACCGCGCGGGTCGGCACCGCGAACGGCACGGTGCCGGCGGCGCCGGTGCGCGTGCGCGAGATGCGGATCGGGGGAATCGCGGTGCGCGACGTCGAGGCCCTGGTCCTGCCGAGCGGGCGCCTCGAGACCAGCCTGCTCGGCATGTCGTTCCTGCGCCGCCTGCGCGGCTTCGAGGTCGCGGCGGGGCGGATGATCCTGCGGGGATGACGGCGGCGGGGGCCTTGCGCGGACGCCCGGGGCGGAACGCCCCCGGGAGGATCGCCCCGGTCTCCGGTCAGGTGGCCGGGCAGGCGCCGCCGTTGCGCATGTCGACGACGGTCGGCAGCACGATCTCCGGGTTGTTGGTGACCCCGACGTTGTAGACCTTGCCGTTGCGCACCGGCCAGATCACCGTCTCGGTCATCGTGCTGAGCTTGAACCGGTCGGCGAGCGTCGCGCCGAAGACCGGCTTGTAGGTCATCGTCAGCTCGACGACGACGTAGCGCACGCCGCCATTCTTGAACGCGTCCGGCACGGTCGGCACCGCGGTCGGGCCGATCGGGGCCGGCGCCCCGGCACTGCCGGCATCCACGGCGTAGGAGCAGACCCGGGCCGAGCCGCTGGCGTCGTAGACGCCGATCGCCTTGGCGGCGATCCGCGCCGTGGCGCCGTCGTAGGGCGCCAGCACCGCCCGCCCGGCCTTCGCAATGGTGGCGAACTGCCCGCTCGAGACGTCGCCCGCCTCCCGCGCCACGAGATCGGCCACGGTGCGGGCGGCGAGCGTCACCTTGCGGAAGTTGCTGATGTAGCCGGCGAGGTCGGTCGTGCCGAGGTAGAGCAGCAGCAGGAGCGGCAGCACCATCGCGAACTCGACCGCGGCGAGGCCGTCCTGCGCCCCCCGGAAGCGGGCGAGCGCGCGGCCTGCCCGTCCGCCGCGGTCCCGGGCCGCGTCCACGACGCTCCGCATCCGCCGGGCGCTCATTGGAACGGCTCCGTGCGGAAAGCCACGGTGCTCTGCAGGACCCGCTTGCCGTTCGCCAGGGTGTTGGGGTTGAGGAAGCTGAAGAAGACCGGGAACTCCACCGCCGCCTGCACGACGACGATCTGGTTCGAGCCCGGGTTCTGGTACTGCGTGCCGAAGGCCGAGGGCGAGCTGCGCCAGGCGCGCGCGCCGGAATCGACGGGGCTCGGCGGCGCGAAGCTGGCATTGTCGGCCATCGTCAGGACCTCGACCTTGACGTCGCCGCAGGCGAAGATCGTGACCCGGCCGTCGCAGATCGCCGCCTTGAACTTCTCCAGCGCGACCTGCTGCGTCGTCTTGTCGGCGGGCGGCGGCGGATCGGAGGACCGGGCGGCCTGGAACTGCCCGGTATAGAGCTGGCGCGCCGCGCTCGACACCGCGTTGTCGAGGACCTGGCCGGCGAAGAAGGCGAGCGCGGTCTCGACGATCGCCGCGATGAGGCACAGGAACGGCAGCGCGATCAGCCCGAACTCCACCGCCGTCGCGCCGTCGCGGGCGGCGGCGAAGCCGGCGATCCGCCGGCGGATCGTCAGGGCCCGCGACGGGCGGGGCGCCGTCGCGGCGGGCCCGGGCGACGGTCCCGCGGCGTGGAGCGGAGGACGACGGGGCATGACCGGTTCGAGCTCGTGCGTGGCCGACGACGCTGGTTTACGAAGCGAGGGGTTTCGGATCCGTTGCGCCGAAAGGCGTACGCTCAGCGCATCGCCGCGGCCGGACCGCCGGCGCCGCCCGCCGTCGCCATCGAGTTGCGCTGGCCGGTCTGCCCGCTCACCTCGGAGAAGTAGCGTTGCGCGTCGCCGAGCTGCACCGCCGGCTGGCAGGCCGGCGTGCAGGAGTAGGATTCGCGCTCGAGCCCGCGCTGCACCGTGACCACCGACGGGCTGCCGGCGCGCACGCTGATCGCCGATTCCGCCAGCATGGTGCCGGCCGAGTCGAGCGCGATGAGGTTGGTGCTGCCGAAGCTCTTGCCGGTCAGGACCACGATGCCGTTCCGCTGCAGCGACACGTCGGCGATGATCGGGTTGCCGACGATCACGGTGGCGGTCCGCTCGGGCAGGCGGATCACCTTGGCGTTGTCGACCGACACGGTCACGGTCGCCCCGTCGCTTCCCTGCGCCCCGGCCGCGGCGGGCACCAGCAGCAGCGCGAGGGCCAGGAGGCCGGCGGCGCGCGGGGCGCGCGGGAGGCGGGGCGGGGTCATCGGCGGTCGGTCTCTCGGGCGCATCGTCTCCCGCCACTCAAGCGCGGGACGGTTGAGAAACCGCTAAGTGCCGTCGAACTGGTGCCGGCAGCGCCTCGAGGGGGCCGGACACGCCCCGCTCCGCCGGACCCAGCGGCAGGCCGTTCGCGGTGCCCGTCGATCGATCGTTAACCAACGCGGGAAGTTCGGCGCGATGGGCCGGTCGCCGCGATCGTTTTAACTCAACCTCAACACGGTTCGACCTACGTTGCCGTCAGTCCCGATCGGCGCCAGTCGATTGTCGACGGACTAACCGAGATCACTGAAGCGGGAACACAGTCATGATCACCAAGCTGAAGCGTTTCGTCAGCGACGAGTCCGGCGCGACCGCGATCGAGTACGGGCTGATCGCCACCCTGATCGCCCTCGCGGTGATCGTCGCCGCCGGCACCGTCGGCAACAACCTGTCGAAGCAGTTCACCAACATCGCCGCGAACCTGAAGTAACGATCGCGAGGCCGACCCGCGACGGCGGGTCGGCGCGCCGCGGACGGCGCGAGACGCGGGCCGCCTTTTTCACGGAGGTCCCGCTCCGCCGCCTGCCGGAGATCCCGGCCTGATCGCCCCCGGCGGTCGGCGAAGCTGATCGATGCGGCCCCTCGCGCCGCCCGCGTGGCGCGCCGCCGCGTTCCCCGACCGCCGTCGCGAGCCCGCATGGCCAGCCTCTGCCTCCTCGTCGTGTTTCCGTTCCTGATGGCCTACGCGGCCGCCAGCGACCTTCTCACGATGACGATCCCCAACCGCATCAGCCTGCTGCTCGTGGGCGCCTTCGGCGTCCTGGCGGTGACCGCCGGGCTCGGCTGGGCGGAACTCGCCGATCATGCCGGCGCCTTCGCGGCGACCCTGGCGGTCGGCTTTTGCCTGTTCTGCACCGGCACGATCGGCGGCGGCGACGCCAAGCTCGCGGCCGCCACCGCCCTGTGGCTCGGCTTCGGGCCGCTCGTCGACTACCTCACGGCCGCCGCCATCCTGGGCGGGATCCTGACCCTCGGGATCCTGAGCGTGCGCCAGCATCCCCTGCCCGGCTTCGCCGCCTCCTGGCCGTTCGCGCTCGACCTGCGCTACGGCGAGAAGGGAGTGCCCTACGGCCTCGCCCTCGCGGGCGCCGCGCTGGTGGTGTGTCCGGCCGCGCCGCTCTGGCGCCTCGTCCTGCCGGCCTGAGGCCGGGCCGCGCCCGTCCCCGATCCACCGTCCCCCCAGGGTCCGGCCCCGAGGTCCGGGCGAGGATCGGCACGCGCATTCCCCGGGACCGTCGTCCCTCCCCCCGCCACGGGCCCGACGCACTCGCCCCGGCGGCCCCACGGTCCGCCGGGGATCGCGGCGTTGCCGTCGCGCGCGCCGCCGCCGCCGTCGCGGTCCGTCCAAACACTAAGGGTGATTAACCTTAATTTGAGGAATGCCTGATGAAGTCAGGGACGGGACGGCACGGCGCCGCCCCCGACCGTGTCCTCTCGTTGGCGCTCCATGAAGTCTTCGCGCTTGCTTCTCATCAGCGTCGCCGTCGTGACCGGCGCAGGGGCGTTCATCGTGATGAGCGGCCGCGAGCCGCCGCCCGCGCCGGTGGTCGCGCCGACGGCCGCGCCGGCCCCGGCGATGGAGACGGTGGAGGTGCTGGTCGCCGCCGCCGAGCTGCCGATGGGTCAGACCGTCAAGGCGCCGGACATGCGCTGGCAGACCTGGCCCCGGGCCGCGGCGGGCGACGCCTTCCTGCAGCGCGCCAACGCGCCGACGGCGCTCGAGGACACGGTGGGCTCGATCGTGCGCAGCCCCTTCCTCTCCGGCGAGCCGATCCGGCGCGAGAAGCTCATCAAGGCCAACGGCAGCGGCTTCCTGTCGGCGATCCTGCCCTCGGGGATGCGCGCCGTGGCGATCTCGATCGACGCGCGCGGCAGCAACACCGCCGGCGGCTTCATCCTGCCGAACGACCGCGTCGACGTGCTGCGCACCTCGCGGGACGACGAGGCCTCCCGCACCGGCGGCAGCGACGTCCAGACCTCCGAGACCATCCTGACCAACATCCGGGTGCTGGCGGTCGGCCAGACCGTGCAGGAGCGCAACGGCGAGCGCGTGGTCACCGGCGATACCGCGACCCTCGAGCTCACCCCGCCCCAGGCCGAGGCCGTCACGCTCGCCCAGAAGGTCGGCCAGCTCTCCCTCGCCCTGCGCAGCCTCGCCGATGCCGGCCAGGCCGCCCCGCAGGCGGCGGCGGAGCCGCAAGCGGAGGGCGGGGTCACGGTCGTGCGCTACGGCGTCGCCAAGCAGATGCCCCGCCGATGAGAGTTGCCCTGCCGATGAGCGCCCGCCCGTCCAGCCCCGAGGGCGGCGCCGCGCCCCGCCCCGCGAGCCCCCGTTCCATGCCGATGTCCGAGACGTTTCCCGCCTCCCTGCGCGCCGTCGCCGCCGGGGCGCTGGCGGCCCTCCTGGCCGCCCTCCCCGCCGCCGCCCAGGGCGGGGCGGGAGCGCGCGGCGGCATCGTGCCGGCGCCGGTGGTGAATGTCGGCCCCAACGAGGCCGACGTGTCGCGGCGCATCGACCTCACCATGGGCCGCTCGCTGGTGATCGACCTGCCCCGGGACGCCAAGGAGGTGTTCGTCGCCAACCCGAAGGTGGCGAACGCCGTGGTGCGCTCGACCCGCAAGGTGTTCATCATCGGCATCGAGAACGGCGCCACGTCGATCTTCGTGATGGACGGCGAGGGGCGCCAGATCGCCGCCCTCGACGTCACCGTGGGGCGCGACCTCAACGTACTGCGCCAGACGCTCGCCGGCAGCATCCCGGGGGCGCGGTTCGACGTGCGCCCGGCCGGCGATTCGGTGCTGCTCACCGGCACCGTCAACTCCGCCGGCGAGGCCCAGCAGGCCGTCGACATCGCCAACGCCTTCGTGGGCGTCGGCGGCGGCGGGGCGGCGGCCCGCGGCGCGGTGATCAACAACCTGACGATCCGCGGCAAGGACCAGGTGATGCTGCGCGTCACCGTGGTCGAGGTGTCGCGCCAGGTGCTCAAGCAGTTCGGCGTCAACCTGAACGCCAACTGGAGCGCGATGAACTTCGTCAACGGCGTGCCCTTCCCGCTGACCGGCGGCTCGTACCCGGCCGGCAACGACATCTCGGCCAAGATCAGCTCGGGCGGGTTCTCGCTGCAGGCGACCCTGCGGGCCTTCGAGCAGGCCGGCGTGTCGCGGGTGCTCGCCGAGCCGACGCTCACGGCGATCTCCGGCGAGGCGGCGAACTTCACCGCGGGCGGCGAGATCCCGGTCCCGACCAGCCAGACCTGCTCGGCGGTCCTGGCGTCGAACAGCTCGAACTGCGCCGTCGGCATCGAGTACAAGCCCTACGGCGTGGCGCTGAACTTCACGCCGGTGGTCCAGTCCGAGAACCGGATCTCGATCCGGATCGGCACCAACGTCACGGAGATCGACACCCAGGCGGCGATCCCGGTCTCGAACGGCAACAACACGATCTCGGTGCCGGGCCTGACGGTGCGCAAGTCGGAGACGACCATCGAGCTGCCCTCGGGCGGGACGATGATGATCGCGGGCCTGATCCAGCAGCGCAACCGCCAGGCGATCAGCGGCCTGCCGGGGATGATCAACCTGCCGATCCTCGGCGCCCTGTTCCGCTCCCGCGACTACCAGCGCCAGGAGACGGAGCTGATGATCATGGTCACGCCGTTCATCGCCAAGCCGATGGATCCGGCCCAGGTCCGCAAGCCCGACGACGGCTTCACCGAGGTGAGCGACAGCCAGTCGATCCTGCTCGGGCGCTTCAACCGCCTCTACGGCGTGGTCGGCGCCGCCCCCCTCGGCGCGGGCTATCGCGGCCGGGTCGGCTTCATCACCGACTGAGCCCGCGGGACGCTCCCGAGACCCCGCCGAGATGTCCGTCCCGAGGACACCCGTCCGCCGAGACCGCGCCGCCGAGACTTCGCCGCCGAGACTTCGCCGCCATGATCCGCACAGCCCTCCGCCTGACGCTCCTCGCCGCCTCGGCCGCCCTTTCCGCCTGCGCCTCCAAGGGCCCGGGTGCGATGGGCCCGGTCACGACCGGCTCGACCTACCCGATGACGGTCGCCGAGCGGCACCCGATCGTCCTGTCGGATTCCCCGCGCAACCTCGACGTGTTCGTCACCGGGACCGGGCACATCGACCCGCGCCAGGCCGACGACGTCGACGGTTTCCTCACCGAGTACCGCCGCTACGGCCGCGGCGTGCTGGTGCTCGAGGTGCCCCGCGGCTCGCAGGTGCCGGGCGGCGCGGTGGAGCGCACCCTCGGGGCCCTGCGCGCCCGGGCGGTGGCCCGGGGGGTCGGCCCGCGCGAGATCGTCGTCGCGCCCTATCCGGTCGCCAACGTCGCGGTGAGCGCGCCGGTCCGCCTGAGCTTCCAGCGCATGCAGGCCAAGGTCGCGGGCGCCTGCGGGCTGTGGCCGCAGGATCTCGGCGCCAGCAACGCGGGCTTCAACAGCCGCAACGAGCCGTACTGGAACCTCGGCTGCGCCACGCAGTCCAACGTCGCGAGCCAGATCGCCGATCCGGTCGACCTCGTGCGCGGCCGCCAGGAGGGCCGGATCGACACGGTGGTCCGGACCCAGAACCTGCTCGACCTGCGCGCCGGAAAGGATCCGTCAACCACTTGGAAGCAGGATGGTCGCGCGAGCGTGAAGAACCAGGTGGCACAGTGATGAGGACGCGCCGGACGACCATCGCCGCCGCGCCCGCGGCGAGGCGCGCCGGCGCCCCCCGGGCCCGGCCGGGCCGGGATCCCATCGCCGCCACCTCCCCGTTCGGCGGGCCGGCCTCCCCCGTGCCGGCCTCCCATGCCCCCGTCCGCGAGGCCCGACGCCATGTCTGAGGCGGATGAATCCAAGGACCGGGTGATCGCCCCGGTCCCCCGCATCACCGTGCAGGCCTTCTGCGAGAGCGGCGATGTCGCGGGCGTGATCGAGGCGGCCGCCGAGGACCGGCGGATGCAGAAGGCGCATACCCGCGTCCAGATGGGCGGCGCCTCCGCCGCCGTCGAGGCCTACCGCAACGCCCCGACCCCGAACGTCATCGTGATCGAGACCGGGGCCGGGCGGGGCGACCCGCTCGCGGCCCTCGACAGCCTGGCGGAGGTCTGCGACGCCGGCACCAAGGTGGTGGTCGTCGGCCACGTCAACGACGTCGTGCTCTACCGCGAGTTCATGCGCCGCGGCGTGAGCGAGTACCTGATCGCCCCGGTCGATCCGATCGCCGTCATCGCGGCGATCTCCGACCTGTTCAGCAATCCTTCCGCCGAGCCCCTCGGCCGGACGGTCGCGGTGGTCGGCGCCAAGGGCGGCGTCGGCGCCTCGACGCTCGCCCACAATCTCGCCTGGTCGGTCGCCCGCGACTGCGGCACCGCGACGGTGCTCGCCGACCTCGACGTCGCCTTCGGCACCGCCGGCCTCAACTTCAACCAGGATCCGCCGCAGGGCGTGGCCGAGGCGGTGTTCGCGCCCGAGCGGGTCGACGCGAACTTCGTCGACCGCCTGCTGTCGAAGTGCACCGACAACCTGAGCCTGCTCGCGGCCCCCGCGACCCTCGACCGACCGACCGACTTCGCGGAGGGCGCCTTCGACGGCGTGATCGACGTGCTGCGGGCGAGCGTGCCCTGCATCGTGCTCGACGTGCCGCACGCCTGGTCGGCCTGGTGCCGGCGGATGCTGATCGGCGCCGACGAGATCGTGGTCGTGGCCGCCCCCGACCTCGCCTCCTTGCGCAACGCCCGCAACCTGTTCGAGGTGCTGCGGCAGGGCCGGCCCCACGACCGCATGCCCCGCCTCGTCCTCAACGGGGTCGGGATGCCCAAGCGCCCCGAGATCGCGGTGGCGGAATTCGCCAAGGCGCTCGACGCCCCGGTCGCCGCGACGGTGCCGTTCGATCCCGCCCTGTTCGGCACCGCGGCCAATAACGGCCAGATGCTGGCGGAGGTGCAGCCCGGATCCAAGGCGACCGAGATCCTGAGCGAGCTCGCCGGCAGCCTCACCGGCCGCGCCGAGACCCGCCGCGGCCGGGCGAACCTCCTCGAGCCGCTGCTGGCCCGGCTCGGCCGCCGCAAGGCGTCGTGAGCCGCGATCCCCCCCTCTGACCGATTCCCGAGAAGGTCGCTGATCCCATGTTCGGCAGGAGACCCGGAGCGACGGCGCAGACGATGCCGGCCGTGCGGCCCGCCGGCCCCGCCGCGGTGCCCCCGGAGGCGGCCGCGCCGGTCTTCCAGGACGGGAGCCGGGCCGAGAGCCCCCCGCCCCCGGTGCTGCGCGAGGCCCCGGCGCCGGTGGAGAACGCCCGCTCGGACGAGTACTACCGCACGAAGAGCATGATCTTCGGCGCGCTGATCGAGGCGATCGACCTCACCCAGCTCGCCCGCCTCGAGCCGGACGCGGCGCGGGAGGAGATCCGCGACATCGTCATCGAGATCATCGGCCTCAAGAACGTCGTGATGTCGATCGCCGAGCAGGAGGAGCTGCTCGACGACATCTGCAACGACGTGCTCGGCTACGGCCCGCTCGAGCCGCTTCTCGCCCGCGACGACATCGCCGACGTGATGGTGAACGGCGCCAACCGGACCTACATCGAGGTCGGCGGCAAGATCCAGCTGACGGGCGTGCGCTTCCGCGACAACCAGCAGTTGATGAACATCTGCCAGCGGATCGTCAGCCAGGTCGGCCGCCGGGTCGACGAGGCCTCGCCGATCTGCGACGCGCGCCTGCCGGACGGCTCGCGCGTCAACGTGATCGCGCCCCCGCTCGCCATCGACGGCCCGGCGCTCACCATCCGCAAGTTCAAGAAGGACAAGCTCACCCTCGACCAGCTCACGCGCTTCGGCTCGATCTCGCCCGAGGGCGCCAAGATCCTGCAGATCATCGGGCGGGTGCGCTGCAACGTGGTGGTGTCGGGCGGCACCGGCTCGGGCAAGACCACGCTTCTCAACTGCCTCACCCGCTACATCGACGACGACGAGCGCATCATCACCTGCGAGGACGCGGCCGAGCTGCAATTGCAGCAGCCGCACGTGGTCCGCCTCGAGACGCGGCCTCCGAACCTCGAGGGCCAGGGCCAGGTCACGATGCGCGACCTGATCAAGAACTGCCTGCGCATGCGGCCCGAGCGGATCATCGTCGGCGAGGTGCGCGGACCGGAGGCCTTCGACCTCCTCCAGGCGATGAATACCGGCCACGACGGCTCGATGGGGACGCTGCACGCCAACTCGCCGCGCGAGTGCCTGTCGCGCATCGAGTCGATGATCGCGATGGGCGGCTTCAGCCTGCCCGCCAAGACCCTGCGCGAGATGATCGCCGGCTCGATCGACGTCGTCGTCCAGGCCGCCCGCCTGCGCGACGGCTCGCGGCGCATCACCCACATCACCGAGGTGATGGGGATGGAGGGCGACGTCATCATCACCCAGGACCTGTTCGTCTACGACATCGTCGGCGAGGACCCGAACGGCAAGCTGATCGGCCGCCACCGCTCGACCGGCATCGGCCGGCCGCGGTTCTGGGACCGGGCCCGGTACTACGGCGAGGACCGGGCGCTCGCCGCCGCCCTCGACGCGGCCGAGGTCCGGGCGGAGGAGACGGCGTGAGCCCCGCCGGCGGAACCGCCCTCGGGTCGGCCTCGTGGCCCGCCGGCCGCGCGGGGAGGCGCCCGTGATGGATCTCGAGGCCGCGCTCGCGGCCGGCCTGCTCGCGGTCAGCGCGGTGTCCCTCGCCTCCGCGGTCGTGGTGCCGCTGCTGCCGAGCGAGGCGCGCGCCGCCAAGCGCCAGCAGGCCCTGATCGGCCAGCGCCAGGCCGCCGAGCGCGTGCAGGCGGTCAGCCGCCGCGACCAGGTCGCCAAGAGCCTCAAGGAGATCGAGGACAAGGAGAAGAAGGCCCGCATCAGCCTCGAACTCCGACTGGCCCAGGCCGGCCTGAGCATCGACAAGCGGCAATTCCACCTGTTCAGCGCGGGCGGGGGCCTGCTGGCGGGCCTCCTCGGCTTCCTGCTGAGCGGCGACGCGCTCCTCGGGCTCGGCCTCGCCTTCGCGGCGGGGCTCGGCCTGCCGCGCTGGCTGCTGTCCTACCTGCGCAAGCGCCGGATCACCCGCTTCATCCTCGAACTGCCCAACGCCATGGACGTGATCGTGCGCGGCATCCGCTCCGGCCTGCCGGTCGGCGACTGCCTGCGCATCATCGCCCGCGAGGCCCAGGAGCCGGTGAAGAGCGAGTTCCGGGCGCTGGTCGAGGCCCAGGCCCTCGGCATCTCATTGGCCGAGGCGGTGGGGCGCCTCTACGAGCGCATGCCGGTGCCGGAGGCGAACTTCTTCGCCATCGTGATCGGCATCCAGCAGAAGTCCGGCGGCAACCTCTCGGAGGCGCTCGGGAACCTCTCGCGGGTGCTGCGCGACCGGCGCAAGATGAGCGAGAAGGTCAAGGCGATGAGCATGGAGGCCAAGGCCTCGGCGGCGATCATCGCCTCGCTGCCCTTCGTCGTCGCTTCGCTCGCCTGGCTCACCAGCCCCGACTACATCTCGCTGCTCTGGACCACCAAGATCGGCCACATCGCGCTCGCCGGGTCCGCCGTCTGGATGCTCGTCGGCGTGACGGTGATGAGCCGGATGATCCGCTTCGACATCTGATACGAGATCCGGAAGATTACTTCCGGATCTCGTATCACCAGCCCGCGCGGCGCTTGAGCGAAGCCGATTTCCGCATCGCGAAGCGATCAGCCGGAAATCGTATGACCTCGACGTCCGACAGGGTCTCCCCTCGCCGGACACCGCCCAAGGAGGCGCCTCGTGCAGTACCTGTCCCAGGCGATCGATCCCTACTTCCTCGGGTCGGTGCTCGCCGCCATCGCGGTGGCCGCCACGGTGTTCACCCTGGCCCAGCCGTTCGTCGAGCCCGACCGGCTCAACGGCCGCATGAAGAGCGTCGGCCGGGAGCGCGACCGCATCCGCGTGCGCGAGCGCGAGCGCCTGAACCAGAAGGCGTCCCTGCGCCAGGAGCCCAAGGCCTACATGAAGCAGGTGGTCGACCGCCTGCGCCTCGACAACTGGCTCGGCACCGAGGACGTCAAGAACAAGCTGATGATGGCCGGCTATCGCGGCCCGCAGGCCGAGATCGCCTTCCTGTTCTTCCGCCTGGTGGTACCGATCGCCTTCTTCGTCCTGGCGGTGGTCTACCTGTTCGTGCTGCAGGTGCTCGACCAGCCGCTGATGGTGCGCCTCGGCATCGTGGTCGTGGCGCTCTATCTCGGCATCAAGGCGCCGGAGGTCTTCCTGCGCAACCAGACCGCCAAGCGCCAGGCGATCATCCAGCGCAACTGGCCGGACACGCTCGACCTGCTGCTGATCTGCGTCGAATCCGGCATGGCGATCGAGGCGGCGTTCCGGCGCGTCGGCGTCGAGATCGCCAACCAGTGCATGACGCTGGCCGAGGAGATGGCGCTCACCACGGCCGAGCTGTCCTATCTCAGCGACCGGCGCATCGCCTACGAGAACCTCGCCAACCGCACCGGCCTCGAATCGGTGAAGAACATCACGACGGCGCTGATCCAGGCCGAGCGCTACGGCACCCCGGTCGGCCAGGCCCTGCGGGTGCTGTCGCAGGAGAGCCGCGACCAGCGCATGAACGAGGCCGAGAAGAAGGCCGCCGCCCTGCCGCCGAAGCTCACCGTGCCGATGATCCTGTTCTTCCTGCCCGTGCTGTTCGTGGTGATCCTCACCCCGGCGATGGTGCAGGTGTTCAACATGAAGTAGGGGCCTCGCGCCCCCTACCCGCCGGCGGCGAAGAACCGGTTCTCCGGCCGGGGCAGGCCGAGATGGTCGCGCAGCGTCGTGCCCTCGTACTCCCGACGGAACAGGCCGCGGGCCTGCAGCTCCGGCACCACCTTGGCGGTGAAGTCCTCGAGCCCCTGCGGCACGTCCGAGACCATGACGTTGAAGCCGTCGCAGGCACCCGCCTCGAGCCAGGCCTGCATCTCGTCCGCGATGGTCGCCGGCGTGCCGACCATCGCGAGGCCGGCATAGCCGCCGAGGCGCTGGGCGAGCTGGCGCACGCTCAGGCCCTCGCGGCGCGCGAGCGCGATCGCCCGTTCGCGCCCGGTCTTCGACTGGTTGGTCTCCGGGATCGCCGGCAGGGGCCCGTCGGGGTCGAAGGCGCCCGCATCGACGCCGAGCGCGATCGACAGGGCGGCGATGGCGCTCGCCTCGTGGACGAGCCCGTCGAGATGGGCGCGCTTCGCCCGCGCCTCCTCGAGCGTGTCGCCGACCACCACGAAGCAGGCCGGCAGGATCTTGAGGTGGTCGGGGTTCCGCCCCACCGCGACCATGCGCCGGCGCACGTCCTCGGCGAACAGGCGCCCGTCCTCCAGGCTGCCGGCGGCGCCGAAGATCACCTCCGCGGTCTCGGCGGCGAGCTGGCGCCCGGCATCGGACGCGCCGGCCTGCACGATCACCGGCCAGCCCTGGACCGGCCGGGCGACGTTGAGGGGCCCGCGCACCGTGAGGTGGGGGCCGTGGTGATCGAGGACGTGCATCCGGTCGGGATCGAAGAAGACCCCGCTCTCGACGTCGCGCAGGAAGGCATCGTCGGAGAACGAATCCCACAGGCCCTTCACCACCTCGACGAATTCGCGGGCGCGGTCGTAGCGGTCGGCGTGATCGGGATGGTGCTCGAGCCCGAAATTCCTCGCCGCGTCGGGGTTCGAGGTCGTCACCACGTTCCAGCCGGCGCGGCCCGCGCTCAGGTGGTCGAGGGAGGCGAAGCGCCGGGCGACGTGGTACGGCTGGTCGTAGGTGGTGGAGGCGGTGGCGATAAGCCCGATCCGCTCGGTCACCATGGCGAGGGCCGGCAGCAGCGTGGCGGGATCGAACGACGTGACGGTGGCCGAGCGCTTGAGCGCCTCGACCGGCATGTTCAGCACCGCCAGGTGGTCGGCCATGAAGAACGCGTCGAACTTCGCCGCCTCCAGCTCCCTCGCGAAGCGGGCGAGGTGGCGGATGTTGAAGTTGGCGTCCGGCAGGCCGCCCGGATAGCGCCACCAGGCGGTGTGGATGCCGACCGGGCGCATGAAGGCGCCGAGGTGAAGCCTGCGGGTGTGGGCCATGTCGGGCTCCTGGTGCCGCTTGCGGGCGGCGCAGGCCGGATCTGGGTTCGCGGCCCTGGTTGGTCAATGAATTCCGTGTACGACTGCCCCGCGTCGAGAGCGGGATCGAGGCGACGAGGGGCTGGATGAGCGGGATCGAACGGCAGGATGCCCTGAAGGCGCGCTACGGCGCGCAGACCGCCCGCGCCGTCGCCGACGGTCCCTGGAACGACGTCATCGCGGGTCTCCTCGCCCACCGCACGGTGCGGGCGTTCCGGCCCGATCCGCTCCCCGAGGGATTACTGGAGACGCTGGTCGCCGCGGCGCAATCGGCGCCGAGCTCATCCAACCTCCAGACCTGGAGCGTCGTCGCGGTCGAGGATCCGGCCGCCAAGCGGCGCCTGTCCGAGGTGGCACGCGGCCAGCGCCACGTCGTCGAGGCGCCGCTGGTGCTGGTCTGGCTCGCCGACCTCGCGCGGCTCGGCGCGATCGGCCGCGACCGGGACCGGCCGACCGACGGGCTCGACTACCTCGAGACGTTGATCGTCGGCGTGGTCGATGCCGCGCTCGCGGCCCAGAACGCCACGGTGGCGCTCGAATCCCTCGGCCTCGGCTCGGTCTATATCGGGGCCCTGCGCAACGATCCCGAGGCGGTGGCCGAGCTGCTCGGCCTGCCGGAGAACGTGGTGGCGGTGTTCGGGCTCAGCGTCGGCTGGCCCGATCCTGAGCGGCCGGCCGCCGTCAAGCCGCGCCTCGGCCAGGACGTGGTGCTGCATCGCGGCCGCTACGATCCCGCCCTCGCGACCGGGGCGATCGCCGCCTACGACGCGGCGATGCAGGAGTTCCAGGCCGGGCAGCGGATGCCGGAGGTCGGCTGGAGCGGGGCCGCCCTGGAGCGGGTGCGCGGCCCGGATTCCTTGAGCGGCCGCGACCGGCTGCGCGGCATCCTGGAACGCCGCGGGTTCGGGCTGAAGTAGCGCGTCATACCCTCGCGCCTTGGCATCGACACGTCGATGCCAAGGCGTCCGGCGCATGAGCGCCGACGCCCGTTCGGGCTTAGCCAGCGCCCTGGACCGGATCCGTTCCAAGGCGCGGCGGTATCATCCGTCTCTTCGAACGATTTTCCGTTGATCGTCCGCATCGTTCTTCATAAAGAACGATGCGCGGCGCGGAGCTTCCGCGCGGCACGAAGCGGGAGGGCGACGGTGGCGGACGAACAGAGGCGCGCGGAGACGATCGCGGCGGCGAACGGCATCGGCACGGACACGGCCTTCGGGGCGGTGACCCCGCCGCTCTACCTCTCGACGACCTACACCTTCGCAGAGTTCGAGAAGGCGCGGGCCTACGACTACGCCCGCCTCGGCAACCCGACCCGCGACCAGCTCGCCGACACGCTGGCGAAGCTCGAGGGCGGGGCCCGCGCGGTGGTGGTGTCGAGCGGGATGGCGGCGCTCGACCTCGCCCTGTCCCCCTTGCGCCCCGGCGACCTGCTGGTGGCGCCGCACGATTGTTACGGCGGCACCCACCGGCTGCTCTCGATGCGCGCCGCGCGGGGCCATTACCGCGTCGCCTTCGTCGACCAGACCGACGAGGCGGCGCTCACCACCGCGCTGGCCGACGGCGCCCGGATCGTCCTCACCGAGACGCCGAGCAACCCGCTGATGCGGATCACCGACCTGCGCCGCGTCGCCGCCCTGGCGAAGGCCGCCGGCGCGCTGTTCGTCGTCGACAACACCTTCCTGTCTCCGGCCCTGCAGCAGCCGCTGGCGCTCGGGGCCGACCTCGTCGTGCACTCCACCACCAAGTTCATCAACGGCCATTCCGACGTGATCGGCGGCGCGGTGATCGCCGCGGATGCGAGCCTCGGCGACGAACTCGCCGCGTGGGCCAACACCGTCGGGGTCACCGGATCGCCCTTCGACGCCTACCTGACCCTGCGCGGCGTGCGCACGCTGTTTCCCCGCATCGAGCGCCAGAGCCGCAACGCCGCCGCGGTCGCGGCCTTCCTCGCCGGGCACCCGGCGGTCGCCCGGGTCTACTATCCCGGCCTGCCCGACCATCCGGGCCACGCGATCGCGAAGGCCCAGCAGCGCGGCTTCGGGGCGATGCTGAGCGCGGAGCTCGCCGGGGGACGCGAGGCGGTGCGCCACCTCGTCGGGGCGCTCAAGGTGTTCAGCCTGGCGGAATCCCTCGGCGGGGTCGAGAGCCTGATCGCCCATCCGGTGACCATGACCCACGCCGCGATGGACCCGGAGGCGCGGGAGCGCGCCGGCGTCGGCGACGCACTCGTGCGCCTGTCGGTCGGTCTCGAGGCGGAGGAGGATCTGCTCTCGGATCTCGGGCGGGCGCTGGAGGCGGTCGCGCGGGGGTGACGGGCGTGAGGTCGGATCCGACCTGACACGATCTCGCAGAGGAGAACACGTCTCCCCGCCCCGGGCGATGCCGGGCTTGGGCGGCATCGCCCGGAGAGGGGAGACGCGCCGATTCATGCCCCGGATAGCCCTGCCGATACGGTGAGGGGGATTCCGCGCCCTCCTGCCAACCCCCGATGCAGGCGCCCCACGCCTCGCACGCCCCGTTTCCACGAATAAAAATAATCTCCCCGGAACCGCGACCCCTTTAGATCACCGATCTCCATCCCACCAAAACAGTAAAACAACGTTCTGGTTGACGTCGCCCCTGTAAAATTCAGATATTCCGGCATCCCGACGGCGCTTTTGCGCGCTCACGACAGCCTGCGAGACCAATCATGACGAAGCGACCCACCCTGCCCACCCGCAGGCAGGCCGCCGCCCTGTTCGCGGGCCTCTCGCTGCTGGCCGCCGCGGCACCGGCGCGGGCGGCCGAGGGGCAGCTGCGGATCGCCAAGCAGTTCGGCGTCGTCTACCTGCTGCTCAACGTCGCCGAGGACCAGGGTCTGATCGAGAAGCACGGCCGGCAGGCCGGGCTCGACATCAAGGTCGAGTACCTGCAGCTCTCGGGCGGCTCGGCGGTCAACGACGCGCTCCTGTCGGGCAGCGTCGACATCGGCAGCGCCGGCGTCGGCCCGCTCTTCACGCTCTGGGACCGCACCCGCGGCCGCCAGAACGTCCGCGGCGTCGCCTCGCTCGGCAACTTCCCGTACTACCTCGTCAGCAACCGCCCCGAGGTGAGGACGATCGCCGACCTGACCGACAAGGACCGGATCGCCCTGCCGGCGGTCGGCGTCTCGGTCCAGGCGCGCATCCTGCAGATGGCCTCGGCCAAGCTGTGGGGCGACAAGGACTTCGCCCGGCTCGACCGCAACAGCGTGGCGTTGCCCCACCCGGAGGCCGCCGCCGCGATCATCAAGGGCGGCACCGAGATCACGGCGCATTTCGGCAACCCGCCGTTCCAGGAACAGGAGCTCGCCGAGAACCCGAACGCCCGGGTGGTGCTCAGCTCCTACGACGTCCAGGGCGGGCCGGCCTCCTCGACCGTGCTCTACGCCACCGAGAAGTTCCATCAAAACAGCCCGAAGACCTACCGGGCCTTCGTCGACGCCCTCGACGAGGCGGCGCGCTTCATCGCCGCCGATCCCGAGCGGGCCGCCGACATCTACCTCAAGGCCAACAACAGCCGCATCGACCGCGCCCTGCTGCTCAAGGTGATCACGAGCCCGGAGGTGAGCTTCAAGGTCGCGCCGCAGAACACGCTCGGGCTGGGCCAGTTCATGCACCGCGTCGGCGCGATCAAGAACGAGCCGAAGGGCCTGGACGACTACTTCTTCGTCGATCCGCGCATCGCGGCGGGCAGCTGAGGGCGGATCCGATGACGCTGGTGATCGAGCGCGACGCGCCCGTGGCGGTGCGCGAGCCGCAACCGCCCGCGGTGCCGCGCGAGGGACCGCGATCCTTGCCCGACCCGCTCCTGCGCATCGCCGGCGTGTCGCTCGAGTACCGCACGCCGGGCCGCGTGGTGCGGGCGGCCCACCGGATCGACCTCGACGTCTACGAGGCCGACCGCTTCGTGCTGCTCGGGCCGTCGGGCTGCGGCAAGTCCACCCTGCTGAAGGCCGTGGCGGGCTTCATCGCCCCCGTCGAGGGCGAGATCACGCTGGCCGGCGTGCGGGTGCGCAAGCCCGGGCCCGACCGGATCGTGGTGTTCCAGGAATTCGACCAGCTTCCGCCCTGGAAGACGGTCGTCGAGAACGTCGCCTTCCCGCTGCGCGCCGCCCGCGGGCTCGACCGTCGCGAGGCGCTGGAGCGGGCGCGCGCCACCATCGACAAGGTCGGGCTCACGGCCTTCGCGGGCAGCTACCCGCACCAGCTCTCCGGCGGCATGAAGCAGCGCGTCGCCATCGCGCGCGCGCTCGCCATGCAGCCGAAGGTGCTGCTGATGGACGAGCCCTTCGCGGCCCTCGACGCGCTGACCCGGCGCAAGATGCAGGAGGAACTGCTGGCCTTGTGGGACGAGGCCCGCATGACGCTGCTCTTCGTCACCCACTCGATCGAGGAGGCGCTCGTCGTCGGCAACCGGGTCGCCCTGCTCTCGCCCCATCCGGGCCGGGTGCGCGGCGAGTACAATTGCCACGAGTTCGACCTGTCGAGCCTCGGCAGCCGGGGCTTCCAGGCCGCGGTGCAGCGGCTGCACGACCGGCTGTTCGAGCCCGCTCCCGAGGCTGCCGCGCGATGACCCACGCCCTCTCCCCGCCGATCCGCCCGGAATACGACCGGGCCCTGCCGCCCTTCGTCGAGGCGCCGGTCGAGCGCTCCCTGCCGCTGCCGACCCGCCTGTGGCAGCAGGGCTGGCTGCGCCGTGGCCTGATCCTGGTCGCCCTGGCGCTGATCTGGGAGGCGCTGGCGCGCTGGCAGGACAACGACCTCCTGCTGCCGGGCGTCGGGGCCACCCTGTCGGCGCTCGTCGACGGGCTCATGACCGGCGAGATCCTGGAGCGGACGCGGATCTCGCTCGCCGTGCTGGCGCAGGGCTACGGCTTAGGCGTCCTCCTCGCCTTCGGGCTGACCTCGCTGGCGGTCTCGACCCAACTCGGCCGCGACCTGCTCTCGACGCTGACCGCCATGTTCAACCCGCTGCCGGCGATCGCGCTCTTGCCGCTGGCGCTGCTGTGGTTCGGGCTCGGGCAGGGCAGCCTGATCTTCGTGCTGGTCCACGCGGTGCTGTGGCCGCTGGCGCTCAACACCTATGCGGGCTTCCAGGCGGTGCCGGATTCGCTGCGCATGACCGGGCGCAACTACGGGCTCGAAGGGCTGGCTTACGTCGGCCAGATCCTGGTCCCGGCGGCGTTGCCGGCGATCCTGTCGGGCCTCAAGATCGGCTGGGCCTTCGCCTGGCGCACGCTCATCGCGGCGGAGCTGGTCTTCGGCGCCTCGTCGGGCCGCGGCGGCCTCGGCTGGTACATCTTCCAGAACCGCAACGAATTGTACACCGACCGGGTCTTCGCCGGCCTCCTCCTCGTCATCGCGATCGGCCTCGTGGTCGAGACGGTGGTGTTCGCGAGCCTGGAGCGGGTGACGGTCCGGCGCTGGGGCCAGGTCCGATAGGTGACAAGTCCGATAGGGGACAAGTCCGTGTGAGAGCGCTGCTCTAGATACGCCGGACCGGTCCCGACTTCCCGAGCGAGACATGACACAGGACACGATGCGCCTCGGCGCCTTCTTCTACGCCACGGGCCACCACGTCGCCGGCTGGCGCCACCCGTCGAGCGAGGCCGATGGCGGGATCAATCTCGACCGCTACGTCGGCTGGGCGAAGCGCGCGGAGGCCGCGAAGTTCGACCTGATCTTCCTCGAGGACGGCACCGGCATCCGCGACGCCGACCTGCGCTCGAGCGAGCGCACCGCCCGCTCGGCGCATTTCGAGCCCGTCACCCTGCTCTCGGCGCTCGCCGCGGTGACGAACCGCATCGGCCTCGTCGCCACCACCTCGACGAGCTTCAACGAGCCCTACAACGTCGCGCGCCGCTTCGCCTCCCTCGACCACCTGAGCGGGGGCCGGGCCGGCTGGAACCTCGTCACCTCGGCGACCGACCTGGAGGCGGCCAATTTCGGCAACGACAGGATCGCCCGCCACGCCGACCGCTACGAGCGGGCGGAGGAATTCGTCGACGTCGTGCTCGGCCTCTGGAACACCTGGGACGACGACGCGGTCGTGATCGACAAGGCGTCGGGCCAGTTCTCGAAGCCGGACGGGTTCCGGCCCCTCGACCATCGCGGCAAGCACTTCGAGGTCCGGGGCCCGCTCAACATCGCGCGCACGCCGCAAGGGCAGCCGGTCCTGGTCCAGGCCGGCTCGTCGGGGCCGGGCAAGGACCTCGCCGCGCGCACCGCCGAGATCGTGTTCACGGCCAACCAGACCCTCGACGAGGCGGTGGAGTTCTCCCGCGACCTGAAAGGGCGGATGGCGCGCTTCGGCCGGTCGCCGGACGACCTCAAGGTCATGCCCGGGCTGTTCCCGGTGGTCGGCCGCACCGAATCCGAGGCGCGGGAGAAGTTCGAGGAGCTGCAGGCGCTGATCGACCCGGTGGTGGGGCTGGCGCTCCTCAGCCGCATGGTCGGCCACGACCTGTCGGGGTTCGATCCCGAAGGGCCAGTGCCGGAACTGCCCGCGACCGAGGGGGCGAAGTCGCGCCAGCAGCTCATGGTCGATCTCGCCCGCCGCGAGGGGCTGACCCTGCGCCGGCTCTACCTGCGCATCGCGGGCGCGCGGGGCCACTCGCAGATCGTCGGCACCCCGGCGCAGATCGTCGACGAGATGGAGGCGCGCTTCCGGGCCGGCGGCGCCGACGGCTTCAACATCATGCCGCCGACCCTGCCGGGCGGCCTCGACGACTTCATCGCACTCGTCCTGCCGGAACTCCGCCGGCGCGGCCTGTTCCGCACCGAGTACGAGGGCCGCACCTTGCGGTCCCATCTCGGCTCGCGCCCGCCCTCCGGCTACGGGCCGGGACGGCGGACGGCCGGCTGATACTCCCAGGGACCTTGGCCGGGTGCCGCTGCGTTCTCCGCCCGGGCGATCGCCCGGACGGAGAGTTCCTTCGATGATGCATCATGCCGGCACCCGCCTCGGGCTCGCCCTGTTCCTGATGGCCGGCGTCGCGCCGGCCGCGGCCCTAGCGCAGGGGACCCCCACTCAGGGAGCCCCCGCTTCGGCCTCCGCCCGCCTCGACAAGGTCGCGAGCTTCTCCCACCAGGTCACCGGCGTCACGGTGGCGCGCGACGGCCGGATCTTCGTCAACTTCCCGCGCTGGAGCGAGGACGCCCCGGTCTCGGTCGCCGAACTCAAAGGTGGCCAGCCGGTGCCCTACCCGGATGCCGGCTGGAATTCCTGGCGCAACGCCAAGAAGGACGAGATCGACCCGAAGACCCACTTCGTCTGCGTGCAGAGCGTGGTGGCGGACGCCCAGGACCGGCTCTGGGTGGTCGATGCCGCGGCCCCCGCGATGGGAGCGGTGGTCAAGGACGGGCCGAAGCTCGTCGGCATCGACCTGAAGACCAACCAGGTGGTCAAGACGATCCCGTTCGACCCCGCGACGGTGCTGCAGGCCTCCTACATCAACGACGTGCGGATCTCGCCGGACGGCAAGACCGCCTACCTCACCGATTCCGGCGCCGAGGGCGCCCTGATCGTCGTCGACCTCGACAGCGGCACGGCCAAGCGCGTGCTGTCGGGCCATCCCTCGACCATGCCGGACAAGAGCGTGACGGTGACCTACGACGGCCAGCCCCTGCGCCGGCCGGACGGACGCGGCGTCGAGTTCTCGGCCGACGGCATCGCGCTCTCGCCCGACGGGCGTACGCTGTACTGGCAGGCGATCAAGGGCAAGACGCTCTACAGCCTGCCGACCGACGCGCTGACCGGCTGGGCCACGTCGTCCGTGGTGCCCGAGATGCTGACCGACCGGACGCTGGGGGGCAAGATCGTCACGGTCGGCGAGAACGGCCCGGCGGACGGCCTGCTGATCGCCCGCAAGGACGGCCGGATGTACGTCACCTCGCCGCAGGACGACGCGGTCAAGGTGCGCGACCTCACCAACAACGGCGCCGGGCTGACGACCCTGGTCCAGGATCCGCGGCTGCGCTGGCCCGACACCTTCAGCGAGGGGCCGGACGGCACGATCTACGTCACGACCTCGCACATCCAGGACTCGGCCGACTACAAGCCCGGCGCACCGATCAGCCTGCCGACGGAGCTGTGGGCGATCCGGACCGGGCCCGCGGCGGGGCCGACGGGAACCGCCCCGGTGAAGTGAGGCGCCCGCGAACCCTTCCCCTCTCGCGGGGGAGGGTTTGCGGGCGGCGGCTCTCACATCGCCCCCTCCTCGCCCGGCGGCGTGATCCGCGGGCGCTCGTGGTAGAGGAGGTACAGCCCCGAGGCCGCCACCACCGCGCCGCCGATCACCGTCCAGCGGTCGGGCAGGTGGCCGAAGATCAGGAAGCCGAGGAGCACCGCCCAGAGCAGGTGCGCGTAGGCGAAGGGCGCCAGCGTCGAGGCGGGCGCCCGGCGATGGGCGAGGATCAGGAGCCAGTGCCCGAGGGCCCCGAAGAAGCCGACCGAGGCGATGCCGATCCAGGTCGCGGTCTCGGTCGGCGTCTCCCACAGGAACGGCAGGACCGGCGCGGTCAGCACCGAGCCGACGAGGCCGGTATAGAACATCGTCGTCTCGGGCGGATCGTGGGCGGCGAGCATCCGCGTCACCACGATGTAGACGCCGTTGACCAGCGCCGTCACCACCGCGAGCAGGGCCGCCGGATGCATGCCCGAGACGCCCGGGCGGCTCACCACCAGCACGCCCGAGAACCCGACCAGCACCGCGATCGTCCGCCGCCAGCCGACCTGCTCGCCGAGCAGCGGCCCGGCGATCAGCGCCACCACCAGGGGCGAGGCGAAGGTGATCGAGGTCACCTGCGCGAGCGGCAGGTAGCGCAGGGCGACGAATGAGCACATCGTCGCCGTCACCAGGCAGAGCGAGCGCAGCACCTGGAGGCCGGGCTTGCGGGTGCGCAGGAGGCCGATCACGTCGCGCCGCGACGCCAGCACCGCCGCCACGATGACGAAGCTGACGACGTAGCGCACGGCGACGATCAGCATCGGGCTCATGGCGCCGGTGAGGAACTTCGCCGAGGCGTCGATCGACGCGAAACCCGCCACCGCGCTCACCATCAGGGCGATGCCGATCAGGGTCTCCCGCTGGCCCGTGCCGCGCATGCCCGACTCCTCTTCCGTCACTCCGTCTTGACTTAGAACGGAACTCGGTTCAAATCCAGAACTGCGTTCCAGATTTGCGGACGCGGAATTCGAGCACGAGAGATGGCCGGCTCCCTGCTGCGGCGCGTCCTGGACCTGGTGGAACTCCTCGCGAACCATCCGCGCGGGCTGCCCCTCCAGACCATCGCCGAGACGCTGGATATCCCCAAGAGCGGCGCCCACCGCCTGCTGGCCGAGCTCGTCGAGCACGCCTACGCCGTGCAGGACGGCGAGACCGGCCGCTACCTGCTCACCACCAAGTTCGCGACGCTCGGCCTCAAGCATCTCGCGCGGACCGGCGTCGTCGACGTCGCCCAATCGGTGCTCAACCGGCTGGCGGACCTGAGCGGCGAGTTGGCGCGCCTCGCGGTGGTCGACTATCCGCGCCTGGTCTGGGTGGCGAAGGCGCAAGGAGCGCGCACCGGCCTGCGCTACGACGGCGACATGGGGACGGAGGCGCGGCTCTCCACCACCTCGACCGGCATCGCGTGGCTCGCCAGCCTCACGGACGAGGAGGCCCTGAGCCTGGTGATGCGCCAGGGCCTCGGCACGCCGGAG
The DNA here is from genome assembly GCF_003173755.1 of Methylobacterium terrae. NCBI lineage: Bacteria > Pseudomonadati > Pseudomonadota > Alphaproteobacteria > Hyphomicrobiales > Methylobacteriaceae > Methylobacterium > Methylobacterium terrae. Next base: position 1,609,959 of record NZ_CP029553.1, read on the forward strand.
GAATGCGGCCCGAACGCGCCGCGCACGGTCGCCGCGCTGATGGCGCTGGTGAACGAGGCCCGTGCCCGCGGCTACGCCTGGGTGCAGGACACCAACACGCCGGGCGCCGCCGCGATGGCGGCCAACATCGTGCATCCGCAGACCGGCCGCGCGGTCGGCAACCTCAGCGTCGCCGGGCCGAGCCTGCGCTTGACCGAGGCGCAGCGCGACGCCGTCGCCCCCGAGCTGCTCTCGGCCGCGTCCGACCTGTCCTCGGTCGGCGCGTTCTCGGACTATCTCGGGGCGCTCGGCGGCAAGGCCGCGGTCCCGTCCTGAACATGGCTCACGCCCCGCCGGGATGATAGTTTCCGCGAGCGCGTCGAACGACCAAGACACCGGGGTCTCAACCCCGCACGACCCGCAAACGCTCCGTCAGGGGCGCCCAGGAGGAGACGATGACCCACGCCGACAGCGAGTTCCTGCAACGGGACCGCTCGATCCACCCGCCGGCCTTCACGCCGGACTACAAGACCAGCGTGCTGCGCTCGCCGCGCCGGGCGATGCTGTCGCTGCAATCCTCGCTGTCGGAGGTCACCGGCCCGACCTTCGGTCACTCGGAACTCGGCCCGCTCGACAACGACCTGATCCTGAACTACGCCCGCGAGGGCGAGCCGATCGGCGAGCGGATCTTCGTCCACGGCCATGTCCGCGACGAGAACGGGCGCGGCATCCCCCACACCCTGGTCGAGTTCTGGCAGGCCAATGCGGGCGGGCGCTACCGCCACCGCAACGACCGCTACCTCGCGCCGATCGACCCGAATTTCGGCGGCTGCGGCCGGACGATCACCGACGAGAACGGCTTCTACTACTTCCGCACGATCAAGCCCGGGCCGTATCCCTGGCGCAATTTCCTCAATTCCTGGCGCCCGGCCCACATCCACTTCTCGGTGTTCGGCACGGGCTTCGCCCAGCGCCTGATCACCCAGATGTACTTCGAGGGCGACCCGCTGATCTGGCACGACCCGATGGTGCTCGGGATCCCCGACCGCTCGGCCGCCGAGCGGCTGATCGCCCCCCTCGACCTCGGCGCCGCGGTGCCGCTCGACATGCTCGCCTACAAGTTCGACATCGTGCTGCGCGGCCGCCAGCAGACGCTGTTCGAGAACAAGCTCCAGGGGAACTGAGCCCATGGTCCAGCCGCTTCCCACCCGCCTGCAGGAAACCCCGTCCCAGACCGCGGGTCCCTACGTCCATATCGGGCTGATCCCGCACCAGGCCGGCTTCGACATCTTCGAGACCAACTTCTCGAACGTGCTCGCCGGCCCGGACACGAGAGGCGAGCGCATCCGGGTCGAGGGCCGGGTCTTCGACGGCGCCGGCTCGCTGGTGCGCGACGCCTTCATCGAGATCTGGCAGGCCAACGCCGCCGGCCGCTACAACCACCCGGCCGACCGCCAGGAGGGCAAGCCCCTCGACGAGAGCTTTCGGGGTTGGGGCCGCACCGGCTCGGATTTCGAGACGGGCGTGTGGCACTTCGAGACGGTGAAGCCCGGCCCGGTTGAGGGCCGCAAGGGGCATCGCCCGATGGCGCCGCACATCAACCTCTGGATCGCCGCCCGCGGCATCAATATCGGCCTGCAGACCCGGCTCTACTTCGCCGACGAGGCCGAGGCGAACGCCAACGACCCGGTGCTGAACCTCGTCGAGCGCGGGCCCTTGCGCGACAGCCTGCTTGCGAAGCGCGAGGAGCGCGACGGGCAGGTCGTGTACGTGTTCGACATCTATCTTCAGGGACCGAACGAGACCGTCTTCTTCGACGTGTGATAAACATCATTCATAAGATTTCCGCTTGAACTGTCCGAACAAAGGTGAGGCGCATCTCCCCTCTCCCGAGTGGGAGAGGGGCCGGGGGTGAGGGTGGAGACGGTGCAGTAAGAAGACTGAACCGTTCCGCTGCCAGCACGACGTTTAGTTCCCAATCCTGAAGCCGAGCCACCCTCACCCCTCCCCCTCTCCCACACGGGAGAGGGATCCAGCGCTTCACTTGGTTTGGAACAGAGCAAGCGGACGTCAGAACACGACAACCATAATCAGGAGACCCCCATGAACCCCGTCGTCATCGCGGTCGCGATCACCGGCTCGGTCCCGCGCAAGAAGGACAACCCGGCGGTGCCCACCACCGTCGCCGAGCAGGTCGAGTCCACCCACCAGGCCTTCGAGGCCGGCGCCACCCTCGTGCACATCCACGTGCGCAACGACGACGAGTCGCCCTCCTCCGACCCGGACAAGTTCGCGGCGGTCCAGGAGGGTGTGCGCAAGCACTGCCCCGGCATGATCGTGCAGTTCTCGACCGGCGGCCGCGGCCGCGACCCGAGCGCGCGCGGGCTCTCGCTGGTGCACCGGCCCGACATGGCCTCGCTCTCGACCGGCTCGGTCAACTTCCCGAGCATCGTCTACGAGAACCACGCGACGCTCGTGAACGACCTCGCCGGCTCGATGCACAAGCATGGCATCCGGCCCGAGATCGAGATCTTCGACCTCTCGCACATCCACGGCGCCAAGCGGCTGATCGAGGAGGGGCTGATGGACGCCCATCCGCACGTTCAGTTCGTGATGGGCGTGAAGAACGCGATGCCGGCCGACGAGCACCTGCTCGACATCCTGCTCGCCGAGACCCGCCGGGTGATCCCGGGCGCGACCTGGACCGCCGCCGGCATCGGCCGCGAGCAGGCCCGCGTGATGGGCTGGGCGCTCGCCCGCGGCGCCGACGCGGTCCGCACCGGGCTGGAGGACAACGTCCGGGTGAGCAAGGACCGGCTGGCGGCGAGCAACGCCGAGCTGGTCTCGCTCGCCGCCGAGATGGTGACGCGGAACAACCGCAAGGTCGCGACCCCGGCCGAGGCCCGCGCCCTCCTCCACCTGAAGCCCGTGGCCTGAACCCGATGACGCTCTCGGCCCTCGACTCCGCCCTGCTCGGGCCCCTCTTCGCCACGGACGCGATGCGCGCCGTCTTCGCCGACGAGGCCCGGGTGGCGGCGATGCTGCGGGCCGAGGCGGCCCTGGCGCGGGCGCAAAGCCAGGCCGGCCTGGTGCCGGCCTCGCTCGCCCCCGCGATAGAGGGGATCGCCCCGAAGGCCCTCGACCCCGCGGCGCTCGGCCGGCGCACCGCGGTCTCGGGCGTGCCGGTGATCCCGTTCGTGAAGGCGGTGCAGGGCGCGCTTCCCCCCGAGCTGGAGCCCGCCTTCCACAAGGCCACCACCACCCAGGACATCGCCGACACCGCCCTGGTGCTCCAGGTCCGCGACGCCCTCGACCTCGTCGCGGCCGACCTCCGGGCGATCCTCGACGGGCTGTCGGCCATCGCCCGCCAGCACCGCGAGACCCCGTGCGTCGGGCGCACCTACGGCCAGCACGCCGCTCCCGTCACCTTCGGCTTCAAGGCGGCGATCTGGGCGCTCGGCATCGCCGAGGTGGCGGCCCTGCTCCCCGCCCTGCGCGAGCGGGTGCTCACCGCCTCGCTCGGCGGCCCCGTCGGCACGCTCGCCGGCCTCGGCGAGAAGGCCGAGGCCGTCGGCGACGGCTTCGCCGCAGCCCTCGGCCTGCACCCGGACCTCGCGCCCTGGCACACGCGGCGCGCCCGCATCGCCGAGACCGGTGCCTTCCTCGCCCTGCTGACGGGGGCGCTCGCCAAGTTCGCGACCGACGTGGCGCATCTCGCCACCACCGAAGTGGCCGAGGTGGCCGAGCCCTACGTGCCGGGTCGCGGCGGCTCCTCGGCGATGCCGCACAAGCGCAACCCCGTCTCCTCGACGGTGATCCTGTCCGCCTTCGGCGCCGCCAAGGGCGCGAGCCTGACGCTGCTCGACGGCATGGCGGCGGCGCACGAGCGCCCGGCCGGCGCCTGGCACGCCGAATGGCACGCCCTGCCGACGCTGTTCGGCCTCGCCTCGGGCGCGTTACGCGAGGCGCGCAGCCTCGCGCAGGGGCTGGTGCCCGACCCCGAGCGGATGCGCCGCAACCTCGACGTGACGCAGGGGCTGCTCTTCGCCGACGCCGCGGCGAGCCGGCTCGGCCCGGTCCTCGGCGCCAAGGCCGCCCACGCCCTGGTGGAAGAGGCGGCGGGTGCCGTGCGCGACGGCCGGGGCTCGCTCCAGGAGGTCTTGCGCGCCCGGCCCGAGACGGCGGGCGCCGACCTCGACGCCGCCTTCGACTTGAGCCCCGCCATCCGCGCCGGGGCCCGCACCGCCGACCGGGCGCTGGCGGAGGTCTCGCGCCTCGCGGCCTTCCTGCACGCTGCCTGACCCTTCCCCGCCGACACCCTCCCGCTGACCGAGGATCCCATGCCCCAGATCGAGGCCAACGGTACCCTTCTGAACTACGAGCTCTCCGGCCCGAGCGGCGCACCGGTGGTGGCGTTCTCCAACTCGCTCGGCACCTCGCTGGCGATGTGGGACCCGCTGGTGCCCTACCTGCGGGGCCGCTACCGGATCCTGCGCTACGACACCCGCGGGCACGGCGCCTCGGGGGTGCGCGACCAGCGCGCCGAGGTCGAGGATCTCGCCGACGACCTCGTCGGCCTGCTCGACGCGCTCGACATCCGCCGCGCCCACGTCGTCGGCCTGTCGCTCGGCGGCATGACCGGCCAGGCGGCGGCGAGCCGCCATCCGGGCCGGGTGATCAGCCTGACCCTGATGGCCACCGCCGCCTTCATGCCGAGCGAGGCGTCGTGGAACGAGCGCGCCGAGCTGGTGCGGCAGAAGGGCACGGCGGCGATCGTCGAGGCGACGATGACTCGCTGGTTCACGCCCGACTTCCCCGCCTCGAACCCGGACGCGGTCGCCCCCGTGCGCGAGCAGTTCACCGGCACCGATGCGGCCGGCTACGCGGTGTGCTGCAACGCCATCGGCCGCATGGACCTGCGCCCGGTCCTCGACCGCATCACGGCGCCGACCCTGGTGATCGCCGGGCGCGACGACCCGGCGACGCCGCCCGCCATGGCGGAGGAGATCTGCGCCGGCATCCCGCAGGCCGAATTGGTGATCCTGCCGAAGGCCGCGCACCTGCTGTCCGTCGAGCAGCCGGCGGCGACCGCCGCCCACCTCCTCGGCTTCCTCGACCGGCACCGCGAGGCGTCCGACACCGCCACCGGCGCGGTCGCGTTCGAGGCGGGCCTCACGAACCGCAAGAGCGTGCTCGGCGAGGCCCATGTCGAGCGCTCGCTGAAGGGCGCCGGGGACTTCGCCGGGCCGTGGCAGGACTTCATCACCCGCACCGCCTGGGGCGAGGTCTGGGGCGACCCGCGCATCCCGTGGAAGACCCGCTCCTTCGTGACCCTCGCCATGATGGTGGCGCTCGGCCGCGAGGAGGAGTTCAAGCTCCACGTCCGGCCGGCCCTGCGCAACGGCGTCACGGTCTCCGAACTGCAGGCGCTGCTGATCCAGACCGCGATCTATGCCGGCGTGCCGGCGGCGAACGGCGCCTTCCGCTGGGCCCGCGAGGTGCTGGGCGACGAACTCGCCTGATCCTGATCCGCCTTCGCGTGGGCGGATGCGCCGGGGCGGCCGGGATGGTAGAGCGGGCGCCATCCCGGTCGCCACCCTGCCCGTCGAACTGTTCGATCATGGACGCCGTCACGCCCCGCGCCTCCTCCCGCACCAAGGATCCCGAGCGGACCCGGGCCGACATCCTGGCGGTCGCGACCGAGGAGTTCTCCGCCTTCGGGCTCAGCGGCGCCCGGGTCGACGCGATCGCGGAGCGCACCCGCACGTCGAAGCGGATGATCTACTACTATTTCGGCAGCAAGGAGGGCCTGTACCTCGCGGTGCTGGAGAAGGCCTATGCCGACATCCGCCAGGTCGAGGCCGACCTCGACCTCGGCAACCTCTGCCCCGCCGAGGCGATCCGCCGGCTCGTCGAGTTCACCTTCGAGTACGACGAGGCCCATCCGGACTTCATCCGCCTCGTCGCGATCGAGAACATCCACCGCGCCGAGCACCTGTCGGGCTCCGAGACGATCCGCGGCCTCAATCTCGGGGTGATCCAGACCATCACCGACATCGTCGCCCGCGGGCAGGCAGAGGGGGTGTTTCGCGCCGACGTCGATCCCCTCGACGTCCACCTGATGATCAGCGCGCTCTGCTTCTTCCGGGTCTCGAACCGCCACACCTTCGGGGCGATCTTCTCGGTCGACCTCGACGCGCCGGACCTGCGCTCTCGACACAAGCGGATGGTCGGCGACGCGGTGATCGGGATGCTGGCGCTGCGCTGAGGAAATCGGGAACCGGACTTGCCCTCGGGCCATTTCTCCTCACGACACCACGACGTCTTCGAGGGAGAGCCCGATGACCAGGGGCACCAGCCGTCTCATCCTGCTCGCCGTCCTGGCCGCCTCGCCGGTGCTGGCGCACATCAACCAGGGACAAGTCCACCCGGGACAAGCTCACCGCGAGCAATACGCGCAGGCCGCCGACAAGCCGCTGGCCGACAGCCCGCAGCGCAGCCGCGAGCAGGCCCCCCACCATGCCGCCCGCCCACGAGACCCTGCCCGAGCGCGTCCGCCCCGGCGACACCGATTCGACCGGCACCGTGCGGCCGAGCACCCCGGCGCCCGATCCGAAGACCACGGACGGGGTGCTGCGGCCCCAGCGCGGGTAGCGAGGGCGCGTCAGCGGCCGGCGGCGTCCAGATCCCGCCGCAGGGTCGGCAAGCCGATGCCGGCGGCGTCGAAGCCGCCATCCACCGCGAGCGTCTGGCCGGTGACGTAGCTCGCCCGCGGTCCGCACAGGTACACGATGGCGTCGGCGATCTCGCGCTCGAGGCCGTAGCGGTTGAGCGGCACGGCGTCGTGATAGTCGGCCCGGATCGCCGGGCTGTGGACCTTCTTCGCCATCGCGGTATCGACCGGGCCCGGCGCCACCGCGTTGACGCGGATCCCGAGATGCGCGAGCTCGACCGCCTGCTGCTTCGTCAGGTGCTTGAGCGCCGCCTTGCTGGTGCCGTAGGCGACCCGCAGGGTCGAGGCGCGCTGGCCCGAGATCGACGTGATGTTGACGACGGCGCCGCCGCCGCTCCGCGCCATCACGGGCGCGGCCGCCTGCACGCACAGGAACGGGCCGGTCAGGTTTACGGCGAGCACCCGGGCCCACTCGGCGTGGGTCGTGTCGAGTAGCGGCTTGAACACCGCGGTGCCAGCATTGTTGACGAGGGCGTCGAGCCGGCCGAACCGGGCCTCCACGGACGCGACCGCTCCGGCCACCGCCTCGGGGTCGGCGACGTCGGCGGCGAGCGCCATCGCGTCGTCGGGCCGGTCGAGTTCCGCCGCCGCGCGCGCCTGCGCGTCGCCGTCGATGTCGAGGAGCGCGACGCGCCAGCCCTCCTCCAGGAAGAGCTTGGCTGCGGCGAGCCCGATGCCCCGCGCCGCCCCGGTGACCAGGGCGACCTTGCCTGCCCCCGCCGCGTCGCCTGATGCCGTGTTCCCTGCTGCCGTGTTCCCTGCTGCCATGTCGCGTCCTCCCGTTGTTATGCCCCGTGCATCGCGGCCGGGGCCCGGGAGGTCAAGCCGGATCGGGGCCGCCGGCCGGATCGGGCTCGGCGTTGCGGGCCATGAAGCTCGCGGGCGAGCCGGTCGCCGGATCGACGAAGATCACGTCGGTCGGCGCGCGCCGCGGCGTGTCGACGGAGAGGAACACCACCGGCTCCTCGGTGAGCGTCGGCAGGGCGTGGACGACGCCGCGCTCGAAGAACAGGAGCTGGCCGGGACCGAACTCCGCCTCGTCGGAAGGCTCGCCGATCCAGAACGTGCCCCGGCCGGAGAGCACGTAGAGGTACTCGTCGCAGCCCTCGTGGTAATGGGCCGGCGTCGGGCGGTAGACCCGGAAGACCCGGGCGCTCGCCGCCGGCCGGTCGGTCAGGTAGGTGTCGACCAGCATCGTGGTCGCGCTCTCGGGCAGCGCCGCCGCGATCGCCCCGATGTCGAAGCGCCCGCGTCGCGCCGTCGCCGGATCCCCGTCGGCCATCGCATCCTCCCGTCACCAGTCCTCGCAACCGATCAAGCTAGCGCGGCCGGGGCCCGAGCGGGAGGGGCAGGCGTGCGGGGCCCGGGTGCATCGGTCGCGGGCAATTTTTTAGAAGCCCCTTAATCCAGGATCTTGACGCAACACCGGTGCCGGCTACCCTCACGGGCAATTCGCCGCCAAAAGGCGAAGCTGATCCAAGAGGGAGGATAGTGGATGCGGGCATCCCTGCCGCTCGTCGATGCCATCACGGCCACGCCATGCCGTTGATGACGCGATCGTTTTATTTCCCGAATCGGGCCGCAAGCGCGGCCGTTGCCTTGTTTCTCGGCTGTGTCCCGGCGCTCGCCGGCGACATCGACGTCCTGCACGCCTCCGTCGCTCCGACCGAGAAGGTCGGTTCCGACGTCCCGCTCCACCTGACGGTGATGAACCGCGCCCCCGAGGCCGATTCGCTCGTGCGCTTCCGCTGCCCCTTCGCGAATTTCAGCGAGCGGGTCACGGTGGACAAGGGCGGCGAGGGCCCGCCCTCGAAGCGCCCGGTCCAGACCATTCCCGTCAAGGCCTCGGGCGAGACCGCGCTGACCCCGGAGGGCATGCACGTGATGCTGCTTCAGACCCGCCAGCCCCTGGCCGCGGGCGACCGCTTCACCTGCCAGGCGAGCTTCCGCAAGGCCGGCGCCCTGGAGGTGCCGGTCGAGGTCCGCGCCTCGAACTAGGACTTCCATACCCATAAACGCCCGGCCGCGAGGCGGCCCGCGCCGAGGCGACGCTACCCAACGAGGGCGCCTGGAGGAGACCACCATGACGCAGTCCCGCACCGCCCGGCGCATCCTCGCCGCGACCTCGCTCGCCGCCCTCGCGGCCGGCGCCCTGTCCGCCCTTCCGGCGCTCGCCGCCGATGGCGGCGTCACGCAGGAGCGCCTGCTGAACGCCGACAAGGAGGAGGGCAACTGGATCCAGCACCACAAGAACTACGCCGGCCACCGCTACTCGACGCTGAACCAGATCAACAAGGGCAACGTCAAGAATCTCAAGGTCGCCTGGACCCTCGCCCTCGGCGGCATCGAGGGCGGCGGCATCTGGAGCCATGGCGGGCTCGAGGGCACGCCGATCGTCGAGAACGGCATGATGTACGTCACCGACGGGTGGGGCTCGGTCTACAAGATCGACACCCGCGGCGGCGAGGGCAAGCTCCTCTGGAAGATGGACCCGAAGACCGACCGCGAATGGGCCGGCGCGGTCGCGTGCTGCGGCGTCAACAACCGCGGCGTCGCGCTCTGGGGCGACCTCGTGGTCAGCCACACCCTCGACGGGCGCCTGATCGCCACCAACAAGGAGACCGGCCAGGTCGCCTGGCAGCGCCAGGTCGCCGATCCCGACAAGGGCGAGACCATCACCGGCGCGCCGCTCATCGTGAAGGGCCTGGCGATCTCCGGCGTCGGCGGCGCCGAGTACGGCATCCGCGGCTGGATCGCCGCCACCGACCTGAAGACCGAGAAGGAGACTTGGCGCACCCACACCATCCCGGGGAAGGGCGAGCCCGGCTACGAGACCTGGAAGGGCAACAACAACGCCGCGGTGAGCGGCGGCGGCTCGACCTGGGTCACCGGCACCTACGACCCCGACACCGACACGATCGTGTGGGGCACCGGCAATCCGGGCCCGGACTGGGACAACGCCTACCGCCCGGGCGACAACCTCTACACCGACTCGACGCTCGCCCTCGACGCGACGACCGGCAAGATCAAGTGGCACTTCCAGCACACGCCGAACGACCCCTACGACTACGACAGCGTGTCGGAGAATCTCCTGGTCGATGTCGGCGGCCGCAAGCTCGCCATCGAGGCCGACCGCAACGGCCACGCCTACGCGGTCGACCGCACCAACGGCCAGTTCGTCTGGGCGACGCCGTTCGTCAAGAAGGTGACCTGGACCAAGGGCATCAACCCCGATACCGGCAAGCCGTTCGAGTACGACCCGAACAAGGACGTGCAGCGCTACAACCCGGCGGCGACCCCCTCGGCCGAGAACAAGAACGCCGATTTCTGCCCGGGCAACATGGGCGGCAAGAACTGGCCGCCGACCGCCTACAACCCGAACCTGCAATACTGGTACATCCCGGTCATCGAGAGCTGCAACCGCGTCACCCACGAGGCGATGACGCAGGCGAACCTGAAACCCCGGGAGTTCTTCACCGGCGGCGGCCCGACCAACCCGTTCCGGATCACCGGCAGCGTGACGGCGATCGACGTGAAGACCGGCAAGGTCGCCGGCAAGCACGAGACCCAGTTCCCGCTGCTCGGCGGCATGCTGGCGACGCCGGACCTCGTCTTCACCGGCGAGCCCGGCGGCGGGGTGATGGCGATGGACGCCAAGAGCCTCGAGAAGCTGTGGGAGTTCCGCACCGGCGGCGGCGTCAACGCGCCTCCGATGACCTTCACGGTCGACGGCAAGCAGTACATGGCGATCCTGGTCGGCCTCGGCGGCGCCTGGGACAAGTGGTTCATCGATTCGACCCCGGAGCTGAAGAACATCCAGACCGGATCGATGCTCTACGTCTTCGCGCTCTGAGCCGGTTTCCTTCAGGAGGCGGGGCGCGGCGAGCGCCCCGCCGGTCACGGGGTTGATGCGGATGCGGACAATGGTGGTGCCGGCTTTGCTCGCCGGCCTCGCGCTCGCCGGCTCGCCGGCCTGGGCGCAGGGCGCCCGGGGCGCCGGGGGCGAGGGCGATCTCGCGGTGTTCAAGAAGGCCTGCTCGGGCTGCCACAAGTGGCATGGCGGCGGCGGCGGGGGTTACGGCGGCGAGGCCCTGTCGCTGCGCAAGACGCAGCTCGACAAGGACCAGGTCGCCGAGGTGGTGCGCTGCGGCCGGCCCGGGACCGGCATGCCCTATCACCTGCGCGGCGCCTACGACTCGGTGAAGTGCTACGATTCGCTGAAAGGCGACATGGGCACCAGCATGCCGCCCGAGACGGCGGTGTTCCTGCGGCCGGCGGAGATCGACGCGGTGGCCGCTTACGTCGTCACCCAGCTCAAGGGCAAGGGCGAGCCGACGATCGAGGAATGCACCGCCTTCTTCGGCACGACCTCCCGCGCCTGCGACATCTACCGCAAGAAGGAGGGCACCGATGCCCCGGCCGCTTCGCACTGACTTCGCGGCGCTCGCCGCCCTCCTCTGCGCCGGCCCGGCGCTCGCCGCCGGTCCCGAGGTCGCGGACCTGCGCGACCTGCGCGTGGGGATGCCGGTCTCGGAGATCTCGCCCACCGGCTACGGCGACCTCGCCTGCCGCGAGGGCCCGGCCCGCACCCTGTCGGGCTTCGGCGACTGGCGCGCCTGCCCGGCGGATGCCAGGGGCCTGCACGCCATCGGCTTCTCCTACGCCGACGGCACGACCCGCAACGGCACCCGGGTCGGCGGCCACCCGGCCCGCCTGACGCTGCTCGTCGGCGACGACGCCCGGATCGACGGGCTGGTGATCGAGACCGACGACGCGGTGCCGCTCTACCTGCGCAAGAAGGGCCATCTCCTCGGGCTCCAGGCCCGCGGCCACTGGGGCGAGGACGGCTGGACCTGCGCCGAGCGGAAGCCCGCCGGCGACGAGACGCCGCTCGGCGAGACCTTCGTCAAGGAGGAGTGCCGCAAGGCCCTCGGGCCTAAGAGCGTGACGGTGACCCGCGACCTCTACGGCCACCAGGGCGCCGACCCCCGCGCCTTCGTCAGCCGGACGCGGATCGTGGTGGCGGCGACGAAGTAGCGACGATCGGCGCGGCGCGCGGTGGGCCTCGTGGCGGACCGGTTGCAGACGCGGCGGGACCGTTCCCGAGCCCTCGCGGCACGACGGAAAACACCCTTCCACCGCTCCGCATACCACAACCCCCTGGCAAAGGCCGGCAACCTGTGCTGGATATCCCGGTGCAGCAGCCGTGAAGCGCCGAGAGCGTCGCCGGCCAATCCCGGGGACGCGGTCTCGTCGTGCGCAGGTCCGGAGAGAGCACTGGGACGGCCCGGCCGCGCCTGACGCCCGACGCGCTCGCCGAGCGCGTCGCCGGGCTCGGGACGGGCGAGCGGCTCGCGGTCGTCGGCCTGACGCGCGACGGCGTCGGCGAGGTGCTGGCGGGGCGCGAGATCGGCCGCGGGGTGCTGCTGGTCGCCGCCGAGGAGCTTCGGACCGCCCGCGCGGTGATCGACCGCCTGCTCGACGACCTCGCCGACCTGGCGCTCGCCCGCTGGCCGGACTGGCCGGGACGCGACGGATCGGCGCCCGAGGTCTCGGGCCCGTGGCTGAAGGCGGCCGCGACCTTCGCGGCGGCCGGGCGGCCGCCGCGGTTCCGCCGGGCGGCGCCGGCGCTCGAGTTCGCGCAGCTGCTGCAGGCCCTCGATGCCGGCAGCGTGATCCTGGTGGCGGAGGTCGATCCGGCCTCGCCGGCGCGGGCCGCCCCGGTGATCGAGGCGCTGGAATGGTGCGCCGGCCTCGGCGCCGCCTGCGTCGCCGCCCTGCCGGCGCAGCCGCCCGACGCCCCGCCCTACGACCGCATCCTCTACGGCGCCTGCGCGATCGACCGGGTGCCGATGCCGGCCGCGTCGCGCTTCATCCCGCCTCACTCGCCGCCTCGCTCGCGGGCCCACCCGGCGAGCGCGATCGAGCGCCGGGTCGAGGCGGCGCTGGCGGGCGACCCGGAGCTCGCCGGCCTGTTCGTCGGCAATGCGCCCGTGCGCGTGCCGGGCGACGGCCGGCAGCCGTGGGTCGACCTCCTGTGCCGGGAGCACCGCATCGTCGTCGAGCTCGACGGGCCGGAGCACCAGGCCAACCCGAAATTCGGCGACGACCGCCACCGCGACTACGAGCTGATGGTCGCCGGCTACCTCGTGCTGCGTCTCACCAACGCGCAGGTCGACCACGACCTTCAGCGCGCGGTCGAGAAGATCCGCGCCGTCGTCCGGCTGCGCCGCCCCGCCCCCGCTGGAGACCCGACCCGATGAGCGAGACGCCGACGCCGCCCCAGGCGCTGATCCTCTGGCGCCTGCTCGGCCGGCAGGGCACCGCGCTGAACAGCGAGATCGCGCCGAAGAAGGCCGAGCGCGAGGCGCTGGTGCGGGCCGGGCTCATCGCGGTCGAGAAGGAGGGCCGCTCCTCGCGCCTGACCGTGACCGACAAGGGCTGGAACTGGGCCGGCGGCCACCTGCGCGAACCCCTGCCGCCGACCATGCGGGTGTTGCAGGACTGGCTGACGCGCCTCCACCACCACCTCGACGCCACCGGCGCGACGCTCGCCGAGTTCGTCGGCCCCGCCCCCGAGCGGGCGCCGCCGGCACCAAAGGTGCAGGCGAGATCCGCCAAGGCGCCGCGCAAGCCGAGCCCGCGCGAGCCGAGCCCGCGCAAGCCGAGCCCGCGCGAGCCGAGCCCGCCCGAGCAGGCCCCGCCCCCGCTCCGCACCCGGATCGAGGAGGCCTACCTCGCCTGCACCGGTGGGCGACGGGCCGAGGCGGTGCGCCTCAGCGCCCTGCGGGCCGCGCTGCCCGACCTCGACCGCGCCGCCGTCGATGCCGGGCTCGCCGCGATCCTGCGCGGCGACGCGACCATCCGGCTGACCCGGATCAGCGACCCGAAGGCCCTCGACGCCGCGGAGCGCGACGCCGCCTTCGATCCGGCCGGCGAGCCCTTCCACGAGATCTGGATCCAGGCATGAGCGATGCCCTCGACGCCCTGCGCCGCGTCAATTTCGACTGGGTGCGCACCCTCGACAGCGTCTGGCTCGACGCCGCGCCGACCGGTGCCCCGAACGAGGCCCTGGTTCCGCGGATCGTCGAGGCGCTGCACGCGCAAGGCCCGGGCGCCCGACCGCGGGGCCGGGTGCTCGTCGGCGAGCCGGGGATCGGCAAGACCCACCTCGTCGGCCAGATCCGGCGCGCGGTGTGGGAATCGGGCGGCTGGTTCGTGCTCCTCGACGTGCTCGGGCTCACCGATTTCTGGCGCAGCGCGGCGCTGAGCTACCTCACCGCCATGATGCACCCGATGCCGGACGGACGGCGCCAGTCCGACGCGGTGCTGGCCGGCGTCGCCCGCCGCTTCCGCGTCGAGGAGCAGGTCGAGCAGGCGTTCAACACCCCCAACATCGACACCCGCCGGATCGTCGACCTCCTCGTGCGGGCCCTGATGCACGTCGATACCGGGCGCGCGCTCAAGCACCAGGACGTCTTCCGCGCCCTGTGCCTGCTGCGCTCGCAGGATCTCGCGGCGGTCGGCCTCGCCCATGCCTGGCTGCAGGGCTACGAGGCCGACCCGGCCGCCCGCGCGGCCCTGGGCTTCACCACCCCGCCGCCCTCGCCGATCGACCTCGTGCGCGGCATGGCCTGGATCATGGGCTTGAGCGGCCCGACCCTCGTCGCCGTCGACCAGATCGACGGCGTGGTCGATACGAGCCGCCTGACGCTCGACGACGATTTCGACGCGGGCCCGGGCCTCGCCGAGATGCTGGCCGCGGGCCTGATGGAGCTGCACGAGGGCGCCGGCCGCGGCATGACGCTGGTCACCTGCCTCACCGATTCCTGGCGGCGGCTCGCGGAGCGCGGGCTGAAATCCGCCTTCGACCGGTTCGAGCCGCCGACGGTGCTCGAGGGGCTGAACGTGCCGGCGGCCGCGGCGGCGCTCATCCGCAGCCGCCTGGGCCCGGCCTACGCGGAGGCCGGCTTCACGCCGCCCTTCCCGACCTGGCCGTTCAGCGAGGCGGCGATCACGGCGGCGTCCCACGCGGCGATGCGGCCGCGCACGCTGCTGATGCGCTGCGACGCGTTCCGCCGCGACTGCCTGGCGGGCGAGGCCGTGACGATCTGCGACGACCTCACCGGGAAGGCGCCCGACCCGGCGACCGCCGCGAAGGCCCCCGGCTTCGACCTCGCGGCCGCCCGGCGCGCGGCCGACATCTCCGGCATCCTCGACGACGAGGAGGGCGGGCTCGGCGAGCTCCTGCGCGCCGCCTTCGACCTCTACGCCCTCGAGGACGACCCGCACGACGCCATCGACGTGGTGAGCAAGGGCGAGCCCGAGCAGCGGCTGCCGCCGCTCCATGGCCGGCTGACCTTCCTCCACCGCGACGAGAACGACCGCGAGCGCCACGTCTGCTACCGCGCCCTGCTCCAGCCGCACCCGATCGCGTTCCAGGCGCGCCTGCGCGCCGCGCTCACCGCCTCGGGCATCTCGACCAGGATCCCGGGCCGCGAGCTGCTGGTGGTGCGCCGCGGCCCGGTGCCGCCCGGCGCCAAGACCGACGCCCTCGTCGACCGGTTCCTGGCCGCCGGCGGCAAGCTGATCGACCCCTCGGACGACGACCTGCGCACCTTCGTCGCCCTGCGGTCCTTGCGCGACAAGGCGCTGCGCGACGGGGAGATGGACCGCTTCGAGCGCTGGATGCGCGACACCCTGCCGGTGCGCGGGACGGCGTTCTTCCGCAACGCCGGCCTGCCGGGGGACGGCACGGCGGCGCAGCCGGTGCGCCCGCGCCGCGCGCCCCTGCCGCCGCTGCCGCCCCGGCAGGCGAGGACCGAGCCCGACTTATCGCCCATCAGGGCCGGCGAGGCGGCGCCCTCGCCGCGGGACGGAGGCGAGCCCCGCTCCGCGGCCGCCGCGCCTCGCGGCGCGCCGGCACGAGCAGCCGGGACACCGGAGGCGGGGCTGGCCGGGGCTACGCCTTCCGCCGTCGCGGTGCCCACGCCCGGACCGGGCGTCACGGCCGAACCCGTCTCCGGCCGAGGCCGCGGGCCGGCCGCGAGCCCGGCACCACACGCCGCCCCGGCCCCCGTCCCCGACGCCATCCCGGTCGGCCACCGCCTCACGCCCGACGCCCCGCCGGTCGCCCTGCCGATGCGGCTCCTGCCGCGCCACACCGCGATCATCGCCGGCTCCGGCTCGGGCAAGACCGTGCTGCTGCGCCGGCTGGTCGAGGAGGCGGCGCTCGCCGGCATCCCGGCGATCGTGGTCGATCCCAACAACGACCTGTCGCGCCTCGGCGACCCCTGGCCGGAGCGGCCCGACAGGTTCACCCCGGAGGACGACCGCAAGGCCGGCCTCTACGCCGAGCGGGTCGAGGTGGTGGTGTGGACGCCGGGGCTGCATGCCGGCAACCCGCTCTTCCTCTCGGTGATGCCTGATCTCGCAGCGAGCGACGACCGCGACGAGCGCGCCCAGGCGATCGAGATGGCGGCCGAGACCCTCGGGCCCCTGGCGGGAGCCGGCAAGACCCTCCAGCGCGGCGTGCTCGCCGATGCGCTCCGGGCTTTCGCAAGCCGGGGCGGCGGGACGCTGGCCCGGTTCACCGACCTCCTCGCCGACCTGCCGGACGGCACCAGCCAGATCGGCAATGCCCAGAAGCTCGCCGCCGCCATGGCGGACCAGCTGCTCGCCGCGGTCGCCACCAACCCGCTCCTGCGGATCGAGGGGGCGGTGCTCGATCCGGCCCGCCTGTTCTACGGCGCCGACCCGGCCCGCACCCGGATCTCGGTCGTCAACCTGTCGGGCCTCGCCTCGGAGGCCGCGCGGGAGGACTTCGTCAACCGGCTGCAGATGGCCCTGTTCGGCTGGATCAAGGCGCATCCCTCGACCCGGGGCATGCTCTACGTCGTCGACGAGGCGCAGACCTTCCTGCCCTCGGGGCGCACGCCGCCGAGCCTTGGCAGCGGCATCAAGCTGGTGGCGCAGGGGCGCAAGTACGGGCTGGGCATGATCGTGGCGACGCAGGTGCCCAAGGGCATCCACAACCAGATCGTGTCGAACTGCACCACGCAGTTCTTCGGCCGACAGAGCGCGCCGGCCACCATCGCGGCCGCCCAGGAGATCATGGCGGCGAGCGGCGGCGCGGCGACCGATATCGGCCGGCTCGGGGCGGGGGAATTCTACTTCGCCACCGAGGGGTCGGGGAAACCGGCGAAGCTGCGCACGCCGCTCTGCCTCAGCCACCACCCGGCCAACCCGCCGACGCCCGAGGAGGTCGTCGCCCGCGCCCGGCGCTCGGCCGCGTCCGACGGACCGGCCGGGACCTGAGTTCCGACGGCCGCCCCCTTCCGGGCGCGCTCCTCGTAACCGTGAGATTGTTGACCTTCGGTGTCGGCCGGTGCCGCCTTGCCGTATGGTCACGGGGAACGCGCCAGGGATCCGACCAAACCCCAGATGGATGCCGTCAACCTCAAGTCTTACTCCCACGCCTTTCAGCACATCATCGAGGAATGCGGCCTCGCGGGCAGCTGGCACTGGTCCTTCGCCTCGGGCGAGCAGCGCTGGTCGCCGGGATTTTTCCGGCTGCTCGGCCTGACGCCGGACCTTGCCGCCGCTTACGACCTCTTCGTCGACCTCGTGCACCCGGACGACCGGGGGCGGCTGCCGTCCCCGAGCGAGATCCGGCACGGCGTCCTCGCGCCGCACGAGACCGTCCGGCTGATCCGGCCGAGCGGCGAGATGCGCACCCTCTCCGTCGTGTCGGAACTCCGCGTCTCGCCGGAGGGACGCCCGCTCTCGGCGCGCGGGGTCGCCCTCGACATCACCGACGGCGAGCGGCTGAGGCGGATGCAGGTGGCGGAGCAGCGGCAGCGCCACGCGCTCTACCTGACCTCCTACACGGCGACGTATTCCCTCGGTCCCGACCTCGTCCACGACTTCCCCACCGAGGTGGCGCAGGTGCACGGGCTGACGATGGAGGAGATCCAGGTCGATCCGTTCCTGATGGTCGTGCCCGGGGAGCGCGACGCCCTCCGCAACCGGGGCTGGGAGATGCACGACGATCATGCCCGCTTCCAGGCGACGGCGCATGAGCGCCTCGCCAACGGCGAGGTGCTGCGGTTCCGCCTCGTCGGCGTGCCGGTCTGGAGCGGGACGGGCGAGTATCGCGGCTGGACCGGCATGAAATACCCGATCCTCCAATCCGGGGTGTCCGTGTCGGGCCGCGACGCCGCCGAGGGTCCCGGGCTGCGCCTCGCGCTCGAGCAGGCCGTGCGGGGCCGCCACCTGCGGGCGGCCCGGGCGCTCCTCGACTGGTCGATGACGACGCTCGCCGCGGCCGGCGGCCTGTCGCTCTCGACGGTACGGCGCCTGGAGGAGGATGCCGAGGGCCAGGGCTCCCGCTCGCGCCACAAGGCGGTGGCGGCCCTGCGCGAGGCCGGCATCCGCTTCATCGCCATGGACGACGGCACGTTGGCGGTGGCGAAATGCTGAGGCCCGGTGGCCGGACCGCCCGGCACGGCCCCACCGCTTGAGCAGGCGGCGGGTTGTCGTGCATAGGGACGAGCCGCTCGACCGTCCCGAATCCGCGCGAATGAATGCCGCCGACCTGAAGTCCTGCTCGGACGTCTTCCTGCACATCATCGAGACGCACGGTTTCGCCGGGTTCTGGAGCTGGTCCTTCGCCTCGAACCAGCAGCACTGGTCGTCGGGCCTGTTCCGTATCCTCGGGGTGGATCCGTCCGTCACGACGGCCAGCTACGATCTTCTCGTCGGCCTCCTGCATCCGGACGACCGGATGCGCATGGCGAGCACGGCGGAGCTCCTGCAGGGCTACGTCTCGCCGGACGTCCTCGTTCGCCTGATCCGGCCGAGCGGCGAGATGCGGGCGCTCTCGGTCCTGTCCGAGCTCCGCGTCTCGCCGGAGGGCCGGCCGCACTCGGTCAGCGGGATCGTCCTCGACGTCACCGACCGCGAGCGGCTGCGGCGGATCCAGGCGACGGAGAAGCGCCGGCGCCAGGCGCTCTACCTCACGTCCTACACGACCACCTACGCGGTGGGCCCGGACCGCATCCACGACTTTCCCGCCGAGATGGCGCAGGTGCACGGCCCGTCCCTGCACGAGATCAACGTGAACCCGTTCGTGATGATCGTGCCCGAGGAGCGCGCGGCGTTCCGCGAGCGGGCCCTGGGCGTCCACGCTCCGCGGGCGCACTTCCAGGGCACGTCGCACGAGCGTCTCGCCGACGGCGAGGTCTGGCAGTTCCGCATCGTCGGCGTCCCGCTCTGGGACGAGGCGGGGCGCTATCTCGGCCGGGCCGGGCTGAAATACGCGATCGGCCCGTCGGGGGAGCCCGTCCACGCGGCCGAACCGGCGAGGAACAACCAGATCCGGCGCGCGCTCGAGCAGGTCGTGCAAGGGCGCCACCTGCGGGCGGCGCGGGGCCTGCTCGACTGGTCGATGGCGACGCTCGCCGCGGCCGGCGGCCTGTCGCTCTCGACGGTGCGGCGCCTGGAGGAGGATGTCGAGGGCCAGGGCTCCCGCTCGCGCCACAAGGCGGTGGCGGCCCTGCGCCGGGCCGGCATCCGCTTCGTCGCCATGGATGACGGCACGCTGGCCGTCGCGAAGGTCTGAGGACCGCCGGAGGGCGCGCGGACGGGGCCCGGGGGCGGTCCCCTACCCGCCGAAGACCGAGGTCAGCTGCTGCCCGCCGCGGTTGATCGTCACCTCCCACATCGAGGCGGGGGTCCGGGTCATCCGCTCGAGGTCCTTGGTCGAGGCAACCGGGGCGCCGTTCACCGCCACCACGAGGTCGCCCTTCTGCAAGCCGACCCGGTTGGCGACGGTGCCGGCCTCGACCTCCGAGATGATCACGCCGTCGCCCTGGGCCTGGGTCGGCATGTCGAGCTGCAGCTCCTCGATCACCGCCGGCGACAGGTTGACCGCGGTGGCGCCGAGGAAGGGCGAGCGGGTCTTCACCTTCAGGGCGTCGCGGGGCCGCGTCTCCGGCGCCGGCCCCAGGCGCACCGGCAGGGTCGTGCGGGTCGCGCCGCGCAGGACCGTCAGCTTGGTCTCGCCCTTGATGCCCTTGAGCGCGAAGCGGTAGCCGAAGGCTTCCGGGTCGTCGACCGTCTGCCCGTCCACCGCCAGGATCACGTCGCCGCGCTTCAGGCCCGCCTCCTCGGCCGGGCTCTTCGGCTGCATCGAGGCCACCAGCACCCCGGTCGGGTGGTCGAGGCCGACGCTATCGGCGATGTCAGGCGTCACATGCTGCAGGCGGGCGCCGAGCCAGGGCCGGCGCACCGTGCGGGCCCCGCCCTTGGCGGTCTCGACCACCGCCTTGACCATGCTG
The DNA here is from genome assembly GCF_003173755.1 of Methylobacterium terrae. NCBI lineage: Bacteria > Pseudomonadati > Pseudomonadota > Alphaproteobacteria > Hyphomicrobiales > Methylobacteriaceae > Methylobacterium > Methylobacterium terrae. The sequence goes on from NZ_CP029553.1 coordinate 1,630,011, forward strand.
GCGGGGATGGCGAAGCCGATGCCGTGGCTGCCGCCCGACTGCGAGTAGATCGCCGTGTTGATGCCGACGAGGCCGCCGTTGAGGTCGACGAGCGCGCCGCCCGAATTGCCCGGGTTGATCGCCGCGTCGGTCTGGATGAAGAACTGGTAGTCCGCCGAGCCGACCTGGGTGCGGGCGAGCGCCGAGACGATGCCCTGCGTCACCGTCTGGCCGACGCCGAACGGGTTGCCGATCGCGATCACGAAGTCGCCGACCTGGAGCCCCTCCGAATCGCCGATCTCCATCGGCGTGAGGCCGCCGGTCGGGCTCTTGATCTTGAGGATGGCGAGATCGGTGCGGGGGTCGCGCAGCAGGATCTGCGCCTCGAACTCGCGCCGGTCGTTCAGCGCCACCTTCACCTCGTTCATGTTCTCGATGACGTGGTTGTTGGTGACGATCAGCCCCGAGGCGTCGACGATGACGCCCGAGCCGAGCGAGCGTTGCGCCCGCTCCTGGGGCAGGTTCGGGCCGGCATCGCCGAAGAAGCGGCGCAGGAACTCGTCCATCGCGCCGCGGTTGCCGGCGCGCTTCTCGACGTGGGTGCCGTAGACGTTGACGACGGACGGCGCGGCGCGCTTGACCAGCGGCGCGAAGGAGAGCTGCACCTGCGCCTTGGATTCGGGCAGGGCCCGGTTGTCCGTCAGGGCGCGGAACGGCGGCACCGACTCGGCCTGCGCGGCCGCCGATTGGGCGACCCCGAGGAGGAGCGCGGCGAGCAGCAGGGGGGTCGTCGGGCGGCGCATCGGCATTCGGCTCCTCAAGGGTCTGGACGCTCTCTCACATGACAGCACTGCGCTGAAAAGATGGCGCTCGCGGCCCGCCCGTCATCCCCGCGTAGAGGTCGCACAGCGCGTCCGCATGCGCCGCGAGGGTCATCGGGGCGGCCCAGTAGCGCGCATGGGCGGCGCGGCCGAGGGTGCGCACCACGGCGTCGTCCTTCAGCCGGCGGAAGGCGTCGGCCAGGGAACCGGCCTCCGGCGCGACCAGGAAGCCGGTCTCGCCCTGCCGGATCTTCTCGCCCGCCCCGGCCCGGTCGGAGGCGACCGCCGGGATGCCGGCGGCGAGCGCCTCGTAGACCGTCAGCGGGCCGGTCTCGAGCCAGCGCGCCGGCGCCGCCACGGCGCGGGCGCGGGCGCGCAGCAGCGCCTCGACCTCCGCCGGCGCGCGCCAGCCGACCACCTCCGCTCCGGGCACGGCGCGCAGTTCCGCCGCGAGCGGCCCGTCGCCGACGAACAGGGACGGCAGACCCGCCCGGTGGGCCGCCTCGGCGACGAGGTCCGCTCCCTTCTCGCGGGTGAACCGGCCGACGAAGGCGACGGCGTCGCCGCGGGCCGGATCGGCCGGGGCGGCGCGCTCGACCCGGACCGGGTTGTCGATCCGGTGGTGGCGGAAGACGGTCGCCCCCAGCATCGGTTCGAGCCGCGCCCGGCTGCCGTCGGAGACGTGGACGAGGTCGAGCGGGCGGCGGGCGAAGCCGCGGGCAATCGCCTTTCGCTGCACCAGCGAGCGCGCTACCCGCACCGCCTTGTGCGCCCGCGATTGCGGATCGCACGGTGCCGCGAGGCAGCTCCCCGAGAGCGGCCGCAGGGCGCAGGGCTCGGCCGCGTCGAAGCGGTAATAGACGCCGTTCGGGCAGGCGAGGAAGTAGTCGTGCAGGGTCACCGCCACCGGCAGGCCGCTGCGGGCCAGCACGGCGAAGACCGCGGGCGAGAGCGAGCGGGTCCATTGGTGCAGGTGGACGACGTCCGGCCCCGCCGGCAGCCCCGCGAGGGCCGCCTCCAGGCGCCGGGCCGCCTCGCGGTTCCAGATCCCGTCGATCGCCCCGCGCCAGGCCGGCCGCTCCCACACGTCGGTGAGGCCGAGCCCGATCCGGCGGATGCGGGAATGGTCGAGCAGCGGGTCGGCCGGCCCGTCGACCCCGTGGATCAGCGTGACGGCGACGCCCCGCTCGGCGAGGCCGCGCGCGGATTCGATCGCGACCTTCTCCGCCCCCCCTTTCGGGGTGGCGAAGTTCGTCAGGATGGCGGCGTGCATGGCTCGAGCCCTCGCGTCGGCGGACCCTAGCCGGCGAGACGCCACCGTCCCGTTAAAGACGCGAGGGACGCAACAGGCTCGGGCCCCGCGCGTTAGCCGGGCAGACCGTCCCGGCACCGGGACGCTCCGAGAGGAGAGAGCCCGATGGGCAACGACACCAAGACCCCGAACCAGGACCAGCCCGGCTTCCGCCGCGACAGCGCCTCGCCGGAGGACAAGGCGCGGCCGGAGAACCAGCAGAGCAAGCTCAACGAGCGCCTCGACGAGGGCCTGGAGGAGACGTTTCCCTCAAGCGATCCCGTCTCGGTGAAGATCACGAAGTAGCGACCGGCCCCCGCCGACTGGCCCCTGCCGATCGGCCGCAACGAGGAACGCCGCCGCGGGTCCACCCGCGGCGGCGTTCCTCGTTCAGGCGCGTCCGCGCCTGAGGCTCCATGCGCGTCCGCGCGCGGAGTTCACTGCACCTCGAGCAGGCGCCGGGCGATGACCTGGGCCTGGATCTCGGCGGCGCCCTCGAAGATCGACAGGATGCGGGCGTCGCAGAGCAGGCGGCTCACCGGGTACTCGAGGGCGAAGCCGTTGCCGCCGTGGATCTGGAGCGCGTTGTCGGCCGCCGCCCAGGCGACGCGGGCGGCGAGCAGCTTCGCCATCCCGGCCTCGAGGTCGCAGCGCTTGCCGGCGTCCTTCTGGTGGGCGGCGAAGTAGGTGAGCTGGCGGGCGATCGCGATCTCGACCGCCATCATGGCGAGCTTGTCGGCGACCCGCGGGAACGAGACCAGGGGCTTGCCGAACTGCACCCGCTCCTCGGCGTAGCGCAGGCCGACGTCGAGGGCCGATTGCGCCACGCCGACGGCGCGGGCCGCGGTCTGGATGCGGGCCGATTCGAAGGTCTGCATCAGCTGGGCGAAGCCCTTGCCCTCGACCCCGCCGAGCAGGTTGGCCTCCGGCACCGCGAACCCGTCGAAGGCGAGCTCGTACTCCTTCATGCCGCGGTAGCCGAGCACCTCGATCTCGCCGCCCGACAGGCCCGCGACCGGGAAGGGGTCCTCGTCGGTGCCGCGGGGCTTCTCGCCGAGCAGCAGCGACAGGCCCTTGTGGCCCGGCTCCTCGGGCTTGGTGCGCACCAGCACGGTCATCAGGTCGGCGCGGACCGGGTGGGTGATCCAGGTCTTGTTGCCGGTGATCCGCCAGGTGTCGCCGTCCTTCACCGCCTTGGTGCGCAGCGAGGCGAGGTCCGAGCCGGTATTCGGCTCGGTGAACACCGCGGTCGGCAGGACCTCGCCCGAGGCGATCCTGGGCAGGAAGCGGCTCTTCTGCTCCTCGGTGCCGCCCCCTAAGATCAGTTCGGCGGCGATCTCCGAGCGGGTGCCGAGCGAGCCGACGCCGATATAGGCCCGCGACAATTCCTCCGAGACCACGCACATCGAGATCTTCGGCAGGCCCATGCCGCCGTACTCCTCCGGGATGGTGAGCCCGAACACGCCGAGCTCGGCCATCTGGCCGATGACCTCGAGCGGGATGTAGGCGTTCTCCCGGTGCCACTCGTGGGCGTGGGGCGCGACCTCGGCCTGGCCGAAGCGGCGCATCTCGGCGCGGATCGCCTCCATGTCCTCGTCGAGGCCGGTCTCGCCCACCGTGGCGGAGCCCTGGCCCTCGCGGATCAGCCGCACCAGGGCGGCGCGGTTGCCCGCGGTGTTGCCCTCGGCGATCAGGGTCTCGACCGCCTCGGAGCGGTGGCGCGCCACCTCCTGGGCCTTGAGCCCGAGCGAGGTCGTCGGGCGCACCATCTCGCCCTGGCTCATCGGGATGCCGGCAAAGAGCTGCTCCAGGTACTCGCCCAGCCCGATGCGCACGAGGAGCGTCTCGGTCTCGCCCAGGCGGCCCTGGCCGGCGAGGTGGGCGGCGTAGTTGCCGAGCTGGGTGATCGCCTCGGCGTAGGTCGAGACCCAGGCGAGGCCGTGGGCGGCGTGCTGCTCGGCCTCGAGGCGCTCGGGCGAGAGCCGGCCGTCGGGCCCGAGCAGGCCGGCCCGCACCCGGCGGGCGGCGTCGGCGGCGAGCGCCTTGGCGGCGAGGCCGGCTTCCTGCGCCAGGGTGACGAGGTCGGTCGGGGCGGGGGCGGCCTGGGCGGACATCGGTCAGGTCTCCGGTGGTTTTGCTGCGGCGCATACAAATAGCGGCGAATCGCCGGCCTGTAGAGGGGCCAGCCTGCCGCTGGGATCCGACTTTTTGGGGAGCGACGGTTATTGCGCCGTGACGCCGCCGTCGATCACCATCTCGGCCCCGGTGACGAAGCCGGCCTCGTCCGAGGCGAGGTAGGCGGCGAGCCCCGCGATCTCCTCCGCCGCGGCGTTGCGGCCGAGCGGCACCGAGGCGCGCAGGCGCTCGGACAGCTCGTCGGGGGTGTAGCGGCTGCCGGCGGCGAGATCGCGCAGCATGTCGGTCTCGGTGAAGCCCGGATGGATCGAGTTGCAGCGCACGCCGTAGCCCTGGCGGGCGCAGTGCAGGGCGACCGACTTGCTCAGGAGCCGCACCGCTCCCTTCGAGGCGTTGTAGGCCGCGAGGTTGTGCCCGCCGACGATGCCGGAGACCGACGAGAGGTTGATGATCGCCCCGCCCCGCCCGGCCGGCGGCTTCATCGCCCTGACCGCGTGGCGGCAGCCCAGGAAGGTGCCGTCGACGTTGATCGCCTGGACGCGGTGCCAATCCTCCAGGGTGACGGATTCGATCGTGCCGACCACGGCGATCCCGGCATTGTTGACGAGAACGTCGAGCCCGCCGTGGCGGGCGACCGTGCGGTCGACGGCGCGGGTCCAGTCCTCGTCCCTCGTGACGTCGAGGGAGCAGGGATGGAAGGCCGGGTTCTCCGGCGCGACGCGCTCGGCCGCCGCCGCATCGATGTCGGCGAGGATCACCGCCGCCGCTCCCTCGCGGGCGAAGCGACGCGCGATCGCGAGCCCGATCCCCCGCGCGCCGCCCGTGACCAGGGCGACCTTGCCGGCCAGACGCTGCATCCGGATATCCTCCCTCGCGTCCCGCCTCTTGCCTCGAGCCTTTCCGTTGCGCTCTTGCCCCGGGCGGTCCGCCAGGGTGGCGCGGCGGGCGGGCGGCCGCAAGCGCCGGCTTCGGGGCCCCGCCGCGGCGGGCGCCCGCCCTTCGGCCGGGTGGCGTTCCGCACGGCACGGAATGCCTCGCATTTTCGCATTCCGCCGCGTGCCCGACGATTGACAACCGATCCGGGAGGCGCCCTTATGTCTAATCATATTAGCGGCCCGAGCCCGTCACTCGCCTCGCCTTCATCCAATGGGAGATCTGCATGAACAAGCGTATCTTCGTACAGATCACCCTCGGGCTGGGCCTCCTTGCGGCCACGACGATGATGGCGCACGCCCAGGACGCCCTGGCGCGGGTCAAGGCGGCGGGAATCCTGAAGGTCGGCACCGAGACTGCTTTCGCGCCGTTCGACTTCATCGACGCGACGGGCGAGCATGCCGGCTTCAACGTCGATGCGTTCAACGAGGTCGGCAAGGAACTCGGCGTCAAGATCGCCTGGGTCGAGCTGCCCTGGGACGGCGTGCTCCCCGCGCTCGAGGCCGGGCAGTTCAACATGGTGGCGGGGCCCGCCACCATCACCAAGGCACGGATGGAGCGCTACCGGTTCCTGTCGCCGGTCGCCGAGGCGACCGTCGCCGTCCTGCGGCGCACGAAGGACGACACGATCAAGGCGCCCCAGGACATCGCCGGCAAGACCGTCGGCGCCGGCAAGGCGACGGCGCAGCTCGCCCAGTTGAAGACCTACAGCGCGACGCTTCCCCGCCCGGTCGAGACGCGCGAATATCCGGGCTTCAACGAGGCCTATGCCGACCTCGCGGCGGGGCGCATCGCGGCCGTGGCGAACTCGCTGCCGAACATCGCCTACGTCGCCTCGAAGCAGCCCGCCGTCTTCGCGGTCGTGAAGCCGCCCTTCGGCCAGAAGAGCTATTTCGGCTACATCGGCACGAAGAAGCCGGACGACCAGGCCCTGCTCGATGCCGTGCAGACCGCGCTCCTGAAGATCAAGGCCGACGGCCGCATGGGAAAGATGCAGGAGAAGTGGTTCGGCACGGCCTTCGACACGCCGGACGTCGCGGCGGAGCCGAGCTTCTGACGCCGTCCCCGGCCCTGAGCGCCCGATGTCCGCCCGGCTGTTCGAACTGATGCTGAAGGCGGCCGGCTACACGGTCGTCATCAGCTTCGCCGCGATCGGGATCGGCCTCCTGATCGGCCTCGTCGTCTGCGCCGCCAAGCTCTCGCCGAGACCGTGGCTGCGCTGGCCGGCGAGCCTGTTCGTGAGCTTCTTCCGGGGCGTCCCGCTCCTCGTCCAGCTCCTCCTGATCTACAACCTCCTGCCGGCGATCGGCATCGCCGTCCCGAGCGTGGTGGCGGCGCTGACCGGCCTGTCGCTCTGCACCGCGGCCTATCAGGCCGAGAACCTGCGCGGCGGCTTCCTCAGCGTGCCGCGCGGCCTCCTGGAGGCGGCCGACATGGCGGGCCTGTCGCCCTGGCAGCAGTTCCGCCGCATCCGCGCCCCGATCGCCCTGCGGCTCACCGTTCCGGCCCTCGTCAACGAGGCGATCCTGATCCTGAAGGCGTCTTCGCTGGTCTCGGTGGTCGGCGTCATCGAGCTGACGCGCACGGCGCAGAACCTCGCCGCCTCGACCTACGAGCCGCTCCTGTTCTACTCGGTCGCCGGCGGCCTCTACCTGGCGATCAACTGGATCGTGGCGGCCGGCGGCAGCCTGACCGAGCGCGCCCTGCGCCGGGGGCGGCTCGCATGAGCTTCGACGGATCGGTCATCCTCGCGGCGCTGCCGGCGGTCCTGTCCGGGCTCTCGGTGACCCTCGGCATCTGGGCGGCGGCGACCGTGCTCGGCATCGCCCTCGGCTTCGCCGTCGCGGCGCTCAGGCGTTTCGGGCCGCGTCCGGTCGGCCTGTCCTTGCGGCTCGCGGTCGAGGTGCTGCGGGGCACCCCCTTCCTGGTCCAGATCTTCCTGCTCTATTTCGGCGGTCCGTTCGTCGGCCTGAGCCTCGATCCGGTGCCGGCCGGGCTGCTCGGCCTGAGCCTCTACGCCGCGGCCTACTTCTCCGAGATCTTCCGGGCCGGTTTCGCCGCCGTGCCGCGGGGCCACGTCGAGGCGGCGCAATGCGTGGGCTTGAGCCAGGCCCAGATCGTCCGGCGCATCCTGATCCCCGAGATGACGATGCTGGTCCTGCCGCAATGCGTGAACATGGCGGTGATCCTGGTCAAGGAGACGGCCGTCCTGTCGATCATCGCGGTGCCCGAGGCGACGGCGGTCATCAGCGCGCTCGGCTCGCAGCAATACGCCTTCGTGGAATCGCTCTTCCTGCTCGCCATCATCTACTGGGGGCTGGTCGAGGCCTGCGGCCGGGCCGGCCGGGCGCTCGAAACCCGGCTCTCGAAGTTCAGGTTCGCATGACGCTCCCCGCTCCCGCCATCGCCATCCGCCGCCTGTCGAAGAGCTACGGCCGGACCGAGGTCCTGCACGGCATCGACCTCGAGATCGCGCGGGGCGCGACCACCTGCCTGATCGGCCCGTCGGGATCGGGCAAGTCGACCTTGCTTCGCTGCATCGCCTTCCTGGAGGAGGCGACGAGCGGCACCATCCTGATCGACGGGCAGCCGCTCGGCTTCGAGGAGCGGCCGGACGGACGACGCGTCCGCCTGAGCCCGCCGCGGATCCGCAAGGTGCGGTCGGGCATCGGCATGGTGTTCCAGCAATTCAACCTGTGGCCCCACATGACGGCGCTCGGCAACGTCACGGAGGCGCTCGTCACCGTGAAGGGACTGTCGCGCCGGGAGGCCGAGGCGCGCGGCATGGCGCAGCTGCGCCGCGTCGGGCTCGAGGCGCGGGCCCGGCACTACCCGTCCGAACTGTCCGGCGGCCAGCAGCAGCGCGTCGCGATCGCCCGCGCCCTGGCGCTCGAGCCGGAGATCCTGCTGTTCGACGAGCCGACCGCCTCGCTCGATCCCGAGCTGACCGGCGAGGTGCTGAACGTGATGCGCGATCTCGGTGGCGAAGGCATGACGATGGTGGTCGTCACGCACGAGATCGGCTTCGCGGCGACCGTCGGCCAGCGCATCGCCTTCCTGGATCACGGGCGCGTCCTCCTGAACGGGACGCCGGCCGAGCTGTTCGCCGCGCCGCGCCATCCGCGCCTGACCCAGTTCCTCGAAACCTACCTCGATCGCGGAGCGGCCATGCTGCTGAAGCCGGCATGAGCGGGCCCGCCCGACCGAACCGGGCCGGAACCGGCGGCGAGACCGGCGCGAGAACCCCGGACGCGGCACGCGGAGCGACTTCGGCACCCCTTGCGCCCGGCGCGCCCGGATCCGGCGCGACCAAGGGGACGACCAAGGGGGCGACCAAGGGCGCGACCCGGCACGACCACATCGTCGAGGACATCCGGTCGCGCATCGTCGACGGGGGCTGGCCGCCGGGATCCCAGCTTCCGGTCGAGACCGAGCTCGCCGAGCGCTACGGCGTGTCGCGCATGACCATGAACAAGGCGCTCGGCCAGCTCGCGCGCGAGGGCTTCCTCATCCGGCGCAAGAAGAGCGGCACCCAGGTCGCGCAGCCGCGCGCCGAATCGGCCGTGGTGGCGATCGCCGACATCCGCGACGAGGTGCGCCGCTCGGGCCGGGCCTACCGCTTCCGCCTGATCGCCCGCCGGGTGCGGCCGGGCCGGGAGGAGGACGCGCTGCTTCTCGGCGGCGCCGCCGGGAGCGGGGAGATCCTGTGGCTGCAGGGCGTGCACCTGGCCGACGATCGCCCGTTCTGCCTCGAGACCCGGCTCATCAACCCCGCGGTCGCCGAGGGTGCGGGGGGCCAGGACTTCACCGAGATCGCCCCCGGGGCCTGGCTGCTCGAGGCCGTGCCCTGGAGCGTGGCGAGCCATCGCGTCCGGGCGGTGAACGCGACCGCGTCCGAGGCCAAGCTCCTCGAACTCGCGGTCGGCGAGGCCTGCCTGGAGATCGTCCGGCGCACCCAGGCCGCGGGCGACTGGGTCACGGGCGTGCGGCTGCTCTATCCCGGCAGCGAGCATCAGCTCGTCGCGAATTTCGGCCCGGGATCCGGCGACGCGCCCGCCCGGGGTTGAACGCCACGGGCCCGGAGCAGCGCCCGATCTTCGATGGTGCAGCAGCGCCCGAGGGCGCGCGCGACCCGGGGACGGGCTCACGCCTGCGCGGTCGCGAACCGCCCGTAACCGCCGTCGCAATACAGGAGGGGATCGGCCGCCCGGTCGCCGATCGCGCCCACGATGCGGGCGATCAGGACGGAATGCGTGCCGTAATCGCAGCACGCGTCGATCGCGCAGAACAGCGTCGCCTGCGCCTCCTCCAGACAGGGCAGCCCCTCGATCGCGTCACCCGCATCCTGCAGCCGCCGCCAGGTGCCCTGCGCGAAGCGCATCGCCGACGGCGCCCCGGCGATCGCCGCCGCGAGATCCCGGTGCGGCGACGCCATGATGCCGAGCGAGAAGGCGCCGCGCCCGCGCAAGGCCTCGTGCGCCGAGGCGGTGCGGTTGACGCAGACGAGGAGCGAGGGCGGGTCCATCGAGACCGAGCTGACGGCGGTCGCCAGCATCGCGTGACGCTCGGCCCCCCCGCGCGGTGGCGATCACCGCGACGGTCGAGCCGACGCCGCGCCAGATCTGCCGGAAGGTCTCGGCATCGCCCGGCCGGAGCACGGGGCGGGTCTCGTCGTTGCTCGTCGCACCCGCGCCCCGATCGGGGCCCCTGCCACGCGGCCCCTCCCGGGGCGTCCGGACCGCCATCGTCATGCTCGCGCCCTCCCCCGGGCCAGGGCGTGGCGGGTCGGCGGCGTGGACAGGCCGAGACTGGCCCTGAGCGTCGTCCCCTCGTACTCCTCGCGAAACAGGCCGCGGCGCTGCAATTCGGGCACGACGAGGCGGGTGAAGTCCTCGAGGCTCGACGGCAGGGTCGGGCACATCAGGATGAAGCCGTCCGCCGCGCGGGTCTCGAACCATTCCTGCATGAAGTCGGCGACCTCGGCCGGCGTGCCGGTCAGCCCGTTGCCGGTGTGCCGCCGGGCGTAGTGCGTGATGAGTTCGCGCATCGTGTGGCCCTGGCTGACGAACTCCTTCAGCTCCTCGAACATCGCCTTCGACCCCTTGGCGGTCGCGGGCATCCGGTCCATCGGGAAAGGCTTGTCGAGGTCGGCGCCGTGAAGGTCGGTCTCGAGGAATTCCTGGAGCATCAGGAGCCCGACATCGGGGTGCATCAGCCTGACCAGCGCTTCCGCCTTCGCCTCGGCCTCCTCCCGCGTCTCGCCGACATTGATGACGATGCCGGGCATGATCTTGAGATCGTCCGGGTCGCGGCCGTAGGCCGCCATCCGCCCCTTCACGTTGGCGTAGAAGGCGCGGTTCTTCTCGATGTTCGAGGCGAGCGAGAACACCATCTCGGCGGTGCGGGCGGCCAGCTCCATGCCCTGCTCGGAGCCGCCGGCCTGCGCGATCACCGGCCGCCCCTGCGGCGTGCGGGCGATGTTGAGCGGGCCGCGGACCTGGAAGTGCTTGCCCTTGTGGTCGAGCGCGTGGAGCTTGTCCTTGTCGTGATAGACCCCGCTCTCCCGGTCGAGGAGCAGGGCATCGTCCTCGAAGCTGTCCCAGAGGCCGAAGACGGTGTCGATGAACTCCTCGCCGCGCTCGTAGCGCTCGGCGTGCGGCGCCAGCCCCTCGCGGTTGTAGTTGTAGCCGGTCTCGTCGTGGTCCGAGGTCACGACGTTCCAGGCGATCCGCCCGCGGGAGATGTGATCGGCCGAGGCGAACAGCCGGGCGACGTTGTAGGGCTCGTAGTAGCTCGTCGAGGCCGTCGCCACGAACCCGATCCGGTCGGTGTGCTGCGACAGGGCCGTGATGGCGGTGATCGGCTCGAAGCGGTTCATCTTGGTCGGATTGCGGGCGAGCGCGCCCGCATCGCCGACCGCGCTCGCGGGGCTGTCGGCGAAGAACATGAAGTCGAGCTTCGCGGCTTCCGAGATCCTGGCGCAGCGGGTCAGGTGGCCGAGGTCGTTCGCGCCGCGCACGTCGCTGTCCGGATGCAGCCACGCCGCCGGGTGGAAGCCGAACGTGTAGACGAACGTGCCGAGCTTGAGCTTGTCCGGTCGGGGCACTCGCGGTCTCCTGAGAAGCGGGGTCGCGGGCTGCGGGGCCGCGGACATCCCGGCGCGGTCTTTCCGGCCTCAGTATGCCCGGGCGCGGACGTCCGGAGAGGGGAGAGAATCTGCTACACGCTTTAGAAAATCTGTCGGATCGTACGGGAGCGGCGACACCGTCGCGTCGGGGTCTCCGTGCCGGGATCGTCATGCTGGAATCGTCATGTCCCCCCTCCCACCGCTGAAGGCGCTGCAGGCTTTCGACGCCCTCGGGCGGACGGGCAGCCTCGCGCTGGCCGCCGCCGATCTCGGCGTCACGCCGGGCGCGATCAGCCAGCAGCTGCGCAAGCTCGAGGCGGCGGTGAGCGCGCGGCTCGTGGAGCAGGCCGGCCGCGGCCTGCGCCTGACGCCGCTCGGCGCGACGTACCACGCGCAGATCCGCCAGGGCTTCGCCGCCTTCGCCGAGGCCGCGACGATCCTGCGCGACGCGACCGCCGACGTCATCGTCCTCTCCTGCCTGACGACCGTGCTCGGCAAGTGGATCGGCCGCCGGATGCGGGACTGGACGGAACTCGACGCCCAGGCCCGGGTCTCCCTCGTGGGCAGCGACGCGGAGCCGGACCTGTCGCAGGGCGCGGTCGACCTGCGCATCTATTACGGCGGCCGGCTCCATCCGCCGCACCGCGCCGAACTCTTCGTCGATCACATCGTGCCGGTCTGCGCGCCCGCGCTGATCGAGGGGCACCGGCTGTCCGGCCCCGAGGACATCCTGCGCTTTCCCCTGCTGCACATCGTCTGGGATCCGCGGTTCGGCGCGAATCCCGGCTGGACGGAATGGGGCCGGCTGATCGGAGCACGGCCGCCGCCCGCCAACCTGACCTACGGGCTGTCCGGCAGCGCGATCGATGCCGCCCTCGCCGGCCAGGGCTTCGTCCTCGGGCAGCTCGCCTTCATCGGGCCGGAACTGGAGACGGGCAAGCTCGTCATTCCCTTCGACCTGCGTCTGCCCCTGCCCGAGCCCTATTACCTGGCCTGGAACCCCGACTCCCTGCGCAAGACCGGCGCGCGGGCGTTCCACCGCTGGCTCCTCGGCGAGGGCCGGGCCCAGGGCCTCGTCTCCGCCACACCGCTATGAGGCCGCGACGGCGTCGATCTCGACCACGAAGAGATCGACCGGGTCGCCGCCGCCGATCGTCGCCCCGCCCTCCCCCAGGAGCGCGTCGCGGCGCGCGAGCGGCACCCATCGGCCGTCCACCACGACGGACGACGCATCGACGGCGACCACGACGATCCAGCGCCCGCTCGCCGCGAAGGGCGGGACGAGACCGGAGAGCCGCGTCACCCGCTGGCGGACAGCCGATCGCCGGGTCATCACGTTGAGGTCGGTGACCGGCCCGGCGACGAGGCGGGCTTCGGCCGGCGCGTCGCCGGGGAAGGCCAGCGGCACGCGATCCCGCGTCAGGCGATGCGCGCCGTGGCCCTCGACCGCGAGATCCATGCCCGCGCCGTCGAGGATCGCCAGCGTCCGGTCGATGCCGGGAAAGAGCGAGAACGGGCCGTCCGCAGCGACCGTCGCCATGGAGACGCGCCAGTCGAACCCGCCGAGCCCGGTGCCCGGGGGGTGAGCGGCGATCTCGACGGTCTCGCCGCCGCCGTTCTTCCAGGCCATGCGCAGGTGGTCTTCGGCCTTCAGGTGGCGCATGGGGCGTGATCCTTCGCATCCGACGCGGGGCGGTCGGGGGTTGGGCGAAGCGCTGGTTCCCCCCTCTTCCCCGGACAGCCTTGCCGTTGCCGGACACGGCCGGCAGGCCTGGTTCAGGGTGAAGCGCCCGGCCGCCCATCGCGGCACCGGCCCCTCTCGGCCAGAGCAGCGCCCGATCGCGTTGCGATCGGGCGCTGCTCGAGTCCTTTCATCTTGCTGCATTTTCTGTGACGAACCGTTATCCGCTTCGTCGCAGAAAATGCTCTAGGCGCCCTTCAGGGCCTCGGCCGCCGCAGCGAGGCGGCCCAGGACCGCGCCGAGGACGGGCCGGAGGCGCGCGGCCTTGTCGGCATCGAGCGCGAAGGGCGGCGCTTCCGTCGTCAGGTGCGACACTTGCGCCAGTTCCATCTGGATCGCGTGGATGCCGGCCTCGGGGCGGCCGTAACGGCGCGTCGTCCAGCCGCCCCGGAAGCGGCCGTTGACGACGCTCGTGTAGCCGTCGGCGGCGGCGCAGATGTCGGCCGCCGCGCGCTCGATCGCCGGGTCGCAGGTCCGCCCGCCATCGGTGCCGATGTTGAAGTCCGGCAGCGTGCCCGGGAACAGGAACGGGATCCGCGAGCGGATCGAGTGGCAGTCGTAGAGCACCGCGATCCCGTGCCACGCCCGCACGCGGGCGATCTCGCCGGCGAGCGCCGCGTGGTAGGGCGCGTGGAACCGGGCGACCCGGTCCGCGACGTCGGCCTCGCCCGGACCGGCGCCCTCCCGCCAGATCGGCGCGCCGTCGAAATCGGTGAGGGGCACGAGTCCGGTGGTGTTCTGCCCGGGATAGAGGCTCGCCCCCGTCGGGTCCCGGTTGGCGTCGATCGCGTAGCGGTGGACCGTCGCCCGCACGGTCGTCGCGTCCGGCAGCAGCCTCTCGTAGAGCCGGTGGATGTGCCAGTCGGTGTCTCGCAGCCGGCTTCCCTCGTCGTTCAGCCGCGCGAGGATGTCCGGCGGGAGCCACGTCCCGGTATGGGGAAAGGCCAGGATGACGGGCGAGGAGCCCCGGGCGACCTCGAACGGGCTCACCGCGCCGCCTCCAGGCCCGGCAGGAGGCCGGGGGACGGGGCGCCCTCGATCGCACCGTCCGCCACCAGGGCGGCCGCGGCGCGCAGGTCGCCCGCGAGGTAGCGGTCCTCCTCCAGGGACGGGACGGCGGCGCGGATCGCGGCGAGCGCCCGCTCCAGCTCCGGGCTCGTCCGCAGCGGCCCGCGCAGCTCGACGCCCTGCGCGCCGGCCAGGGCCTCGATGCCCAGGATGCCGAACAGGTTCTCGGTCATCGGCAGGAGGCGGCGGGCGCCGTGGCAGGCCATGGAGACGTGGTCCTCCTGGTTGGCGGAGGTCGGCGTCGAATCGACCGAGGCCGGGTGGGCCCGCTGCTTGTTCTCGCTCATCAGCGCCGCCGAGGTCACCTCGGCGATCATCAGCCCGGAATTGAGGCCCGGCTTCCTCGCCAGGAAGGCCGGCAGGCCGAAGGACAGGGCCGGGTCGACCAGGAGCGCGATCCGGCGCTGCGCGATCGAGCCGATCTCGCAGACCGCGAGCGCGATCTGGTCGGCCGCGAAGGCGACCGGCTCGGCGTGGAAGTTGCCGCCCGACACGACCTCGCCGTCGGACAGGACGAGGGGATTGTCGGTCACGGCGTTGGCCTCGATCTCGAGCGTGCGCCCGGCCTGCCGCAGGAGGTCGAGGCAGGCCCCCACGACCTGCGGCTGGCAGCGGATGCAGTAGGGATCCTGCACGCGCTCGTCGCCCTCGACGTGGCTCGCGCGGATCGCCGAGCCGTCGAGGAGCGCCCGCAGGGCCGCGCCGGCATCGATCTGACCCTGATGGCCGCGAAGCTGGTGGATCTCGGGATGGAACGGGGCGGAGGAGCCCATCGCCGCGTCGGTCGACAGCGCGCCGGTGACGAGCGCGCTCCGGAGCGCCCGGAAGGCCCGGAACAGCCCGGCGAGCGCGAGCGCCGTCGAGACCTGCGTGCCGTTGATGAGCGCGAGCCCTTCCTTCGCCGCCAGCACGACCGGCTCCAGCCCGGCGCGCCGCAAGGCCTCCGCGCCCGGCATCCGCTCGCCGTCGAGGAACGCCTCGCCCTCGCCGATCATGACGGCGGCCAGGTGGGCGAGCGGCGCGAGGTCGCCGCTCGCGCCGACCGAGCCCTGACCGGGAATCGCCGGCACGACGCCGCGCGCGAGCATCGCCTCGATGAGGCGCACGATGGCGAGCCGCACGCCAGACGCGCCCCGGCCGAGCGAGATGAGCTTCAGGGCCATGACGAGCCGCACCACGTCGGCCTCCAGCAGCTCGCCGAGGCCGCAGCAATGCGACAGGATCAGGTTGCGCTGGAGGGTGGCGAGGTCGCCGGGCGCGATCCGGATCGAGGCCAGTTTCCCGAAGCCGGTATTGATGCCGTAGATCGGCGCCTCGCCCTCGGCGATGGCCGCGATCCGCGCGGCGCCCCGTTCGATGCCGGCGTCGAAGCCCGCCTCCAGCCGCGCCGCCTCGCCGCCGCGATAGACGCGCTCGAGATCCCGGAGCGTCACGCGGCCCGGATGGAGGGTCAGGGTCATGGCTGGGTCCTCGTTCCGTTCACGATGCGCGTGCCGCGCGTTGAAGCCGATGCGCCGTCCGGCGCGCCCGGGCCTGCGCTCGCCTCGCAGGGACAGAGCGGAGCGGCATCGACGCTCCCTCCGATCGAGGCAGGCGAGCGCATCGGACACCTGCTTCGTTGCAGGCATTATGTATATACCTGTAACGCTGCTTGGCAAGCGCGCCGCGCCGGCTCCGCGAGGGTGGCGGAGATCGTCGAGGGGGGAGAGCGGTGTTCCGTACGCGGGACGCCTCGGCCCGAGCGGATCGGGGTCGCCTTTCTCAGGGGGACAGCCGAGGGGATCGCCGGGGCAGGCGTCGCGACGGGTATCGGGCAGCGGGCGCGGGGAATGGCGGGCAGGATCCGGTGGCGTCGGAAGCGGCCCGGCTCTCGTTCGCCCCGAGGGCGGCCATTCGACCGACGCCGTCACGCATGCGGCTGTCGTCCAGCATCAGGCCGGCACGGCAGGGCGCGGCGCGGGGAACCTCGCCGCCGACCGGGATGAGCCCGCGGTCATGGATCCCCCTTCAACCGGCACCGGCGGGGGATCGCCGCAATCCAATCTTGGAAAAATGTCTATACATGCTGCACGAGGGCTCGCGACCGCGGGGAAAGCGGCCGCCTTTGCCGCTCCTGCCGCGGTAACGCCCGGGGCCGACCGTCGCGCGGGGTGGCGATCGGTTCGGCATGTCGGGATGGAGCCGGCAGAGACCGCCCCTGCCGGCCGCTGGAGCACTTCACGATCGCGTTGCAGCACGGTCCACGACACCGGCAAGAGGCCTGCACCGCTCGTCTCCCCCACCTGCGAGCTCATCCTGAGGTGCGACCGTGAGGGAGCCTCGAAGCAGGGCTCCAGGGATCGCCGTGGTCTTTGGAGCCCTGCTTCGAGGCTGCTGCAAGCAGCAGCACCCCAGGATGAAGCCCCACTTGGGACGGGGTGACATCACGGATGAAATACGGCTGTCTTGTACCGTGACGTTGCAATCGATCGCTGCGCCAGGCCTGTGGTTTTGCCGCATCGTTTGAGTGGAGCTGCGTCCACCTTAGCGGAGCATGCCCTAGAACTTCACTGCGGCGCCGCCGCGCACGGTGTTGAGGTTCAGCTTGTGGCCGTCGAAGTCGTTGAACAGCACGTACTGGTATTCGGCGCGCAGGATCAGGTTGGGCGTGATCGCGTACTCGATGCCGGCCCCGGCCGCGATGCCGCCGACGATCTTCTCCTTGGTCGGCCGGAAGATGTCGGGTGCGGCCAGTACGCTGCTGCCGGGATCGTTCTGCAGGAAGGTCTTATAGCCGTAGTTGTTGACGTAGACCCGCTGTGAGGGATCCGCCGTCTGGTTGCTGCGGTAGGCAGCCTGATCGTACTCGTAGCCGCGCACCGCCACGGTCTGGGCGATCTGCGCCCGTCCGATCGCGAAGCCTCCGGTCACGAACGGCAGGAAGTCGCCGATGGCGTAGCCGACGCGGGCTCGCAGGGTCGCGTAGTCGTCCATCCGCGTCGACGCGTCGCCGGAAAGCTTCGCGCCCCTGAGGTAGCCCGCGCTGTCGATCTGGTAGCGGTTGATCGCGTCGCTGCTGCGCCCGGTCAGGCCGAGATGCGTGTAGTCGAGCTCGACGCCGACGACGGTATCGTCGAACTGGTAGTTCACGCCCGCGAAGGCGCCGAAGCTGGTACCGTCCCGCCGCATGTCGCGCGCATGCATGAGGCCGGACGCACCGAGCGTCGTCTCGATCGCGGTGGCGCGAAGCGCCTGTGCGACGGGGTCGCGGAAGACATCGCCGAAGCCGAAGCTCGCGCTCGACCAGCCGCCATGGCCGCCGACATAGATGCCCTCCCAGTTCGCCAGGGAGGGCGCGGCGGCCGGCTCGTAGCTGCCGCCGCGCAAGACGCCGAAGTCGAGATCCGCGGCCCGCACCGTCACCGGCGCAGCCATGCCCAGCCCGACAAGAACTCCGAAGATCGCGAAACGCATTTGGACCGCCCCCGGCAGATTGATCGGCAGTGGCCGCCGCGCCGTTGTGCCCAGAATGTCTCGGTAACCTTAAGATTGAGTTGCGGATGCACACAGTGCCGTGCATCGTTGCAAAAAGCAGATCGCCCGGTGCGGCGGGCGCACCGGGCGATCGGCTTGTGACGGGACGATGCGATCAGTACGCCAGGCCGCCCAGGCCCGGCAGGGCGAGGCCGTTGCCGAAGGCCCAGCGCAGGCCAACCCGGAACTCGTTGGCGGCGATGTCCTTGATCCGGGTGTTCTGGTTGTAGGCGTCGAACCCGGTGCGGGCCTTGCCGACCTCGAGGTAGCGGTAGTTGGCGTCGATGCTGACGCCGGCGCCGATCTCGTAGGAGATGCCCGCCATCGCCGCCCAGGCGAGGCCGACCGCGGTGTGGTTGGCGCGGGCGTCGAACCCCTGCGCGCCGATTCGGTAGGCGCCGTCGACGCCGCTGCCGCAGGCGGTGGTGAAGCAGGTGGTGCCGGTCCAGGCATCGTGGAAGCGCTTGCTCGCCATGCCGACGCCGGCGCCGACATAGGGCGTGAAGCCCCACCAGGTGCCGAGATCGACGTAGACGTTGAACAGGCCGGTCAGCACGTCGAGCTTGCCCGCCTCGGTGTTGAAGCCCTCGACGAAGTTGGTGCGCGAGGAATAGTCGCGGAAGCGGCTGCGGGTGCGTCCGTCGACCGTGACGTCGGCGCGCAGGAAGCTGTTGAAGCGGTAGCCGATGCCGCCGCCGTAGCCGTCGGTGTTGCCGAGGCGGAAGCCGACGAGCTTGGCGCCCTCGGTGCCCGGCAGCGTGTCGTCCTTCGGGTGGCGGAAGTCGCTCGCCGTGTAGTCGCCGCGCAGGTACCAGCCCGAGCCGACCTCGACGGGCGCGGCGAGCGGCGGGGGCGGAGGGGGCGGGGGCGGCAGCAGGTCGGCGGCGACCGCCGGCGCGCCGAGCAGGCCGAGCCCGAGGACCGCGACCGGGAAGCAGTGACCGAACCGTGCCATGGGCGACCTTTCCTGCCCCTTCGACTCCTCGGCCGGGGCGTACTTCGCGAGGTGTCGGGCCGGTCGGCCCGATAAAGACATGTAAGGCCGGAAGGTTAGCGGCCGCTTAACCCTAACGCGCCGCCGGATCCGCCTCCGGCGCGAACGCGCACTGGAGGCGGAACGATCGTCAGTACTTGCGCACCAGCGGCATCATCGGGGGCGGCGGCGGCTCGTAGGCGGCGGCGAGGACCGGCGCACCGAACATCCAGCGCATGCCGAGCTTGATGTCGTGCGCCTCGATGTCCTTGACCTTGATCGGGGTCAGCGTGCTGCCGCAGAAGCAGTTCAGCACGCCGGTGCTGCCCTCGCCGAGGTTGAGGTAGCGGTAGGCCAGTTCGAGCTTGAGGTTCGGCGTCACCGCGTAGGACAGACCGGCATGCAGCGCCCAGGCGAAGCTCGTCTTCGTCTGGTTCTTGTAGCTGCCGCCGCTGATGTTCTGGTAGCCGGTCTTCCCCCAGTCCGGATAGTCCGCGTAGGAGTAGCTGCCGTTGATCTGGCTCGAATCCGACACGCCGGAGAAGTGGTGGAACGCCGCGCCGACGCCGGCGCCGACGAACGGCACGAAGCCGTAATAGTTGCCGAGATCGGCGTAGCCGTTCACCAGGACGACGGCCGACGAGTAGTTGCCGGCGGTGGTCTCGTAGGTGTTGTCGTAATGGTCGCGGCGCAGGCCGTTATCGTCGTAGGTCGAGTACTTCGACTTGATCCGGTCGTTGGCACGGAAGCCGCTGGAGAAGCGGTACTCGCCGGTGACGTCGCCGCGCAGCCAGGAATTGAACTGGTAGCCGACACCGATGCCGGCGAAGCCGCCGCCGCCGAGATCGGTGTTGTAGTAATCGACCACGTCCGGGCTCGGCGCGGTCGACAGCTTCGGCCGGGTGTAGATGCTGGCGCCGACGTCGCCGCGCAGGTACCAGCCGCCGGCGAACTCCACCGGCGGGGGCGGCAGCGGCGGGGGCGGAGGCGGCAGGAGGTCGGCGGCGTGAACGAGCCCCGGCGCGGCCACGCTCGCAGCGAGCGTGAAGATGCGCGCCAGCGCGAGTGGCTTGCTGCGGCCCATGACGGTTCCTTGCTGTGAAGGGCCGCTGATGACGGAGGGCGGCCGTTCCGGAAGACGTCACGACTTTCACCGCGTTCGGTAAACCTGCGCTTAACGTTAAGCCTCACGGCTGAGAAAGTGTTGCTTCCGATGTTTTCGCGCCGGTGAAGACACGGGCCCCGCGCGTGCCGGTGCGCGCAGAGCGGTCCGCGCTGCGCGCACCGGCTGCGGCGCGGACGTCGGGAGGCGGGCGGGACGAAGGCGGCCTGCCGCCGTCCCGCCGGCGCGATTGGATCAGGCCGCGACCTTGCGCAGCGCCTCGACCACGTCGTCGACCACCCGCACCACGAGGTCGCGGTCGTCGCCCTCGGCCATCACGCGGATCACCGGCTCGGTCCCGGACGGGCGGATGACGAGGCGGCCGCCCTCGCCCAGGCGCTGGCGGGCGCCCTCGATGGCGGTGACGACGCTGTCCTGGCGCAGCGGCTCGCCGCCGAGGCCGTAGCGCACGTTCTTGAGCACCTGCGGCAGCGGGTCGAAGCAGTGGCAGACCTCGCTCACCGGGCGCTGCTGGCGCTGGACCACCGAGAGGAGCTGGAGCGCCGCCACCAGCCCGTCGCCAGTGGTGGCGTAGTCCGACATGATGATGTGGCCGGACTGCTCGCCGCCGAGGTTGTAGCCGTGCTCGCGCATGTGCTCGAGCACGTAGCGGTCGCCGACGGCGGTGCGGACCATGCCGAGCCCCAGGCCCCCGAGATAGCGCTCGAGGCCGAGGTTCGACATGATCGTCGTCACGACCCCGGGACGGGTCAGGCGGGCATCCTCCTGCCATGAGCGGGCGACCACCGCCATCAGCTGGTCGCCGTCGACCCGCTGGCCCTTCTCGTCGACGACGAGCACCCGGTCGGCGTCGCCATCGAGCGCGATGCCGATATCGGCGCGCAGCTCGCGCACCTTGGCGACGAGGGCCTCCGGCGCGGTCGAGCCGACGTCGCGGTTGATGTTGAAGCCGTCCGGCTCGGTGCCGATGGCGATCACCTCGGCGCCGAGCTCCCACAGGGTCTCGGGCGCGACCCGGTAGGCGGCGCCGTTGGCGCAATCGACCACCACCCGCAGGCCGTCGAGGGTCAGGTTGCGCGGGAGCGTGCGCTTGGCGAACTCGATGTAGCGAGCATGCACGCTCTCGATGCGCTTGGCGCGGCCGAGATCGTGGGAGCCCGCGAGCTTCGTCGTCACGTCGGCCTCGATCAGGCGCTCGATCTCGCGCTCGACTTCGTCGGAGAGCTTGAAACCGTCGGGGCCGAAGATCTTGATGCCGTTATCCTCGAACGGATTGTGCGAGGCCGAGATCATCACCCCGATATCGGCCCGCATCGAGCGGGTCAGCATCGCGACGGCCGGCGTCGGCATCGGGCCGAGCAGCAGCACGTCCATTCCCACCGAGGTGAAGCCCGCCACCAACGCGGTCTCGATCATGTAGCCCGAGAGGCGGGTATCCTTGCCGATCACCACCCGGTGGCGATGGTCCCCGCGCTGGAACACGAGCCCGGCGGCTTGTCCCACCTTGAGCGCGAGTTCCGGCGTGATCACGCCGTTGGCCCGGCCCCGGATGCCGTCGGTCCCGAAATACTTGCGCACGGTCGTCAACTCCCTGTCCCGTCCCGGGCCACTTGTGCCCGCCGTCGCGCGGCCCCGCGCAAGGCCAGTGCCGCCCGTTGCCGCACGCGGTCGCACCGGGTTTGGGTTATTTTGAGGCTCGCCGGCAACGACAAGGGGCGGCGGGAGTGATCCCGCCGCCCCTCGTGACGAAAACCGACCGGTGTGGATTCCGGGTCTCAAGCCTGCGGCTGGGGCTCGTAGCCGCCGTCGTTCTCCCGCGGCCGGCCGCGGCCGGCGGAGGGGACCGGCGAGCCGCGGGTCGGGTTGGTCGGGTAGTCGCCGGAATCGCGCACCGGGGGCTTGCCGTTGATGAGGTCGCGGATCTCGTCGCCCGACAAGGTCTCGTACTCGAGCAGGCCGCGGGCCAGCGCCTCGAGGTCGTCGCGGCGCTCGTCGAGGATGCGGCGGGCATCCTGCAGGCCGGCCTCGACCAGGCGGCGGACCTCGGCGTCGATCTTCTGGGCGGTGGCCTCCGACACGTTCTGCTGCCGGTTGACCTGCATGCCGAGGAAGACCTCGTCGTTGTTCTCGCCGTAGGCGACGGTGCCGAGCTCGGGGCTGAAGCCCCAGCGGGTCACCATCATGCGGGCGAGCCGGGTCGCCTGCTCGATGTCCGACTGGGCGCCGGAGGTGACCTTGTCGTGGCCGAAGATCATCTCCTCGGCGACGCGGCCGCCCATCATGATGGCGAGGCGCGAGGTCATCTGCTCGAAGGACATCGACAGCTTGTCGCGCTCCGGCAGCTGCATGACCATGCCGAGCGCCCGGCCGCGCGGGATGATCGTCGCCTTGTGGACGGGATCGGTCGCCGGGACGTTGAAGGCCACGATGGCGTGGCCGCCCTCGTGATAGGCGGTGAGCCGCTTCTCGTCCTCGGTCATGACGAGGGTGCGCCGCTCGGCGCCCATCATCACCTTGTCCTTCGCGTCCTCGAACTCGTGCATCGTCACGATGCGCTTGCCGCGGCGGGCCGCCAGCAGGGCCGCCTCGTTGACGAGGTTCATCAGGTCGGCGCCCGAGAAGCCGGGCGTGCCGCGGGCGATCACCTTCAGGTCGACGTCGGGCGAGAGCGGGACCTTGCGGACGTGGACGCGCAGGATGCGCTCGCGGCCGATCACGTCCGGGTTCGGCACGATGATCTGGCGGTCGAAGCGGCCCGGGCGCAGCAGCGCGGGGTCGAGCACGTCGGGGCGGTTGGTCGCCGCGATGATGATGATGCCCTCGTTGGCCTCGAAGCCGTCCATCTCGACGAGGAGCTGGTTGAGGGTCTGCTCGCGCTCGTCGTTGCCGCCCCCTAAGCCCGCGCCGCGATGGCGGCCGACGGCGTCGATCTCGTCGATGAAGATGATGCAGGGCGCGTTCTTCTTCGCCTGGTCGAACATGTCGCGGACGCGGCTGGCGCCGACGCCGACGAACATCTCGACGAAGTCCGAGCCCGAGATGGTGAAGAACGGCACGTTGGCCTCGCCCGCGACCGCCCGGGCGATCAGGGTCTTGCCGGTGCCGGGGGGGCCGACCAGCAGCACGCCGCGCGGGATGCGGCCGCCGAGGCGCTGGAACTTCTGCGGGTCGCGCAGGAACTCGACGATCTCCTGCAGGTCCTCCTTGGCCTCGTCGACGCCCGCCACGTCCTCGAAGGTGACGCGGCCGTGGGCCTCGGTCAGGAGCTTCGCCTTGGACTTGCCGAAGCCCATGGCCCGGCCGGCGCCGGACTGCATCTGGCGCGACAGGAAGATCCAGGCGCCGATGAACACCAGGATCGGCAGCCAGTTGACGAGCAGCGCGATGAACCACGGGGTGTTGTCGGAGGGCGGACGGGCCGTGATGGTCACGCCCTTGCCCTGGAGCTTCGACACCAGCGAGGGGTCGTTCGGCGCGTAGGTCGTGAAGGTGCCGCCGCTCGTGTAGGTGCCGCTCACCTCCTGGCCGGAGATGACCACGTTCTGGATGCGGCCCGCCTCGGCGTCGTTCAGGAGCTGGCTGTAGGCGATCTCCCCGCCTCCCGAGCGGTGACCCGGATTCTGGAACAGGGTCACGAGGGCCAGCACCAGCAGGAAGATGACGACCCACAGGGCGAAATTGCGGAAGTTGGGGTTCATCGAAAGGTCAATCCCTGAGGAGCGCGGCGCCGCGCGGGCGTGCTGGGGTGGGCACCGGCACTCGGACCGCAATGTAGGCACCCGCCGGAGGCTTGCCAAGTAATCGCCCGCGCCTGCGGCGCCGCGCGCCCCGCCGCACCGTCATTCCATCCGGGACCGGACGCGGCGCGGCGGCTCGGGCGCCAGGGTCAGGCGGCCGCCCCCGGTCGAGAACAGGAGGCCCGCGACGGTGCGCCGGCAGGGGCGGCCCTCCCGCAGGGCCGGCAGGACGGCCTCGAGGACCACCCGCTCCAGGCGCTCCAGCCGCGGCGGGTAGGGCGAGGGCGCGTCCGCCGCCCCCTGCGCCGCCTCGGCGTGCAGGGCCGCGACCGCGAGGCCGGCGACCCGCAGGGCGACCGCCTCCGGCAGCGCCGCGAGGCCGGGGCCGTCGAGGACGAGGCGCCCCTCCCCGCCGGGCGCGTCGCGCCGGAGGTCGCGCAGGGCCGCGGCGGCAGCACCGCTCAAGGCGGCCTCGTCGCGGCGCAGGCGCGCGGAGAGGCGGGCGAGGCGGGAAGCGGTGAGCCCCTCCGCGGCGAGCAGCGGCAGCAGCCCGCGCAGCCGGGCGCGGCCGAAGCGCGGATCGACGTTCGAGGGATCGCGCACGAACGGCCACTCCCGCGCCTCGCAGGTCGCGACGAGGCGCGCCTTGGGCACGCCGAGGAACGGCCGGGCGAGGGTGAGCCCGCCGAGGGCGCGGGAGGGCGCCATGCCGGCGAGGCCGGCCGGCCCCGAGCCGGCGCACAGGCGCATCAGCACGGTCTCGGCCTGGTCGTCGAGGGTGTGGGCGGTGAGGACGAGGTCGGCTCCGACCTCGCGGGCGAGGCCGGCGAGCAGGCCGTAGCGCGCCGCCCGGGCCGCCTCCTGGATCCGCGCCGCCGGCTTCGCGCCGGTCCAGGCGAGGCGGCGATGGGCCAGGCCGAGGCGGGCGGCGAGAGCGGCCACGCCCTGCGCCTCGGCCTCGGATCCCGGCCGCAGGCCATGGTCGACGGTGGCGACGACGAGCGGAACCCCCGCCGGACCGAGGGCGGCGCAGCCCATCAGGGCCGTCGAGTCGGGGCCGCCGGAGACCGCCAGCACGGCGCCGCGGAACGGCGCGCCCGGCCCGATCCAGGGCGCGAGGAGGCGCCTTCCCTCCTCCGGGTCGAGCGGTCCGTCCGCGAGAGGTTCGTCCGCGGACGGCCCGTCGGGGCGGCTCACCCCGCGCCGCTCACGCGGCGCAGCGCGCGCGCCGCTGCTCCCGGTCGACGCCCTGCTTCACGGTCGAGGAGGCCTGCGGGAACTTGCGCTCCAGCTCGGCCAGGGTGGCGCAGGCCTGCTCGCGGGCGCCGAGCGCGTTGAGCGAGGCGCCGAGCTTCAGCATCGCGTCGGGCGCCTTGCGCGAGCGGGCGTAGTCGGTCGAGACCTTCAGGAACTGCTCGGCCGCCTCGCGGGTGCGGTTGCGCTGGAGGTAGCTCTCGCCGAGCCAGTAGGTCGCGTCCGGCACCAGCCCGTCGCGGGGATGCGACTGGATGAACTGGCGCAGGCTCATCTCGGCCTGCTCGTACTGGCGCTGCAGCACGTAGGCGTAGGCGGCCTCGTAATCGGCCTTGGCGTCGCCGGTGCCGGTGGCGGCGACGCTGGCGGAGGGCCGCGGCGCCGGGGCCGGAGCGGCGGCGGCCGGCCGGGACGGCGGGCGCAGGTCGACCGGCTCGCCGTAATCGGGGGTCTCGTCTTCGATCGCCGCGCGGGGCGGGGCGAGGGCCGCGGTGGCGCCCGGCGTCGCGGGGGCGGCCGCCGCCGCCCGGGGCGCCTGGGACGGCGTGGTGGCACCGAGCGCCTGGGGAGCGCCCGGGGCGCCCGGGTTCTGCGAGGGATCGAAGGCGTCGCTGCGCTTCTGGGGCTTCGGCTGCGGGGTCGCGGCCGCCGGGCGCTGCCCGCCCTTCGACTCCTGGAAGCGGAACTCGACGTCCTCTTGGAACTTGCGCAGCTGCTCCTTGAGCTGGCGGTTCTCGTACTGGAGCGACTCGATCTGGCCCGCCATCTGGCGCGACTGGTTCTCCAGCCGGTTGAGGCGCACCACGAACTCGGCGGCATCCTGGGCCGCGGCCGGGCACGCGGCGACGAGGGCCAGCCCGGACACGGCGAGGGCGGGGGCGAGGAGCAGGCGGCGAAGCATGGCGGGGCGCATCACGGCTCGGGTCGGGCGGCAGGTCCGCACTCGGGAGCGCGGGTTAGCAGATGCCGCGGCTCCCGGCAAAAGGAACGGCGAGCGTTGCGCCCCCGACCTCGCGGAAATCGGCGCGCCGGGAACGCGGGCGCCGCCCCTCCCCGGCCGTCACGCCGCCGCGAACAGCGCCCGCGCCCGCTCCACCAGTTGCGCCGCCGCGTGCGCCGGATAGGGCTCGCGGGTGCCGTGCCCCCAGACCGGCCCGGGCCAGGCGGGATCTGACAGGAACCGGCCGACCACGTGGACGTGGAGTTGCGCCACCACGTTGCCGAGCGCGCCGACATTCACCTTGTCGGGCTTGGCGAGCGCCTGCATCACCCCGACGGCGAGGCGCGTCTCCTCCATCAGCCGGGCGGCGTCCCCGGGCGACAGGTCGGTGATCTCGGAGACGCCCGCGCGGCGCGGCACCAGGACGAGCCAGGGGAAGCGCTTGTCGTCGAGGAGCAGCACGCTCGAGAGGGCGAGGTCGCCGAGCGCGATGGTATCGGCGGAGAGCCGCGGGTCGAGGGCGAAGTCGGTCATGCGGGGAGGTCGGTCATGCGAATCCGTCAATGCGCCATCAGCACCGGCATGGTGGCGTGCGCGAGGATGTGGCTGGTGGCGCCGCCGAAGATCATCTGGCGCAGGCGGCTCTGGGTGTAGGCGCCCTTGACGAGGAGGTCGCAGCCGATCTCCTGGGCCTCGGTGAGGAAGATCTCGCCGGGGGTGCGGCGGCCGGCGGCCAGCGTGCGCCCCTGCGCCGACAGGCCCTCGCGGTTGAGGGCGGCGGCCAGCTCCTCGGCGCTCGGGCCCGGCACCATGCCGGCATCGACGCCCAGCACCTCGATCCGCGTCGCCTGGCGCAGGAACGGCGCCGCGAAGGCGACCGCGCGGGCGGTCTCGGTCGAGCCGTTCCAGGCGATCACCACGGTCTCGCCGATGCTCCCGGGCGGGGTCGGCGGGGCGATCACCAGGGGGCGCCCGCTCTCGAACAGCACCGCCTCGAGGGTCGTCATGCGCGGCGCGCCCTCGCCGCCGCCGGGCCGGCCGACGATGGTGGCGCCGAACAGGCGGGCGTGCTGGGCGAGGTAGCCGTCGCCGGGGGGCGCGTCGGGCAGCCAGCGCCAGCGCGGGCCGGTCCTGGCCGCGTCGGCGCTGTCGCGGGCGATGGCGTGGCGCTCCATCGCGGCGGTGAACAGGCCGCCGCAATCGCGCGCCTCGACGAGGTCGGTCTCCTCGTCGCGCACCCAGGTCATGCCCCCGACCATGTCGACGGGCACGTATTCGGCGAGCGCCGGGCGCAGGCCGAACCCCTCGATGCTGGCGCCGAAGCGTCGCGCCATGAGCACGGCGGTGTCGAGCACCGAGTCGAGCAGGGTGTGGCGGGCGACCGGAACGAGGAGCGTCTTCATGGCGGCGCACTCACCTCAGGAGCCTCGGGACGAACGACGCGATAGCATCACGCCGGCCTCCGCCCTGTCCAGGGGGGCCCCGGGGTCAATCCCCGGCAAGGATCGTCCCCGCGGGCCCCTAGGGCCCCGCCGGCGCCCCGACCTCGCCGCGGCGCGGCTCCGCGTCCCCGGAGGGCTCGCCCTCGGGAGATCCGGCTTCCGGGGATTCCCCGTCGGGAGACTCGCCCTCGGGCGACTCGCCTTCGGGAGGCTTGGCCTGGCTGCAGGCGCCCCCGGCGCCGTCCTGGCCGCCCGGGGCGCAGGTCTCCTCGAGCCACAGCGCCATCATCAGGGCGAGGCCGGCCGGCACGGCGAGCGCCAGGAAGGCCCAGGTCCAGCCGAGATGCAGCGCGAGCAGGCCCCCGACCCAGCCGGAGAGCGCGCCGCCGACGCCCTGCACCGCCGCGACGGTGCCGAGCGCGGTCTGGGTGCGGCCCGAGCCCCAGGTGAGGTCGGCCACCACCACCGGCACCGCGACGCCGATCACGCCGGAGGCGACGCCGTCCAGCACCTCGGCGAGCACCAGCCAGTATGGATCGGACAGGAAGGCGGAGAGCAGCGCGCGCGCCGGCAGCACCGCACAGGCGACGAGGAGGAGCTGGCGCCGGCCGCGCCGGTCGGCGAGCGAGCCGGCGAAGAGCGCGACCGGGATCATCACCGCCTGGGCGACGATGACGTAGCGCGCGGTCCAGCCGGTGCCGTCCTGTCCGGACGCGACGAGCTTCTGGCCGAGCAGGCTCAGCATCGAGCCGTTGGCGAGGTTGAACAAGGCGAGCGCGCCCGAGAGGATCAGCAGGCGCCGGTCGGACAGGACCTTCAGGACGGCGGAGCGCTCCGGCTTGTCGTCCGGGTCGTCCTCCTTCCAGCCGACGGCGCGGCGGCCGTTGTAGGATTTCCCGGGCGTCGTCAGCGCCGCCACGATGGCGCAGGCGGAGAGGCCGCCCAGCACCCAGAAGGCGATGCTCGGGCCCATGTACGGTGTGCCGAAGCTGATCGCGAGGGCGGCGCCCAGGATGCCGACGTGGTTCCAGGCCTGGTTGCGGCCCTGCTGCTTCGGGAAGGCCTGCTTGCCGACCATGCCGAGGGTCAGCGCCGTCACGGCCGGCACCACCAGGGTGCCGCCGGCCGCGGCGATGAACTGGGCGACGAGCACCGTCATGAAGGCGCGGGCCGGCAGCAGCAGGAGTGTCCCGACGAGGATCGCCGCGCAGGCCGCCGCGATCAGCATCCGGGGCCGGCCGAGCCGGTCGACGAGCGCCCCGAGGGGCCCGCTCAGGGCGAGGGTCGCGAAGCCCACGATGGTGGTGACGAGGCCGACCTGGCTCGGACCCCAATGCGCGGCCTGCGCCAGCCAGGTGCCGAGGAAGGGGCCGAGCCCGCCCTGGATGTCGCCGACGAAGACGTTGATCAGGGCGAGGTGGGTCGTGGGATTCATCAACGCGGAGGCGCTCCGGCTAGTCCGTCCGGGTCTTTCGCCCGTTCGGGTCTCTCGAGGGACCCAGACGGACCAACGCGCCTGAACGGGGAATGATCGTGTCCTGACGGTTATGCTCTCCCCGAGCATGTTTCGCCGAGCGTGTTTCGCCGAGCACGTCTCGCCCCGCGGGGCCCCGTCGCGACGGGGCGGCGCAGGTCACGGGCTCGGCACCGCGCAGGCCGCGGCGAGGCGGGCGAGCATCGGGTCGGGGATGCCCATGGCGACGAGCTGGTCGTGGGTGTGGCGGACGTAGTCCGGGTTGGCGCCCGAGCGGCCGAGGCCCTGGCGCACCAGCCGCACCAGCTCGGCCTCCGGCAGGCGGCCGGCATATTGCGGGTGACGGCGGTCGACGAGGTAGGTCACCGCCTGGATGCTCCGCCCGTCGTCGAGGGTGACGCCGAGCACCCGCTCGACGTAGACCGCCGTGACCTGCTCGCGCTCGCGCAGGTAGCCGAGCGTGGCGGCGGCCTGCGGCCCCGCGACCCGGAAGGCCATGCCGCGGCAGGAGCCGCCGCGGTCGAGCCCGAGCACCAGGCCCGGCCGCTCCGGCGTGCCGCGATGGACGTGCGAGAGCACGCAGAGCGAGCGGTGATAGCCGCGCAGGCGGCCCGCAAGGCTCTCGACGAAGGGAAAGCCCGGCCGCCACATCAGCGAGCCGTAGCCGAACACCCAGAGATCCGACGGTTCCCCCGCCTCCATCGCGCCACGCCCCCCATTTCCTCCCGGCCGGAAGTCTTCGCCACGACCTCGTGAGCGCGCCTCCGGACCGGTCTCCCTTGCCGGGCGCGGCCGGTAGCAGCTACGGGGACGCGGTTCAATCCGCGCGGTTCGAGGTCGGACCGCCGCAGCGCCGGGATCATGCCGATGGACAGGCCGACCACCGTTGGGCCGACGAACGGGACGACGCGCGGCGGGGGAACCCGCCGCGGGCCCGGCCTGCGCCTCGGCCTGTTCGCGCCGTTCGCGCTGCTCGTCCTGCTGGCGCTCGCCTGGACGGCCGGCTGGTTCTGGCTGCGGGGCAGGGCCGACTCGGAGATCCAGGGGTGGTTCGCCCGCGAGGCGCAGGCCGGGCGGCAATGGACCTGCGCCGACCGCTCGCTCACCGGATTCCCGTTCCGCTTCGAGCTGCGCTGCGCCTCGCTGGGCTTCTCCCGCTCCGACGTGCGCTTCACCGTCGGCCCGGTGGTGGCGGTGGCCCAGGTCTATCAGCCGCGCCACGTGATCCTGGAGGCGACCGGGCCGTTCCGGGTGCAGCAGGGCGGGCTCGACGCC
The DNA here is from genome assembly GCF_003173755.1 of Methylobacterium terrae. Lineage (NCBI taxonomy): Bacteria > Pseudomonadati > Pseudomonadota > Alphaproteobacteria > Hyphomicrobiales > Methylobacteriaceae > Methylobacterium > Methylobacterium terrae. Next base: position 1,659,838 of record NZ_CP029553.1, read on the forward strand.
GACGTGACCTGGAGCGACCTCGAGGCGAGCCTGCACCTCACCGGCGACGGCTTCCAGCGCGCCTCCGTGGTGGTCGACGGGCTGAAGGGCAGCGTCACCGGCGCCGACCCCTCCCCGATCGACTTCTCGGCCGGCCATCTCGAGATGCATGCCCGGCCGACGCCGGGACGCTTCTCCACCGACGGCGCCGTCGATCTCAGCCTGCGGGTGATGCGGGCCGGCCTGCCGCTGCTCGACCCGCTGCTCGGCGGATCCGAGCCCGCCGACATCGCGCTCGACGCCACCGCGACCCGGGCGGCGGGCTTCCGGACCCGCACCCTGGCGCAGGAGCTCGAGCGCTGGCGCGAGGCCGGCGGCACCGTGGAGATCACGAGCCTCGCCGCCGAGAAGGGCAGCCGTCGCCTGCGCGCACAGGGCGTGCTCGGCCTCGACGACCAGCACCGGCCGAGCGGCCAGCTCGACGTGCGCACCGCCGGACTCGAGCAGGTGATCGCCCCGCTGATCAGCGAGCAGCTCGGCGCGCGGCTCGGCGGCGACGGCGCGGCGCTGGTCGGCAACATCGTCGGCCAGTTCCTCGGCGGGCGCCGCCGGGAGCCGGCCCCGGGCCAGCCCGCGCCGGGCGCACCGGACCGCCCCGGCGAGCCGCCCCTGAAGGTGCTGCCGACCTTGCGCCTGACCGGCGGCCGGGTGGTGGTCGGGCCGTTCGCGGTGCCGAACGTGCGGCTGCAGCCGCTGTACTGAGGATGCAGGATTGACGGGGCCGGCGGTTGCCGCCCCGCCCGCGGCGTCGTACCCCAGGGGGCATGAGCCAGACCGCCCGTTTCCAGAGCTTCGAGGATCCCAGCCACCGGGAGGGCGCGGCGCGGATCGCCGCGCTGCGGGCCGCGATGGCGCAACGGGGCTATGCCGGCTTCGTGGTGCCGCGCGCCGACGAGCACCAATCCGAGTACGTGCCGGCGAACGCCGAGCGGCTGGCCTGGCTCACCGGGTTCACCGGCTCGGCCGGCACGGCCGTCGTTCTCGCCGACAGGGCCGCCCTGGTGGTCGACGGGCGCTACACCCTGCAGGCCGCCGAGCAGGTCGATACCGGCGTGGTCACCCCGGTGCCGCTCGCCGAGACCGGCGTCGAGGCCTGGATCGAGGCCAACCTGCCGGCGGGCGGGGTGCTGGCCTACGATCCCTGGCTGCACACGCCGGACGGGCTCGCGCGCCTCGAGCGCGCCGCCGCGGCCGCGGGCGGGCGCGTCGAGCCGACCTCCCTCAACCTCGTCGACCTCGTCTGGATCGACCGCCCGGCCGCGCCGCGGGCGTCGGTGGTGCCCCATCCCGAGCACCTCGCGGGCGAGGCGGCGGCGGGGAAGCTCGACCGGGTGCGCGCGGCGCTCGCCAAGGCGCGCCTCGACGCGCTGGTCGTCTCCGATCCGCACAACCTCGCCTGGTTGTTCAACATCCGCGGCGGCGACGTCCCGCACACGCCGCTGCCGCTCGGCTACGCGGTGATCCCGCGCGACGGCCGCCCGCGCCTGTTCCTCGATCCCGAGAAGGTCACGGCCGAGGCGGCGCACGCCCTCGACGGCCTCGCCGAACGGTCCGAGCCGGCGGCCCTGCCGGCCGCCCTCGACGGCTTGGGCGCCGCCGGGGCCCGGGTGCGGGTCGACGCCGCCACCGGCGCCGTGGCGCTCGGCCGGCGGATCGAGGCGGCGGGCGGGTCGCTCGATGTCGGGCCCGACCCGATCACCGCCATGAAGGCGGCGAAGAACGCGGCCGAGATCGCCGGCTCCCGCGCCGCGCACCGGCGCGACGGCGCCGCCGTGACCCGCTTCCTCGCCTGGCTCGCCCGCGAGGCGCCCGGCGGCGCGGTCTCCGAGATCGACGCGGTGGTGCGGCTCGAAGGGTTTCGCGCCGAAGCGAACAACCTGCGCGAGATCGCCTTCCCGACCATCTCCGGATCCGGGCCGAACGGCGCCATCGTGCATTACCGCGTGACCCGCGGCACCGACCGTCGGGTTCAGCCGGGCGAGCTGTTCCTGATCGATTCCGGCGCGCAGTACGGCGACGGCACCACCGACATCACCCGCACGGTCGCGGTCGGCAGCCCGAGCCCGGAGATGCGCGACCGCTTCACCCGCGTGCTCAAGGGCCACATCGCCATCGCGACCGCGGTCTTTCCCCGCGGCACCACGGGAGCGCAGATCGACGCCTTCGCCCGCCGCCCGCTCTGGGAGGCCGGCCTCGACTTCGACCACGGCACCGGCCACGGCGTCGGCGCCTTCCTGTCGGTGCACGAGGGGCCGCAGCGCATCGCCAAGACCGGCACGGTGGCGCTCCAGCCCGGGATGATCGTCTCGAACGAGCCCGGCTACTACAAGACCGGCGCCTTCGGCATCCGGCTCGAGAACCTCGTCCTGGTCGAGGAGCGGGCGGTTCCCGGCGGCGAGCGCCCGATGCTCGGCTTCGAGACCCTGACCCTCGCGCCGTTCGACCGGGCGCTCGTGGTGCCGGAGCTGCTGACGCCGCAGGAGACCGCCTGGCTCGACGCGTATCATGCCCGGGTGCGGGAGGCGCTGTCGGCCCTCGTCGATCCGGAGACCCGGGCCTGGCTCGAGGCGGCGACGCGGCCGGTCTGGGCCTGACGCACCGGACCGGCCGCGGAGGTCACGCCCCCGGATGGTCGGCCGCCACGTCGAGCACCCAGGTGATGCCGAACCGGTCCGTCAGCATGCCGTAGAGCGGCGACCACACCGCCGGGCCGAGCGGCACCACCACCGCCGCGCCCTCGCTCAGCCGCGCCCAGTACGCCTCGATTTCGCCTGGCGCGGTCCCGCGCAGCGAGACGTAGAACGCGTTCTCGCCCGGATGCCACGCCGTCTCCGGCTGGACGTCGTAGGCCATGACGCGGAAGCCGTCCGGAGAGACGACCTGGCCCCAGATCACCGCGTCCCGGCGCGCCGCGTCGGTCTCGCCGGCGAGCTCGCCGTAGGTGACGACCGTCTGCTCGCCCCCGAAGACCGAGCGGTAGAAGCCGAGGGCCTCGCGGGCCCGGCCGCGGAAATTGAGGTGGGTCGTGGTCTGGACGCTCATGGCGGTCTCCGCTGCGGGGCGCGTTGCCTGTCCCCGTGGAGCCGCTATAGCGTCCCCCAACTGACAGAATCCGGCAGTTGGACGATGGCCCGAACCGACCGGCTGCTCCGGCTCCTCCAGGCGATGCGGGTCCTGGCCGCGCCGGTGACCGCCGCCCGGCTGGCGGAGGAGACCGGGGTCTCGCTGCGCTCGCTCTACCGCGACATCGACAGCCTGCGGGCGGCCGGCGCGCGCATCGAGGGCGAGCGGGGTTACGGCTACCGGCTGCTCGAGGACGACGCGCTGCCGCCCCAGACCCTGACCCGTCTCGAGGTCGAAGCGCTGGCGATCGGCATGGCCGAGGTGCGCAGCATGGGCGATCCGGCCCTGGCGGAGGCGGCGGCCGCAATCCTGGCCAAGGTCGCCGCGACGCTGTCCGGCGAGCGCGAGCAGCATCTGCTGCACGTCATCTCGAAGGTCTACCGCCCGGATGCGCGGTACCCGCCCTCCGAGGCCCTCGACGTGATCCGGCGGGCCTGCTGGCGCGAGGACGCCCTCGCCATCCGCTACGAGGACGAGCACGGGGCGCTCACGGCGCGGACGATCCTGCCGCTCGCGATCGTGTACTCGGAGCGCCGCCTGATCGTGCTGGCGTGGTGCCGCCTGCGCGAGGCGTTCCGCATGTTCCGGATCGACCGCATCCGGGAGGTGTCCCCGGACGGGGCGAGCTTCCGCCCGCGCCGGGTCGCGCTGCTGCGGACCTATCTCGCGCAGCTGGGTGCCTGAGATCCCGGCCGGCGGTCGGATGCCTCAGTTGGCGTCGCAGGGATCCGTGTCCGCGAGGTGGGCTCCGAGCGTCAGGGCCCGGGTGTCGATGTGGAGCCCGGGCCGCGCCTCACCGGTCGGCGGATGCGTCAGCATCGTGCCCCAGAACAGGCCGGTGGCGACGGCGAGGGCGCAGAGGGCGGTCAGAACACGCATGGCGGCCTCCTGGCGGCCCGCATCGGCGGGCCGGACGGGTCTTATCGGGGCTCGTTCTCGATCGGGCACGCGTCGCCGGTCGCGCCGGTTCGCCCGATCACGGTCTCGCGGGCCGCGCTTCTCCAAGGTTCGATCCAGTCGCGCGCGGTCGCACGCAGGGTCCGGCGTGCCGGAGACCCGCGATCATCCGTCCGCCACAGCAACGATCCGGCGGCTTACGTTCGATCTGCTTCTTTATTCCCGACAGGCGTAGGGACACCCGGGAACTGCGTCATCCCTCATTCGGATGAGGGGGCGTTCGCGCCGAGATGTCGTTGCACGACGAGGGCGAGCGTCAGCCCCGTCCCACGCGCGACCTCATCCCGAGGTGCTGCGCAGCCGCCTCGAAGGAGGGCTCCAGGGATCACCGGGCCTTCTGGATCCCTCCGTCGAGGCTCCCTGCGACCGCACCTCGGGATGAGGTTGCGGGCGGGCCGATAAAATACCGGATGAAACAAGTATCGAGGACATCAGATATGACGAAATGAGACCGTGAGGCAGACGTATCGATCTTCCACACCCGCCGGCACCTCTCCCCGTCATCCCGGGTTCCGCTGCGCGGCCCCGGAATGACGTGGAGGATGAGAACGCAATCGGCTGTCTCGAATAGGCCCGGAGCTTGCGGCCAGGACACCGATGCTCCCTCACTCCGCCGGCTGGTGCCGGCCCGCCTCCCCCTCGCCCCGTGCCGCCGGCAGGCGTCCGCGCCGCAGCGACAGGACGAGCCGCGTCGCCCCCGTGCCGAGGCGGTCCATGTAGAGGTAGAGCACGGGCGTGATGAACAGGGTGAGGAGCTGCGACACCAGGAGCCCGCCCACCACCGCGACGCCGAGGGGCTGGCGCAGTTCGGCGCTCGCCCCATGGCCGATGGCGATCGGGAGCGTCCCCATCACGGCCGCCGCCGTCGTCATCATGATCGGGCGGAAGCGGAGCGCACAGGCCTCGCGGATCGCGGCCGCCGGCGTCCAGTTCTGCTCGCGCTGCAGCACCAGGGCGACGTCGATCATCATGATGGCGTTCTTCTTCACGATGCCGATCAGCATCAGGACGCCGATGATCGCGATGACCGAGAGGTCCATCCCGTAGAGCTGGAGCGCGCCGAGCGCCCCGATCGCCGCCGCCGGCAGGCCGGTGAGGATGGTCAGCGGGTGGATGAAGCTCTCGTAGAGGATGCCGAGCACGAGGTAGATGGTGATGACGGCCGCGGCCAAGAGCAGGCCCTGGTTCGCCAGCGCGTCCTGGAACACCTGGGCGGTGCCGGCGAAGGTCGTCGTGATGGTACCCGGCACCCCGAGCGAGTCCTTGATCTCGGCGATGCGGTTGACCGCCTGGCCGAGCGCGACGCCGGGGGCGAGATCGAACGAGATCGTCACCGCCGGCAGGAGGCCGAGCTGGTTGATCGAGAGCGGGCCCGGCACCCGGGTGATGCTCGCCACCGCCGAGAGCGGGACCAGCTTGCCGCCCGCCGCCCGCAGCCGGATGTCGTCGAGGCGGTCGGCGGTCCAGTTCAGGCGCGGGTCGAACTCGGTGATGACCTGGTAGCTGTCGGCGGTGCCGTAGATCGTCGAGATCTGGCGGGTGCCGAAGCCGGTATAGAGGGTCTGGCGGATCTGGTCGGAGGTGATGCCGAGCGCCTGCGCCTTGTCGGTATCGACCGTGACCTTGGCCTGGAGCGCGGCGTTCTGCAGGTCGCTGGTGACGCCCGCGAAGGTGGCGCGGTCACGGGCCAGGGCCTCGGTCAGCCGCTCCGACCAGCGCTCGAGCCCGGGCCGGTCGAGGCCCTGCACGACGTACTGGTACTGGCTCTTCGACTGGCGCCCGCCGAGGCGCAGGTTCTGCACCGGCGTGATGAACGAGGTCAGGCCCGGCACCGCCGCGAGGTCGCGGCGCAGCTCCGCGATGGTTCTGCCCAGCGGCGGGCGCAGGTCCCTGTCCTTCAGTTCGACGAAGAACGAGCCCTGGTTGAGGGTGCCGGAGAAGCCGTTCGAGCCTGCCCGGCTGACCACGTGGGCCACCGCCGGGTGGCGGGCGAGGATCACCTCGGCCTCGTGCTGGAGCGCGGTCATCGCGTCGAAGGAGACGTCCTGGCCGGCTTCCGTGGCGATCTGGAGCTGGCCGATATCCTCCGAGGGGAAGAACCCCTTCGGGATGACGACGAACATCCAGGCGGTGAGCGCGACGCTCGCGAAGAACACCATCAGCACCGCGAAGGGCCAGCGCAGGCAGAGGTCGACGCCACGCTCGTACCACCCTTGCATCCGGGCGAAGCCGCGCTCGAACAGGTTCTTCTTGACGCCGTGGCCGGCCGCGTCGGCCGGCAGGCGGGCGGCGAGCATCGGGGTGAGCGTCAGCGAGATCACCGCCGAGGCGACGATGGCGATCGTCACCACGATGGCGAACTCGTTGAAGATGCGCCCGACGACGCCCCCCATCAGCAGCACCGGGATGAACACCGCGACGAGCGAGATGGTGATCGACAGGATGGTGAAGCCGATCTCGCCCGCGCCCTTCAGCGCCGCCTCGAACGGCTTCATCCCCTCCTCGACGTGCCGGACGATGTTCTCCAGCATCACGATCGCGTCGTCGACGACGAGGCCGACCGCGAGGGTGAGGCCGAGGAGCGAGATGTTGTCGATCGAGTAGCCGAGCAGGTACATCGCCCCGAAGGTGGCGATGATCGAGATCGGCACCGCCACCGACGGGATCAGCGTCGCGGCGAGCCGCCCGAGGAAGAGGTAGATCACCGCGACGACGAGCACGATGGTGAGCACCAGCGTGAACTGCACGTCGTGCACCGCCTCGCGGATCGAGAGCGAGCGGTCGTTGACGACGTCGATGGTGCCGCTCCCCCCCAGCTGCTCCTGGAACTTCGGCAGCATGGCGCGGACGCGATCGACCACGTCGACCGTGTTGGCGTCGGGCTGGCGCTGGACGGCGAGCACCAGCCCGCGGGTGCCGTCCTTCCACGAGGCGATGCGGTTGTTCTCGACCGAATCGATGACCCGGGCGACCTCGCCGAGGCGCACCGGCCTTCCGTTGCGGACCGCCACGATCACGTCGCGGAACCCGTCGGCATTCATCAACTGCGTGTTGGTCTGGATGGTGAGGTTCTGCCCCCTCCCCTCGACCACGCCGACCGGGGTCGAGGTGTTGGCGTTCTGGATCGCCGCCTGGACCTCGTCGACGCCGATGCCGCGGGCGGCGAGCACGTTGGGGTCGAGCTGGACCCGGACGGCGAATTTCTGGCTGCCGAAGACCAGCACCTGGCCGACGCCGGTGATGGTCGAGAGCGAGGGCGAGATCACCGTCTGGGCGAAGGCGTCGAGCGTCGGCAGCGGCGTCGTCTCGCTCGACAGGGCGAGCAGGATCACCGGCGCGTCGGCGGGGTTGAGCTTGCGGAAGCTCGGCGGGATCGTCAGCTCGATCGGCAGGCGGCGCAGGGTGCGGGTGATCGCCGCCTGCACGTCGGCGGCGGCCTGGTCGATGTTGCGCGAGAGCTCGAACTCGACGGTGATCGAGGTGAAGCCCTGGTAGTTCGTCGCCGAGATCGTGGCGATCGACGGGATCGTCGAGAATTCCTTGATCAGCGGCGTCGCCACGGACGCCGCCATCGATTCCGGCGAGGCGCCAGGCAGCTGCGCGGTGACCGAGATGGTCGGGAAGTCCACGGTCGGCAGGGCCGCCACCGGCAGGAAGCGGTAGGCGAACAGCCCCGACAGCGTCAGGGCGATCGAGAGCAGGATCGTGGCGACGGGCCGGCGGATGAACGGGGCCGAGAGGTTCATGCGCGGGCTCTCACTCGATGCGGGTGGATGCGCCGGGGGCCGCGGCCTGCGCCTCGGTCGCGTCCTGCGGGCGCTCGGTGACGGGAAGGCCGGGGCGGACCCGGAACTGGCCCTCGACCACCACGCGCTCGCCGGCCTTCAAGCCCTGCGCCAGGGCGGCGCGGCCGTCGCGGGAGGCCAGCACCTCGACGGTGCGGCGCTCCGTCGTGCGGTCGGGCCGCACCACCCAGACGAAGCTGCCCTCCTGCCCCGGCTGCACCGCCGCCTGCGGCACCGTGACGGTGCCGGGCCGGGAGCCGAGATCGACCTCGATCCGGACGTACTGGCCGGGCCAGAGCCGGTCGTCCTCGTTCGGGAACAGCGCCCAGGCGGTGACGGTGCCGGACGCCTGGTCGACGGCCGAGTCGACGAAGGAGAGCCGGCCGGTCGCCAGCACCGCCTCGCCGCCGCTCGGATAGACCCTGACCGGCGCGGTGCCGGGCCGCGCGAGCGCGGCGCGCAAGCCGTCGAGGTCGCGCTCTGGCAGCGAGAAGGTGGCGCGCAGGGGCCGCATCTGGGTGATGGTGACGAGGCCGGTACCGGCCGATTCGTTGCCCTTCACGAGGTTGCCGGTGGTGACGAGCACCCGGCCGAGGCGGCCCGCGATCGGCGCCCGCACGATGGTGTAGTCGAGCCGGACCTTGTCGGCCTCGATCGCCGCTTGCGACGCCGCGACGTTGGCCGCCGCGACCTTGGCCTCGGCGGTGGCGACGTCGAACTGCGCCTGCGAGGCGGAGGAGCGGGACAGCAACTCGCCGACGCGGCGGACGTCGTTCTGGGTCCGGACCTGGGTCGCCTGGTCGCGGGCGAGCGCCGCCTCGTCGCGGGCGATCTGGGCGCGGATCTCGCGGTCGTCGAGGCGGTAGAGCACGTCGCCCGCCTTCACCACCTGGCCGTCGCGGGCGAGCTGCTCGGTGATGACCCCGTCGATGCGCGGGCGCACCACGACGCTCGCCATCGGCTCGACCCAGCCCACCGCCGAGCGGGTGAGCGCGAGGTCGGTGACGCCCGCCGCCACCGTGGTGACGACGGGGCGGGCGGCGGCGGGATTCGCCGGGGCCGGGGGAGCCGGCGGCGCGTAGGCGACCGGCAGGTGCTCGGGCAGGGCTTGCGCGATGGCGCCCGGCAGCGCCCCCCGGGCCGCGCTCCAGGCCGCGCGGGTGTCGCCGCCGTGGCGTTGCACGAGCCATCCCGCCCCGGCCGCGAGCGCGACCAGGAGAACGAGGACGAGGCGGATCATCGTGGGGCTCCGTCAGGCTGTGCGGCGGCGCTGAGGCCGTGGAGGAAGAAATCGGCGACGGCGGCGGATGCGGGCGCGCGCCGGCCGGTGCCGTGCACCGCCATGCGGATGCCGCCGAGGATCATCAGCACCGCGAGGTCGATGTCGGGCACGGCGAGCTCGCCCGCGGCGACGCCGTCGCGCAGGAGGCCGGCGAGCGCGTCGCGCAGGCCGTCGAACCCCTCGCGCAGGACCCGCCGGCTGCGCTCGCCGAACTCGGCGCCGCGCCCCTCGATCGCGGTGAGCGCCGGCGACAGGGCGCCGATGCGCTCGAGCACCAGCCCGACCGCCCGGCGCAGGCGCGCGGACGCCTCGCGCTCCGGGATCCGCCCGATCGCGTCGCGCAGCTCGGCCAGCGTCCAGGCGAGGCCGGCGATGAACAGCGCTTCCTTGGTGGGGAAGTAGCGGTAGAGCGTCGGCTTCGCGACCCCGGCCGCGGCCGCGACCGCGTCCATGTGGACGGCGGCGTAGGGCATGGCGGCGAACAGCCCCATCCCGGCCTCGAGGATGCGGCGGCGGCGCTTCGGGTCGAGCGGACGCTCGGGCTGCGGCCGCACGACCGGGGGGCGATCGACCTTGGGACGATCGGCGTGGCGTGCGGCGTCGCTCATGAAGGCCTGACTGAACTGGTGGGTTCAGTTGTGATGGGCACCGCGCCGGATTGGCAAGGCTGAAACATCGCGACAAATAACCGCAATCTTTGCGACATGCGGCCGGCCCTCGAAGGCGGAGCGCTCCGGGTCCGCACGCGTACACCACGTCCGAGCTTGACGACGGAGAAAAGCCATGCCTCATCATTATAGCTCTTGCTATATCACTGAGGCCTCGGTTTCATGTCACGCTTGTCCTATATCGGCATCCGGATCCTCGGTGCGGCGTCGCTCGGCCTGGGAGCGCCGGGGGCCGGAGCCGAGGAGATCGCGCTCGACGAGATCTCCGTGGCGGCCGCTTCGCCGGTGGCGGGCGCGGGGACGGGCGGAGGAACAAGCGGCCCGGGGCGCGTCCCGCTCGGGGTGCTGCCGGTCGTGACGGACGCGTTCTCGTCCGTGACGGTGGTGCCGGCGAGCGAGCTGATCCGGTCGCAGCCGACCTCCCTCGGCGACGCCCTGTTCGACAAGCCCGGCCTCTCGGCCTCGACCTTCGCGCCGGGCTCCGCCTCGCGCCCGATCGTCCGCGGCCTCGACAACAACCGGGTGCGGATCCAGGAGAACGGCACCGGCGTGCAGGACGTGTCCGATCTCGGCGAGGACCACGCCGTGCCGATCAACCCCCTGGTCAACGACCGCATCGAGGTCATCCGGGGTCCGGCGGCCTTGCGCTACGGCAGCCAGGCGGTCGGCGGCGTCGTCTCGGCCGAGAACAACCGCATCCCGACCTTCATCCCGCCGTCGGGGCTCGCCGGCCGGGTCACCACGGGCCTCTCCAGCGTCGATGGCGGCCGCAACGCCGCCGCGACGCTGGACGCGGGCGCCGGCACCGTCGCGGTCCACGCCGACGGCTTCCGCAGCGAGGCCGGCAGCTACGGCACGCCGCTCGGCCGCCAGCGCAACTCGGCGGCGACCTCGCAGGGCGGCGCCGTCGGCGTCTCGCACGTGTTCGAGCGCGGCTTCGTCGGCCTGTCGTTCAGCCACTACGACGCGCTCTACGGGATCCCGGGCGTCGCCTCGGCGGCGCGCCGCACCCGCCTCGACCCGGTGCAGGACAAGCTCCAGGCCCGCGGCGAGTACCGGCCGCTCGAGGGCCCGTTCGCGGCCGTGCGGTTCTGGCTCGGCGGCGCCAATTACCGGCACGACGAGATCGGCCTCGGCGAGGACGGGATCGACGGCGTCCAGGCCACGTTCAAGAACCGCGAGGCGGAGGGGCGGATCGAGTTCCAGCACGTGCCGGTCGAGACCCCGTTCGGGGTGCTCACCGGCACGCTCGGCCTCCAGTCGGACCGGCGCAAGCTCGGCATCTCGGGGGCGGAGGGCGGCCTGCTGCGGCCGACCGAGACCCGGACCAACGCCGCCACCCTGTTCGAGGAGCTGGCGCTCGCCGGCGGCCTGCGGCTGCAGGCGGCGGGGCGGGTCGAGGGCAGCCGGGTGGCCGGCGTCGCCGCGATCTTCCCGCCGGGCCTCCTCCCCTCCGGCCCGGGCGACGAGCCGGAGGAGTTCGCCCGCCGCCGCCGCTTCGCCCCGAAGAGCGTGAGCCTCGGGGCGCTGCAGGACCTCCCCTTCGGCTTCGTGGCGAGCCTGACCGGCTCCTCCGTCGAGCGCGCGCCGGTCGCCGCCGAGCTGTTCTCGCGCGGCGCACACGACGCCCCCGCCACCTTCGAGATCGGCGATCCGAACCTGAAGCTCGAGCGCGCCCGCACGCTCGAGGCCGGCCTGCGCCGCGCCGAGGGGCCGTTGCGCCTCGACGCCACGGCCTACGTCACCCGCTACGCGGGATTCGTCGCCAAGCGGCTCACCGGGTTCACCTGCGGGGCGACCTTCGACACCTGCGGCCCCGACGGCGGCGACCTGCGGCAGGTGGTCTACAGCCAGGCCGACGCGACCTTCCGCGGCGCCGAGATCGCCGGCCAGCTCGACCTCGTCCCGGTCGGCGACGGTTTCCTGGGGGTGAGCGCCCAGTACGACTTCGTCCGGGCGCGGTTCGACGACGGCACGAACGTGCCGCGGATCCCGCCCCACCGGATCGGCGGCGGCCTCTACCTGCGCTCGGGCGCCTGGTACGCCGCCGTGACCCTGCTGCACGCCTTCGCGCAGACCCGGACGGCGCCGCTCGAGACGGCGACGCCCGGCTACGACGACCTGAAGGCGGAGGTCGCCTATACGCGGCCCCTCGACCCGGCGGCCTACGGCGCGAGCGAGGTCACGCTGGGCCTGCGCGGCACCAACCTCCTCGACGACGTCATCCGCAACGCCGCCTCGTTCAAGAAGGACGAGGTCGTCCTCCCCGGGCGGAACCTGCGGGTGTTCCTGACGGCGCGGTTCTGAGGCTCGGTCCGGTCCCGCGCGCCTCTCAGATCAGGTGGACCGCGTGCGGGGCGAACAGCCCGATCGCCAGCATGGCGATGCCGGCGATCCCGAGCGCCCCGCCGGCGAAGCCGAGGGCGGCGATGCCGGTGATGACCTGGGCCGAGGCGAGCACGATGCCGATCTGGAAGGCGGCGGAGCCGAGCTCGTAATGGTGGTAGCGGGCGAGGGAGAGGTCGCGCTTCTCCTCGGCCTTCTTGGCCTTGGCGGCGAGTTCCTTGCGGCCGTCGCCGGAGGCCGGGTCGGATTCCCAGCGGGCCATGGTCCTGGCCCATTCCTCGACCTGCTTCTTGACCGCCTCCGGGGCGGCGCCCTGTTCGAGGGCGATCTCCTCGCTGGCGGTCTTCAGCACCGTGGCGCGGATGGTGCGGGCCTGGAAATAGGCCCAGAGGTTCGAGGATTCGACGTTGGCGCCGAGCGCGTCGGTCTGCGCGCTCTTCGCCAGGGTCTCGCCGAGGGCGAGGAACAGCGCCAGGACCGAGATCAGCAGCGCGATCTTCTTGTTGGAGCCGTCGACGGCTCCGTGACCACCCGACATCGTCGTCTCTCCGAAAAAAACTGTCGCGACGGTCCTGCCCGTCGCCCCATCTCGCGAAACCCTGCGACAGGGCGAAGAACAGCCGCACCGGGCCCGCGCGGCGAATCGGCGGCGCCCGCGCCTTCATAGCCGGGCCGCAGCGCCGCGCCAGCCCCCGCTTGCGGCGCAGGGGAAGACCGGGCACCCCTTCGCGACGGCCCCGCTCGAAGAGACGTCCCCTGATGCCGCACGCCCGCCACCTCCTGCCGCTGCTCGCCTGCCTCGCCGTGACCCAGCCCGCCCGCGCCGCGGGACCGGACTGGCCCGACACCTACCTGTCCCGGGTCGAGGCCGTGGCGGTGGTGCAGAGCCTCAACGCCGCCCTGCTCGCGAGCCGCAGCGCCACCGCGACGCTGGAAGGCTGGTGCGCCGCCCACCGCATGGCCGAGGCGCCGCGCCTCGTCGCCCGGCTGGAGCGGGGCGTCGACAAGCCGGCCGGCCCGGAGACCCGCAAGCGCCTCGCGGTCGGGCCCGACGAGCCCCTGCGCTACCGCCGGGTGCGCCTCGCCTGCGGCGACCACGTCCTGTCGGAGGCCGACAACTGGTACGTGCCCGCCCGCCTCACCCCGGAGATGAACCGGGTGCTGGAGACCACCGACACGCCGTTCGGCCGCGCGGTCTCGTCGCTCGGCACCACCCGCCAGACCGTCGGCGCCGAGCCGCACTGGCAGCCCCTGCCCGAGGGCTGGGACCAGGCGCCGCCGCCCGCCCCGGCCTGCGGAAGGCTGGCCGTACCCGAGCACCTGTTCAGCCACCGCGCGGTGCTGTTCACGGGCGAGCGGCAACCCTTCTCGGAGGTGGTCGAGACCTACACGAGCAGGGTTCTCGACTTCGCCCGCGCCCCGCGCCCGGCCGATCCGGCCTGCCCGAAGCCCTGACGTCCCGTCCGGGCCTTTCCCCCGACAGGCAGCAGAGTTGCATGGCGGGCAGGAACCCGGATGCCCCCGATCTGTATGCTCAGGCCGGACCGGCACGGTGAACCGACCGGCCGGGCCGGATGAGGACGACCGACGCGGATGGACGCCACGCTGACCCTGCTCGACCTCTGCGGCGCGGTCGCGCTGCTGCTCTGGGGCATCCACATGGTGCAGACCGGGGTGCAGCGCGCGCTCGGCCCCAACCTGCGCCGCCTGCTCGGGGTGGCGCTCGGCAACCGGGTGAAGGCGCTGGCGGCGGGCCTCGGCGTCACGGCGCTGCTCCAGAGCAGCACCGCGACCGGCCTGATGGTGGCCTCCTTTGCGGGGGCCGGGCTAGTGGCGGTGGTGCCGGCGCTCGCCGTGATGCTCGGCGCGAATGTCGGCACCACGCTCATCGTGCAGGCCCTGTCCTTCGACGTCGCCCGGGCGGCCCCGGTCCTGGTGCTGGTCGGCGTGATCCTGTTCCGCCGCGGCTCCGAGCCGCGCACCCGCGACCTCGGCCGGGCGGCGATCGGCCTCGGGCTGATGCTGATGGCGCTCTCGCGCCTCGTCGAGGTGATCACGCCCTACGAGGACGTGCCGGCCCTGCGGGTGCTGCTCGGGGCCGTCGCGACCGACCGGCTGATCGCCCTGACGATCGGCGCGGTGCTCACCTGGGCGGCGCATTCGAGCGTCGCGATCGTGCTCCTGGTGATGTCGTTCACGCAAGGAGGCGTGCTGCCGCTCGAGGCCGGGATGGCGCTGGTGCTGGGAGCCAATCTCGGCTCGGCCCTCAACCCGGTGCTGGAGGGATCTCGCGACGGCGAGGCGGCGGGGCGCCGGGTGGCGCTCGGCAACCTCCTCACCCGGAGTCTCGGCTGCGCGGTCGCCCTGCCCTGCCTCGGGCTGATCGGCCCGCACCTCGTGACCTGGCAGCCCGACCTGTCGCGGGCGGTGGCCGATTTCCACACTGCCTTCAACCTCGTCCTCGCCGTAGTCTTCCTGCCGCTCCTCACCCCCGTCGCGGCCCTGCTGCGCCGGCTGGTGCCGGAGCGGATCGACGCGCACGACCCGGGCAGGCCGATCCACCTCGACGAGGCGGCGCTGGAGACGCCGCCGGTGGCGCTCGGCGCGGCCGGCCGCGAGGCCCTGCGGATGGCCGACGTGCTGGCCGAGATGATGGCGGGCGCCGGCGAGGCGCTCACCGGCGGCGACCGGGCCAAGGTGGCGCAGATCCGCCGGATGGACGACACGCTCGACCGGCTCAACGCCGCGATCAAGGCCTACCTCGTGCGCCTCGACCCCGAGGCCGCGAGCGAGGACGACGAGCGCCGGATCGCCGCCCTCCTCGCCTTCACCACCAACCTGGAGCATGCCGGCGACATCCTCTCGCGCAACGTGATGACCCACGCGGCCAAGCGCCTGAAGCGCGGGCTGACCTTCTCGGCCGAGGGCGAGGCGGAGGTGGGGGCGCTGCTGGCGCGGCTCCAGGCCAATCTCGGCGCGGCGGGCGCCGCCTTCCTGACCGAGGACCCCCGCGCCGCGCGCCGCCTCGCCGACGAGAAGGCGGTGTTCCGCGATCTCGAGGCGCGGGCGACCGAGGGCCATTTCCGCCGCCTGCGCGAGGCCGGATCCGCCGCCGGCCCCGTCCCGGCCGAGGCCGCCGCGCTCTATCCCGACCTCGTGCGCGACCTGAAGCGGGTCAACGACCACCTCGTCGCCGGCGCCGCCTACCCGATCCTGGAGAGCCGGGGCGCCCTGCGGTCGAGCCGCCTCGAGGCGCCGTGACCGGAGGCCTTCACCGGGGCGCCGGCGCCGCCGCGATCCCGGCGAGGTGCCGCGCCGCCGCCTCGACCGCCCCGCGCTCGACGGCGCGGTAGCCGGCGATCAGGCGCTCGCCGGGCGGCGCCGCCACTCGTGCCCGTCGCCGAGATCGGGCCGTGGGCGGCGATGGCCTCGAGCAGGCGTGATCTTGCCCGGCCCGACCCGGATACCGGGCGCGAGGTCGAGGCGGATGCTGAGCGTGAGCGTGGTGCCGGCCTTGCGGGCCGTAGGAGGCCGCGCCGGTGCGCGGCCCCGCTCCCGCCCTCCGCCCATAGCGCCCAGGCCCCGCCGCGTCGTCCCTTCGTCGATCTGACAGGTCAGCCTTGACAGACTGACATGTCAGTAGGAAGCTCGCGGGAGGGAGACGGCTCGGATGAAGCAGCGCGACCAGGCCTACGACGCCTTCGTCCGGCACCTGCTCGACGGGCACCTGGCGCCGGGCTCCTTCGTGACGCAGCGCGAGCTGGTGGCGCTCACCGGCCTGCCGCTCGGCGCGGTGCGCGAGATGATCCCGCGGCTCGAGGCCGACGGGCTGCTCTCGACCCTGCCGCAGCGCGGGTTGCAGGTCGCCGCGGTCGACCTGCGGCTGGTGCAGGAGGCGTTCCAGCTCCGGGAGATCGTCGAGGCCGCGGCGGTGGCGCATTTCGCCCGCACGGCGCCGGCCGCCCTGGTGGCCGCCCACCGGGCCGCGCACGACCGCGTCAGCGCGCAGGCCGAGGGCGGCATCACCGGGGCGCTGATCGCCGAGGCGCAGGCGATCGACTGGGGGTTTCACGACGCGATCGTCGCCCATCTGGGCAACGGCCTCGTCTCCGAGATCCACCGGGTCAACCTCGTCCGCATCCGAGTCATCCTGCGGAGCCGCATCGCGCTCTCGCCCGAGGTGCTGCCCCCCGCCTTCGCCGAGCACGCGGCGATCCTGGCCGCGGTGGAGCACCGCGACCCCGAGGCCGCGACGGCGGCCCTGCGCCGCCATCTCGAGACCTCGCGCCGCCGGGCGCTGGGGCTCGGCGCCGAGCCGGGCACGGGCGAACCGCCCTCGCCTCTCGATTCCCACGGGCGCGGAGCGCCCCCGTCCCTCGATTCCCACGGGCGCGGAGCGCCCTCCTCCCTCGATTCGGACCGGCGCGGAGCGCCCTCTCGGAGAACCCCATGACCAACGCCATCACGGGCCTGTGGGTCGCCCTCGCCACGCCCCTCGACGAGCGCGGCGCCGTCGATCACGGCGCCCTCGTACGCCACGTCCGGTTCCTGATGGAGCGGGGTTGCGACGGCGTGGTGCCGTTCGGGACCACCGGCGAGGGCACCTCGTTCTCGGGCCCCGAGCGCCTCGCCGCGGTGGAGGCGCTGCTCGCCGCCGGCATTCCGGCGTCGCGGATCGGGCTCGGGGTCGGGATGCCGGCTATACCCGACGCGGTCGCCCTCACCAGGGCGGCCCTCTCGCTCGGCCTCGTCCACGCCCTGGTGCTGCCGCCGTACTTCTACCGCGACGCGACCGAGGCCGGGCTCGTCGCCGCCTTCGCGGCCATTCTCGACGGCGTCGGCGACGACCGCCTGCGGGCGACGCTCTACCACATCCCGCAGACCTCCGGCGTCGCCTTGCCGCCGACCGCGGTCGCCACCCTGCGGGCGCGCTACGGCCGGCTCGTCGCCGGCGTGAAGGACAGCTCGGGCGACTTCGCCCAGTTCCGGGCGTTCCGGGCCGCGGCGCCGGAGGTCGCGGTCTGCGTCGGCAACGAGGCGGATATCGGCCGGGCGCTCGCCGAGGGCGGCGTCGGCACGATCTGCGGCATGGCGAACCTCGCGCCCGACCTGGTGCGGGCGATGTTCTCCGATCCCGCCGCCGAAGGCCCGATGCGGGCGGCGATCGGCCTGATCCGCGGCCCGTTCGTCCCGGTGCTCAAATCCGCGGTCGCGGCGACGACCGGCGAGGCCGCTTTCGGCCGGGTGCGCGCGCCGCTGGTCGCGGCCGAGCCGGAGACCGGGCGGCGCATCGCGGCCGAGATCGCCGGCCTCTCCCGCGCCGCGGCGGCCTGAGATAGACCGGCGACGATCGAGACGAGCGGCGGTTCCGCGTCGCCGCGGGAGGAGAGAAGCATGACGGCGCGACCGGAGGAGAGCCGCGGCGAGGCGGCAGCGGGGGACCTTTCGGCCTCCCGCTCGGCCGGCCTCTTGGCAGCCCTCGTGGCGGAACTGGGCGCGACGGCGGTCCTCTCCGGGCCCGAGCGGCCGGCCCGCAACGCGTCCGACTGGAGCACGCTCGGGGCGCAGGCGCCGCTGGCGGTGGTGCGGCCCGCCACCACCGAGGCGGTCGCCGCCGCGATGCGGATCTGCGCCGCGCACGGGGTGCCGGTGGTACCGCAGGGCGGCCTCACCGGCCTGTGCGGCGGCGCCCGGCCGCTCCCCGGTTCGGTGGCGCTGTCCCTCGAACGCATGACCGGGATCGAGGCGATCGACCCGGCCTCCGCCACCATGACGGTCCGGGCCGGCACGCCGCTCCAGACGGTGCAGGAGGCCGCGGACGCGGCGGGCTTCCTGGTGCCCCTCGACCTCGGGGCGCGGGGCTCCTGCGCCATCGGCGGCAACGCCTCGACCAATGCCGGCGGCAACCGGGTCATCCGCTACGGCATGACCCGCGAGATGATCCTCGGCCTCGAGGTGGTGCTGCCCGACGGCGGCACGATCACCGCCCTCAACACGATGATCAAGAACAACGCCGGCTACGACCTCAAGCACCTGTTCATCGGCGCGGAGGGCACGCTGGGCATCATCACCCGGCTGGTGCTGCGGCTGTTCCCGAAGCCCGCCTGCACCATGGCCGCCCTCTGCGCCCTGCCCGACTACGAATCCGTGGTCGGCCTGCTCGCCGCGGCCCGGAGCGGCCTCGGCCCGATGCTGTCGGCCTTCGAGGTGATGTGGCCGGATTACTGGGAGACGGTCGGCGCGATGCCGGGCGTGCGGGTGCCGCTGCCGCAAGGCCACGCCGCCTACTGCCTGGTCGAGGCACAGGGCACCGACGAGGCCTACGACGCGCCGCGCTTCCAGGCCTGGCTCGAACGGCAGGCCGAGGCGGGGCTCCTCGCCGACGCGGTCGTGTCCCGCTCGGTGGCGGACGTGAGGACCTTCTGGGGCGTGCGCGACGCCTGCTCGGAATTCCCGCACGTGCTCGGGCCGCACGAGCCCTTCGACATCGGCCTGCCGGTGGCGGCGATGGACGCGTACGTGCGGGCCTGCAAGGCGGCGCTCGCCGAGCGCGTGCCCGGCGCCTTCGCGCTGTTCTACGGCCATATCGGCGACGGCAACCTCCACATCGTCGCCGGGCTGAGGGGCGCCGATCCCCAGCCCAAGGACGCGGTCCAGGAGGTGGTCTACGGCCTGGTGCGGGAATTCGGCGGCACGGTCTCGGCCGAGCACGGCATCGGCCTGACCAAGAAGCCGTGGCTCGGCCACGTCCGCTCGGAGGCCGAGATCGCCCTGATGCGGCGCCTCAAGGCGGCGCTCGACCCGGACGGGATGCTGAATCCCGGCAAGGTCGTGTGAGCGGAGTGGTCCCGTGATGGTCTGCTTCGCCTCCCTCGACGCCGACCTCGTCGTCCGGATGCCCGAGATCCCGCGCGCCGGCAGACGCCGCTGGCCGACGGCCTCAGCCTGCAGGCGGGCGGCAAGGGCGCGAACCGGGCGGTCGCCGCGGCCCGGGACGGAGCGGAGGTCGCGATAGGCGGCGCCGTCGGCGGCGATCCCCTCGCCGAGGTCCCGCTGGCGGACCTGCGCGAGGCGGGCGCCGATAACCGGCCGGGTGCGCCGGGTCGCGGCGGCGACGGGCTGCGCCTCGATCTGGATCGACCCGCGGAGGTGCAACCGCATCGCGGTGGCGCTCGGCGCGAATGCCGAAGCCCGGGCCGATCAGGTCGAGGAGGCATGCCTGTCGCGGGCGACGTCGCTGCTCCCGCAGATGGAGGTCGACCCGACCGAGACCGCCGTCCTCCTGCGGCGCGCGGCATCGTCAATCTCGCCCCGCCTTGCCGCTCGCCCTCGAGACCCTGCGGCTCGCCGGCCTCCTCGTCGTCAACGAGGACGAGGCGGAGGCGACCGCCGCCCGGCTCGGCTGCGCGGCGGAGGCCACCCTGCACGCGGCGCTCGGCCTCGACGTGGTGCGCACCCTCGGCGAGGCCAGCTCGGAGGCGGCGACGGCGGAGGGCGCCTGGCAGCTGCCCGCCCGGGCGGTCACGGCGATCGACACCACGGCGGCGGCGGATTGCTTCGTCGGCGTGCCGGCGGCGATCCTCGACCGCGGCGCGCCTCCGCGCGCGGCGATGGAGCGGGCGAGCGTCGCGGCCGCCCTCGCCTGCGCGCGGCCGGGCAGCCAGGCGAGCCTGCCCCGGCGCGCCGAGGCCGACCGCGCCGCAGGGGCCTGAGATCCCGGTCAGACCGGGGTGACCGTCGGGTCGGCCCGGACCGGGAAGGCGGCCTCGCGCGCCCTGACGAGGGCGACGACTGTGTCGTTGACCGGGGTCGGGACGCCGCATCGCCGCCCCAGGCGCGGGATCGACCCGTTGATCGCCTCGACCTCGCCGGGGCGCCCGGCCCGGTGGTCGAGCAGCATCGAGGGCCGCGCCTCCGGGATCTTGCCGCCGAGCCGCCGGATGTGCTCGACCGGGTCGCCGACCTCGAGGGTCACGCCCAGCGCCGCCGCGACCGCGATCGCCTCCTCGGCGCAGGCCCGCGCCACGCGCCAGGCGTCGGGATCGGCCATCACCCCGCCGATGGTGAGGCCCGTGAGCGTCGTGGTGCCCGAGAAGGTGACGTTCATGATCAGCTTCTCCCACACCATCCGGCCGAGATCGGTGAACAGGCTGACCTTGAACCCGGCCGATTCCCAGACCGCCGCCGAGGCCTCCAGCCGCTCGCGGGGCAGCCCCGCGAAGGCGCCGAAGCGGATCATCTCGAGGCCGTTGTGGTGGGCGTGGCCCGGCCCGCGCATCGAGGCGCCGAAGCCGCCGACCACCCCGACGGCGATCCGGTCGGGATCGATCGAGGCCGCGGCGGTCTCGGGCGAGCCGAGCCCGTTCTGGATGGTCTGGACCACGGTCCCGGGCCCGATCAGGGGAGCGCAGGCGGCGGCGGCCGCCGCGACGTCGAAGGCCTTGGTGGCGATGATGACGAGGTCGCAGGGGCCGATCCCCGCGGTCGTCGTGCCGGCGCCGGCGAGCCGCACGGTCCGGTCGCCGCTCGCGCCCTCGACCCGCAGGCCCCGCTCGCGCATCGCCGCGGCGTGGTCGGCCCAGAGCGTGACGGCGTGAACGTCGTGGCCCGCCGAGGCCATCAGCGCCGCGTAGACCGAGCCCATGGCTCCGCACCCGACGATCGCGACCTTCGCCATCTCGCCCCCTCCTCCCCCGGAGGGCGTCGCTCGGTCCGGCGCGCCCGCCTCGTCGGCCTGGCGACCCCGGTAGGGCTCGAACCTACGACCTGCCGCTTAGAAGGCGGCTGCTCTATCCAGCTGAGCTACGGGGCCTGGCCGGACCTCGACCTATCAGGACCCTCGTCGCCCGTCCACGAGAGACTCGCCGCAGGGGCGTTTTCCGCTCCCGCGGAGGGCCCGGCCCGCCCGTATCCGAGGGACGGGAGAGGACCGCGAACGCGGCGGGCTCGAGGGTGCCTGTCTCGGTTCCCGAGCCCGCGCCGGGGCTCGCCGGGGGGCCGAATGCCCGCCCGGAGGCCCGCCCGGAGGCCCGCCGTCACGGCCAGACGGGTGCGCCGTCCAGCCCCGCGGTCTCCGGCAGGCCGCAGATCAGGTTCGCATTCTGCACAGCCTGGCCGGCCGCCCCCTTGCCGAGATTGTCGACCACGCCCATCGCGATCACCAGATTGCGCTCCGGATCGGCCGCGTAGCCGACGAAGGCGAGGTTCGAGCCGGTCGCCCATTTGGTCTGCGGCGGCCTGTCGGTCACGCGGACGAAGGCCCGCCCGGCATAGAAGCGGCGGGCGGCATCCAGGCACTGGTCCGTGCTGGCGCGGTCGCGGCCGCGGCCGCGGCCGCGGCAGTAGATGGTGGCGAGGATGCCCCGGGTCATCGGGACCAGGTGCGGCGTGAACACCAGCCCGGCCGCGCTGCCGCCGCTCAGCCGCTCGATCGTCGTCTCGATCTCGGGCACGTGGACGTGCCTGAGCAGGCCGTAGGGCACCAGGTTCTCGTTGCTCTCGGCGTAGCCGAACCGGCTGTCGCCGCCGCCCCGGCCGGCACCGGAGATGCCGGTCTTGGCGTCGATCACGATGTTGCCGGGCTCGATCAGCCCCTCGGCCAGCAGCGGCGCCAGGGCGGTCAGCGTCGCCGCGGGGAAGCAGCCGGGATTGGCGACCCGGGTCCGGCCCGCGATCCGGTCCGGCCAGACATCGGCCAGGCCGTACGCCCAGCCCTCGGCGTAGCGGTGGTCGCCGCCGATGTCGACGATCCTCACGTCCGCGGGGACGCGCGCCAGCGCCTCGGCCGAGGTGCCGGTGGGCAGCGACGCGAACAGGACGTCGAGCTTCGGCAGGGTCGCGGGATCCCACCTCTCGATCACCAGGTCGGCGAGCCCGGCCGGCGCGCCGGGGAAACGGTCCGCCAGGCGGCTGCCGGCGCTGCCCTCGCCCGCGGCGTAGACGAGGTCGAAGGACGGGTGGCTCGCGATCAGGCGCATCGCCTCGCCGCCGCCGAAACCGCTGATGCCGACGATGCCGACGCGTATGCTCATGGTGGTGTCCGTCCGAGGTTCGGGCAAAAGAAAACCCCCGGAGCCGGGGGCTGCGGGGGTTCGGGAATGCGGGCCGGACGCTCCGGTGCGTGAGACCTACGATGAGGCCGTCACGACGCGGAAAGGACGCTGATCGACGCGCAGCCGAAGAACCGCCGCTCGAGGGCAGCGGCATCGGCGTCGATCGCGAAGGGTCCGGGTCCTGGTCATGTCCCGCGACACTGTCGCCGTCTCGCCTCACCGTCAAGCCGGGACTTCCGCCCGGGAGTTCCGCGAGCGGCCCCGGGCGGACCCCGAACGGTCGAGCCGGCACACCTCACCCCCGCCGGCGCCTGTCCGCCGCCACGAGGCACAGGAGCTCGAACAGCACCTGAGCGGCGCATTGCGCCGTGTTGCTGGTCGGGTCGTATTGCGGCGCCACCTCGACGACGTCGCCGCCGACCACGTTCACGCCGGCGAGCCCCCGCAGCAGCGCCAGCACCTCGCGGGGCGTGAGCCCGCCCATCTCGGGGGTGCCGGTGCCGGGCGCGAAGCCGGGATCGAGGCTGTCGACGTCGAAGGAGAGGTAGGTCGGCCCGTCGCCCGCGACCTCGCGGGCCCGCGCGATCACCGCCGGCAGGCCGAGCTCGGCCACCTCCTCGGCGTGGATCACCGTCATGCCGGAGACGTAAGAGAACTCCCACAGGTACTCGGCGCCGCCCCGGATGCCGATCTGGATCGTGCGCGCGGGATCGAGCACGCCGTCGAGCACCGCCTGGCGGAACGGGCCGCCGTGGTGGAACTTCGAGCCCTCGTAGACGCCGCCGGTGTCGCAATGGGCGTCGATGTGGATCATGCCGACCGGGCGCGAGGCGCCGACCGCCCGCAGGGTCGCGCGGCTGATCGAGTGGTCGCCCCCGACGGCGAGCGGCACGACGCCCGCCTTCACCACGGTCGCGAAGAACGCCTCGATGTCCTCGTGGCAGCTCTCGAGGGAGAAGCGGCTGCGGAACGGCACGTCGCCGATATCCGCCGCCTTCAGCTCCGCCGCCGGGGTGATGCGCAGCACGTGCTCGTAGGGGCCGATGCGCTCCACCGCCCGCACCGCCCGGGGGCCGTGCCGGGCGCCGGCCCGGTTGGTGACGCCGAGATCCATCGGCACGCCGATCAGCGCCACATCGAGCCCGCCGAAATCCGGCAGGGTCGCGGCCTCGGGGCGGAACGGCAGGTCGAGGAAGGTCGCGGGGTCGGCGAAGGGCCACTTGCGCCGGTCGCTCTCGCTGAATTGCTGCGCCGCCGCCTCGGCGAAATCCGGGTCGTCGATGTCGCCGCCGGTCGCATCGAGGTAGCGGGCGCGCAGGGCTGCGAGCTTGTCCTGGTCCATGGCGGCTCCGGGATCGAAGGCCCGCCGGGCGTCGAGCCCGCGGGCGCGGCACTCGGGGGGGTTCGGCCTCGTGCGAGAGGCCCGGCGCGCCCGGCGTGCCCTCGGCCCGCGCCACCCGGCCGCGACAAGAGCGCAGCCCGGCCATGCTGGCAAGCCCCTGTCCCGGCGGGCGGCGACGGTCCAGGAAGCCGGCCGGGACTCCGGTCGGCCCCGTCTGCGCCGGACATCGCCCCGTGTTCGAGATCGAGGCCGCCACGCATGGGCGACACGCCCCCCGACGTCCCTCCGCGCCCGGCCCCCGGACCGGCCTGAACGGCGACACGATGCGCTTTCCCCTGGCGCCGGCCTGGCCGGGCGTCTGGCTGCTCGCCGGCGCCCACCTCCTCGCCTTCGCGGACCGGTTCATCGCCGCCCTGGTCGCCCCGGCGATCAAGGCCGACCTGCGCCTGAGCGACTTCGAGGTCGGCCTGGTGCAGGGCACCGCCTTCGTGGCCGCCTACGCCGTCGCCTCGCTGCTCGCCGGCCCGGTGGTCGACCGCGTCCACCGCCCGCGCCTGATCGCCGCCGGGATCCTGGTCTGGAGCCTCGCCTCACTGGCCTGCGGACTGGCGACCGATCTGGCCGAGCTGATCCTCGCCCGCCTCGGCCTCGGCCTCGGCCAGGCCGTCCTCACCCCGGCCGCCCTCGCGCTCATCGCCGCGCGCCAGCCGCGGGACCAGGTCGGGCGCGGCGTCTCGCTCTACACCGCCGGCGCCGTCCTGGGGCGCGGCACGGCCCTGGTCCTGGGCGGCGGGCTCCTGGCGCTGCTGCCGGCGACCGTGGCCCTGGGGTCCGGGACACCGGTCGCGGCCTGGCGGGTGCTCTTCCTCCTCAGCGTCCTGCCGAACCTCGTCCTGGCGATCCTGCTCCTGCGGACGGGCGATCCCGGCCGCGAGGGCCCGCGCCCGCCCCCGCGGGCGCGCCTCGGGCCGTGGCTCGCCCGGCATGCCGGGCGCTACGCCGCCATGACGGTCGCGGGTGCGGCCGTCACCCTGGTGGTCCAGACCACCAACGCCTGGGCGGTGACGCTGCTCGTGCGCCGGTTCGGCCTGCCCCTGTCCTCGGCCGGGATGCTGTTCGGGCTCGTCGTGGCACTCGCGACGCCGTTGGGTCAGGTCACCGGCGGGCGCCTGCTCGACCGCGCGGGACGCGGCGGCCTGCCCGGCGGGCGGCTGCTCCTCGGCTCGCTCGTCGGCACGCTGCCGCTCGCGGCTCTCGTCTGCCTGACCGACAGCCTCGCCCTCGGGCTCGCCGCCCTCGCGGCCCTGGTGTTCGGGTTGGGGCTCGGGTCGGTCGCGACGCTCGCGGGCCTGCAGATCATGACGCCGCGCGCGCTGCGCGGCCGCGTCACCGCCCCGTTCATGGCCTGCATCACGCTCGCGGGCTTCGGCCTCGGCCCCCCGCTCGTCGGCCTCCTGGCCGACCGGGTCTTCGGCGAGGCCGGGCTCGGCCAGGCCCTGCTGGCGACCAGCCTGCTCGCCTACGGCACGGGCCTCGTTGCCCTTCTGCTCGGCAGCCGCTACGTCATGCACGACCGGATCACGCACGACGCGAGCAGGCGGGTGCGGACCGGCCGCTGAGCGGCCCGCGAGCGCGATGGACACGATCACCCTCAGCCCGGGCTCTCCGGGCCGCGCCGACGAGGCCGCCTTCGAGGCCTACCGGGCGCTCTACAGCGGCGGCGCCGATGTCGACCGCCTCGGCGGCTCGCTGCGGACCGAGGTGATCGCCCACCGGCTGCCCCGGATGCTGCTCTTCGACCGCCGCCTCGCCGGCGTGTCGCATGCCCGCGGCCCCCGCCGGGTCGCCCGCGACGGCTTCGACCACGTCACGGTCCACGTCGTCCTCTCCGGCACCATGATGCTGGAGGTGCCCGACACCGTCCGGCGGGTCGAGGCCGGGAGCCTGGCCCTGTTCGACCTCACCCGGCCGCAGCGCACCTGGACCGAGGGGGCGCGCATCGTCACCGCGGCGGTCGCCCGCGACCGCCTCGACGCCGGAGCGCTCGGCGGCCTCGACCTGCACGGCCTGGTCCTCGGCCCGCGCGAGGCGGGGCTGGTGATCGATTTCGCGCGCTCGCTCGCCACGCACGCGGCCGCCCTGACGCCGGACCTCGCCGGCATCGCGGCCGATTCGCTGAGCCTGATGCTCGGCGCGACGTTGGCCTCCCTGCGCGGCCGGCACGCAGCGGCGGCCTCGCCCCTGGCGGCCGGGCGCGCCCGCGCGCGGGTCCTCGCCTACGTCGAGCAGCATCTCGGGGACCGCGACTTGAGCGCCGCGACGATCGCGGCCGGGGCCGGCCTGTCGCGCAGCACGCTCTATCGCTTGTTCGAACCCGCGGGCGGCGTCGCCCGGTTCGTGCAGCAGCAGCGCGTGACCCGGCTGCGCCGCGCCCTCTCGCGGACCGACGACGACCGCTCGCTCGACGAGATCGCGACGGCGACCGGGTTCTCCTCGCCGAGCCATGCCGGCCGGTCGTTCCGCAACGCCTTCGGTGTTCCGCCGGGCGAGTATCGCCGCGGCGCGCGCGCCGGGGCCGCGCCGCGCAACCTCGTCGCCGCGGATCCGCCGGCCGGCCTCGCGGCCTGGCACGGCGAGCTTCTCTGAGGCCCCGCGCCCGGCGCGTTCGGCCCCCGCCGACGGCGCCGGAACGGGTCCGGGTCACGGCAGACCGGATCGCCGCCCCGGGCGCGAGGCCCGGGACGATCCGGCTCAAGGCGTCAGACGCCGCGCGAGCGCCCGCGCTTGGCCGCCTTGGTCTCGGCGGGCTTCGACTCGGCGACCGGCGCCTTCACCACCGCGTCGGACGCGGCGCGCTTGGCTGCCGCCGCGACGTTGCGGCCCCGGCCCAGCCCGATGCTCTTGGCGAGCTCGGAGCGCTGGGCGGCGTAGTTGGCCGCAACCATCGGGTAGTCGTGCGGCAGGCCCCACTTGCGGCGGTACTCCTCGGGGGTGAGCCCGCGGGTCGACAGGTGGCGCTTGAGCGACTTGTACTGACGGCCGTCCTCGAGGCTGATCAGGTAGTCCGGGGTCACCGTCTTCTTGATCGGCATCAGCGGCACGGGCTTCTCGGCCTCCTTGGCGGCGGGCTGGCCGAGGGAGACGAACGCGCTGTGCACGGTGCCGATCAGGCCGGCCAGGTCGGCGGCGGGGACGGAATTGTTGGCGACGTAGGCGGACACGACGTCGGCGGCGAGGGCGACGAAATCGACCTCCTGGACCAGATCTTCTTGCGACACGGATATTCGTCCTAATTTTACGCACCCGTTTGACGGGCATGAACCCGATATCGGGCATCGGGCCGCGGTTTCAACCCACCGTCGCGGCGTCACCCCTGAATTTCCCACAGATGCTTTTGATAATCGTGCAAGCTTCCCGTCGCGCAACGGCTTCATGCGGGGCACGGAGATTCCCCCAAGCCTTGCGCAGGTCGAGCGCTCATCGACCGCCAACTCTGCGACGAAGGTCGCATGGCGGTATCGCGCGCGGCGAAATGAGCGCAAAACGCTCAGGTGACGACGGAGCACGGCGCGATATGCGACGAACGGCCCTTTCCCCGGCCCCGGACTTGCCATAACGCCGAAGCACGAACGGCGAGCCTCGCATGCCCTTCAACTCCCTGCCGTTCCTGCTCCTGTTCCTGCCGGTGGCGCTCGGGCTGCACGCCGTCTGCATCGCCCGCCGGCCGGGCTGGCGCGTCGCCTGGCTCGCCGCCCTCTCCTTCGCCTTCTACGGCTGGTGGGACCTGCGCTTCGTGCCGCTGCTCGCGGCTTCCGTGGCGGTCAACTGGCTCGCCGGCGAGGTCTGGCGCCGCACCGGCCGCGACGGCGTCCTGGCCGCCGCGGTCGTCCTCGATCTCGGGCTGCTCGGCCTGTTCAAGTATCTCGGCTTCTTCGCCGGCCTCGTCGACGCGGTCGCGGGCGCGGACCTCGCCTTCGTCTCGCTGGCGCTGCCGCTCGGCATCTCGTTCTTCACCTTCCAGCACGTCGCCTACCTGGTCGACCTGCGGCGCGGCCATGCCGAGCGGATGACGCTCCTCGAATACGCGGTCACCGTCGCCTTCTTCCCCCGGGTGATCGCCGGTCCACTGGTGCGGCCGGGCGAGTTCCTGGGCCAGCTGCGCGGGCCCGAGCCGGTTTCCGCCGATCGCGCCGCCCGCGGTGTGATGCTGCTGACCGCCGGCCTCGCCAAGAAGGTGTTTCTCGGCGACGGGCTCGGCACCTTCGTCGATCCGGTCTGGGCCGCCGCGGCGGCGGGCGGGCAGCCGGACTTCGCCGCGGCGATGCAGGCGGCGGTCGGCTACGCCCTCCAGCTCTACTTCGACTTCTCGGGCTACACCGACATGGCGCTCGGCCTCGCGCTCCTGTTCGGCATCGTCCTGCCCGAGAATTTCCGGGCGCCGTACCGGGCGGTCTCGATCCAGGATTTCTGGCGGCGCTGGCACATCACCCTGTCGTCGTTCCTGCGCGACTACCTCTACATCCCGTTCGGCGGCAGCCGGCACGGGCTGGCGCGCCAGCTCCTGGCGCTCTTCGCCACCATGGCGCTCGGCGGGCTGTGGCACGGGGCGGGGCTGACCTTCGTCGCCTGGGGCGCGGCGCACGGGATCGCGCTCGGCCTGCACGTGCTGTGGCGCCGGGCCGGCCTCTCCATGCCGGAGATCGCGGGCCTTGTCGCGACCCTCACCTTCGTCTGCCTCGCCTGGGTGCCGTTCCGGGCGCCGGACTTCGCCACCGCGCTCGCGGTCTATCGCGGGCTCCTCGGCCTCGGCACCGACGCGGCGGACGGCTCGGCCGCGTTCTGGCCCCTCGCCGCCGGCGCCGCGGCCCTGGCGATCCTCGGCCCCACCGCCCGCGAGGCGGTGGAACGCCTGGTGCCGCGCCCTTGGGCCGCCGCCGCCACCGCCCTGGTGCTCGCCGCGATCCTGCTCCAGGTCGGCAACGACGCCAACCAGGCCTTCATCTATGCCCGCTTCTGAGGCCGCCTCCCGCCGCTTCCTCGCCCTGACGGCGGGGGTCCTGGCGGTCCTCGTCGCCGGGGTGGCGGGACGCGTGATCGGGTTCGACGCCTACTGGATCTTTCGCGAGGACCCGCCCTGGCGGCAGGCGACCGACGGCAACAGCCGCCTCCTCGACCGCCAGACCCGCCGGGCCAAGGTGCTGCAGGCGCTGACGCGCCCCTACGACCTCGCGCTGATCGGCAGCTCGACGGTCTATCACGGCCTCGACCCCGCGGACGTCACGGCCCTCGCCCCGGGCCGCGTGTTCAATGCCGGCATCTCGGCGATCATCGCCACGGAACTGCCGGTGATCGCCGCAATCGTCGCCTCGCGGGCGCCCGCCCGGGCGGCCATCGGGCTCGACTACTACATGTTCTCGCGCCCCGGCGTGCCGGTCCACCTCGACGAGAGCCTCGCCACCCCGAGCGGCCGCCTCGCCGCGCTGATGGGCAGCGTGCTCGGCCGCTACGCGCTGGCCGACAGCCGGCTGTCCGCGGTCGCGGGCGGGGACGATCCGGGATCCTGGACGAGGGCCGGCTTTCGCGTCACCCCGCCCCTGCCGGCGGCCCTGACCCTCGAGAACGACGCCACGCGCCGGCGCACCACCGCGCCGTTCCGGCCCGAGACCCTGGCGGGCCTCGACCTCGCCCTCGCCCGCCTCTCCGGCCTCGACCTGACGGTCTACCTCTCGCCGGTGAGCGACGCGCAGAGGCGGGTGCTCGCCGATCTCGGGCTGACCGACGACTTTTCGCGATGGCGCGACGCGGTGATGCGGCTCTGCGCCGCCCGCGGCCGGCCGGCCCTCGACCTCACCGGGCTCGGGGCGCCCTATCCGTTCGACCCCGCCAAGGGCTCGACCGCCGCCTGGCTCGACAACCTGCACTACACGCCGCTGATCGGCCGTCAGGTGCTGGAGCGGCTGGGGTTGCGGCGGGAGCTGCGTTGAGCGCCGCCCGGCTCCCCGCCCCGCCGGCGAAGGCCTCCGGCCTCAAGCGCCACCGCGCCGTCCTGGCGCGCCTCGCCGCCGGCGTCTCGCCGGAGGCGGTGGCGCTCGGCGATTCGCTCGTCGCCGGCTGGCCCGAATCCGATCTCACGGCCGCGACCGGCCTCGCCGCGCTCAATCTCGGCCTGCCCGGCGACCGGGTGCAGACCACCCGCTGGCGCCTGTCCGCCATGGCCGCCTTCGCCCTCCGGCCGCGCCTCGCTCTCCTGATGGTCGCCACCAACAGCTTCGCCGATCGCGACGATTGCGAGACGATCACCGCCGGCCTCGCGGCCCTCGTTGCGGAGCTGCGCGCCGCCTGGACGCCGCCGGCGATCGTCCTCGCCACCGTGCCGTGGCGCGAGGCTCCGCCCGGGCGGCGCGAGGCGGACAGGCTCGCGCTGAACGCCGCCCTCGGCGCCCTGGCGCGGGCGGAATCCCTGCTTCTCCTCGATTGCGACGCGGCACTCGGTCCCGACCCCGCCACTGGCCTCGAGCCCGACCGGCTCCATCTCAACCCGCACGGCTACGCCGCCCTGAGCGGCGCCCTCGCAGGCGCCCTGCGGGGCGGCTGACGCGCCGGCCCGCCGGCACCCGTCATCGGATCGTCATGACGGCGTCCGACACGCAGGCCATTCCGCAAGGGACAGGAGCCCCGCCCGATGGATTTCCACCGCCGCTTCACCGTGCTGATGTGCACGCCGGCCTTCGACCCGGACGACCTCGAGGGCGCGCGCGTCAACCAGATCGTGGCGGCGGTCGAGCACCGCGGCTTCGAGGTGGTGCGGGCGCGGCGGGTCGAGGACGCGGCGATCGCGGTGCAGACCGACGCGGCGGTCGGCTGCCTGGTGGTGGATTGGGGCAAGCGCGGCCTCGACGGCAAGGCGGCGGCGCTCATCGACATGATGCGCAAGCGCGGCCTCGAGATGCCGATCGTCATCATGGTCCGGCGCAAGCGGCTCGAGGACATCCCCGTCGAGCTCCTCGACTTCATCGACGGCTACATCTTCCTCGCCGAAGAAACCCCCGAGTTCATCGCGCGCGGCCTCGTCAGCAGGGTGACGCAATACGCCGAGACCCTGAAGACCCCGTTCTTCGGCGCGCTCGTCGACTACGCTGAGAAGGGCAACCAGCTCTGGACCTGCCCGGGCCACAACGGCGGCATCTTCTACAACCGCTCGCCGATCGGCCGCATCTTCGTCGAGCACCTAGGGGAAGCGATCTTTCGCGACGACCTCGACAACTCGGTCCTCGACCTCGGCGACCTCCTGACCCACGAAGGCCCCGCCCTCAAGGCGCAGAAGGAGGCCGCCCAGATCTTCGGGGCGGAGAAGACCTACTTCGTGCTCAACGGCACCTCGGCCTCGAACAAGATCGTGCTGTCCTCGCTCGTCGCCGAGGACGACCTGGTGCTGTTCGACCGCAACAACCACAAGGCGGCGCATCACGGCGCGCTGTTCCTCGGCGGCGGCATCCCGATCTTCCTCGAGACCGACCGCAACGCCTACGGGCTGATCGGCCCGATCTTCCACGAGGCCCTCGACGAGGACAAGATCCGCCGGAAGATCCGCGACAACCCGCTCGTCAGGGACCGCGAGGCGTGGCGCCGGGAGCGCCCGTTCCGCGTCGCGGTGATCGAGCAATGCACCTATGACGGCACGATCTACGACGCCCGCGAGATCGTCGCGAGGATCGGTCACCTCTGCGACTACATCCTGTTCGACGAGGCCTGGGCCGGCTTCATGAAGTTCCATCCCCTGTTCCAGGGCCGCTACGCCATGGGGCTGACCGGGCTCGACGAGACCTCGCCCGGCATCATCGCCACGCAATCGACCCACAAGCAGCTCGCGAGCTTCTCCCAGGCCTCGCAGATCCACACCAAGGACGGGCACATCCGCGGCCAGACCCGGCGGGTGGAGCACCGGCGCCTCAACGAGAGCTTCCTCGTCCACGCCTCGACCTCGCCGTTCTATCCCCTCTTCGCCTCCCTCGACGTCGGCGCCCAGATGATGAAGGGCCGCTCCGGCATGATCCTGTGGGACGACACGATCCGGCTGGGCATCGAGTGGCGCAAGAAGGTGCGGGCGATCCGCAAGGAGTTCGAGGAGAACGAGCGCGACCCCAAGCGCCGCTGGTTCTTCGATCCCTTCGTGCCCGACCTGGCGACGGGCGCGGGCGGCGCCGAGGTGCCGTGGGAGAGCCTGCCGACCGACGAGCTCGCCTCCGACCCGCGGCACTGGGAGCTCAAGCCGGGGGCCGGCTGGCACGGCTTCACCCACGTGGCGCCGGGCTACGCCATCACCGACCCGAACAAGCTCACGGTGCTCACCCCGGGCTTCGACCGGCGGACGGGCGAGTACACCGAGCACGGCGTGCCGGCCCCGATCGTCGCCCAGTACCTGCGCGAGAACCGCATCGTCCCGGAGAAGAACGACCTCAACTCGCTGCTCTTCCTGCTGACGCCCGGCGTCGAATCGTCGAAAGCCGGCACGCTGATCTCCGGCCTCGTCGCCTTCAAGCGCCTGCACGACGACAACGTGCTCTTGGAAGAGGCGATGCCGGAATTCGTCCGGCGCCGGCCGCAGCGCTACGGCGGCGTGCGCCTGCGCGACCTCTGCGCCGACTACCACACCTTCCACCGCCAGGCCGGCACCTCCGGCCTGCAGCGCAAGCAGTTCATGCCCGAGCACCTGCCCGAGATGGCGATGGCGCCGAAGGCCGCGGCGCAGATGCTGACGCGCAACAACGTCGACTTCGTCCCGATCGCCGAGGCCGAGGGGCGCATCGCCACGACCTTGATGCTGGTCTATCCCCCGGGCATCGGCACGGTGCTGCCGGGAGAGCGGCTCGACGAGCGGGCAAAGCCCATGCTCGACTACTTCAAGATGTTCGAGGCCGCCGCCAACCTCTTCCCGGGTTTCGAGGCCGAGATCCAGGGCGTCTACCGCCAGGTCGAGCCGGACGGGCGCATCCGCTTCTACACCTACGTGCTGCGGGAGGGACGGTGATGGATTCGGTCGCGGGCCAGCCCGGGATCGTGATCCGCCCGTCGACGGATGCGGACGTCTCGGCGATGATCGAGATCTACGAGCACCACATCCGCCACGGCGTCGGCGATACCGGCGACTTCGAGGAGGACCGTCTCCGGCCGGACGACCTCAAGCGCCGGCGCAAGAACATGCGCTCGAAGCGCCTGCCCCACCTCGTGGCCGAGCGCCACGGGATGGTGGCGGGCTACGCCTACGCGGTGCCGTTCCGCAAGCGCCCGGCCTACCGCTACACCCTCAAGCACTCGATCTACGTCCATGCCGGCCATCTGCACGCCGGCATCGGCCGGCGCCTGCTGCCGGCCCTGATCGAGGCCTGCGCGGCGGGCGGCTACCGCCAGATGATCGGCTACATCGACGCCGAGAACGAGGCGTCCTTGCGCCTGCACGAGGCCTGCGGCTTCGCGCGTGTCGGCCATCTACCGGGCGTGGCCTACCGCCACGGCCGCTGGGGCGACAGCGTGATGGTGCAGTGTCCGCTCGGCACGGGGGCGTCGGACCAGCCCTCGACCTGGCGGCAGGAGGCGGTGGTGCAGGAGACGCGGGCGCCGCTCCCGGCGACGTGAGGGGGGTGATCGGGTCGCGCTCGACGATCTTGCGATCACCTCATTGATCCCACCTACGACCTCAGGATGAGGTCGTAGGTCTGAATAATGTCTAGCGCCGCCGGATACATTGCCGCTCGGTCGATAAGGCTTCAACCCGGCACCACCGGTGTCTTCTTTACCGGCAGCCCGGCCAGCACCGACTCGTCGACGTTCAGATGCGCCCGCACCAGCGCGTGCGGGGTCAGCGCCATCCACTGGTTCAGCGACACGTCGGCGTAGGTCGGGCTGCGGAACAGCTCCAGGAAGCGGAGCGGCGTCGCACCGGTATTCTCGATGTAGTGGCCCATGGCGAAGGGCACGTAGCCGACGTCGCCGGCCTGGTAGTCGAAGGTGCGGGCCTTCGATTCCGAGCCGAACACCGTCATGCGGCCCTGCCCCGAGAGGTAGTACTGCCACTCGTCGCCGTTCGGGTGCCAGTGCAGCTCCCGCATTCCCCCGGGCTCGAGCTCGACGAGGGCCGCCGCGATGGTCTTCGAGGCCGGGAAGATCCGGGAATCGGTGATGCGGACGCTGCCGCTCTTCGTCCGCGTCGGCTCCTGCGCCAGCATCCGGTGGCTGAAGCTCTCGGGGATCGGGCCGGCGCCGCCGGTCCGGTCGCCGGCGAGCGGGCCCGGCATCGGCGCCGGGAAGATGTACTTCTCCGTGGAAGGCAGCCCGGCCAGAGCCGATTCGGGCACGCCGAAATTCTTCGCCAGCACGTCGCGCGGGGTATGGGCGAGCCAGTCGGTGATCAGGAAGGTCGAGTCTTCGGAGAAGTGCCCGTCGTCGAAGACCAGCAGGAACTCGCAGCCGTCGACGTCGCTCTCCAAACCCTGGATCGAGTGGGGAATGCCGGACGGGAAGTACCAGAGGTCGCCCTCGCCGACGTCGTCGACGAAGGTGCGGCCGTCCTGGTCGACCGCGGTGATGCGGGCGCGGCCCTTCAGCATGTAGGACCACTCGGCTTCCTTGTGCCAGTGCATCTCGCGGGCGACGCCGGCCTTGAGGCGCATGTTGACGCCCGCCATCGCGGTCGAGATCGGCAATTCGCGCGTGGTGGTCTGGCGCGCCCAGCCGCCCTCCTCGAGCCGCATGTGGCTGTCGGTGAAGGACCATTTCAGGTTCGGCATCGTGCCGTGGTCGGTCTTCGGCGGGCGCGTGGTGAACGGCTCCTCGGCCTGGCGCGCCGGGTTGGTCGGGCCGAGGATGTCGGCGCCGTCCTTGCCGCGGATGGGCGTCGATCCGGAGGGTGCGGGCGCCTGCGCGCCGGCGGTGCTGCTGACGAGGCCGGCCGCCGCGGCGGCCAGCGTGTGACGGCGGGAGATGAGGGTCACGGGCAGGCCTCGACCTTGGTGACGGCAAGGTCTCACGACCCCGCCTGGCGCCCGACAATGCCCCGCCCGACGGCCGGTTCCGTTCGGTCAGGGAAGCCGGAATCCGGGGTTTCGCCATCCGCGGCGACATCGACTGGACGAAACCGGCCTCGTCTTCGTGGCAGGCCATGCAGCGGCGCGACGACCCGACGAACATCGTGTCGGATCGCGGCGGCGCTCGCGAAAGGTTGATCGGCGCCGCGCGCCTGACACGGCATCGGACTCCCTCTAGGCTGCCGGCCGACGGGAGATCGGCGGAAAGCCGCGGGAGGATACGGATGGGCGAAGACCTGAAGGCCGCGGCCGACGCGATCCTGCGGCGCGGGGTGGCGCAGGCCCCCGGACTTCCCGGCATCGTCGCGATGGCGACCGACCGCGAGCGCACGCTCTATGCCGGCGCCGCCGGGC
The DNA here is from genome assembly GCF_003173755.1 of Methylobacterium terrae. Lineage (NCBI taxonomy): Bacteria > Pseudomonadati > Pseudomonadota > Alphaproteobacteria > Hyphomicrobiales > Methylobacteriaceae > Methylobacterium > Methylobacterium terrae. The sequence continues at coordinate 1,694,867 of NZ_CP029553.1, forward strand.
AGCGGAGCGGGGATGCGCCGATGACCACCGACACGGTCCTGGCGATCTTCTCCACCACCAAGGCGGTCACCGCCACCGCCGCGCTGCAACTCGCCGAGGAGGGTCTCATCGACCTCGACGCTCCGGCCGCCTCGTACGTGCCGGCCCTCGCCGAAATCCAGGTGCTCGAGGGCTTCGCCGAGGACGGCAGCCCCCGGCTTCGTCCGCCGGCGCGGCCGGTCACCACCCGGATGCTGCTGCTGCACACCGCCGGCTTCGGCTACGACATCTTCAACGAATCGTACGCCCGCCTGCTGCGCGAGAGCCGACGGCCGGGCGTGACCAGCGGCACCCGCGCCTCGCTGATGACCCCGCTGCTGTTCGATCCCGGGGAGTCGTGGGAGTACGGCAGCAACATCGACTGGGCCGGCCAGGTGGTCGAGGCGGTGACGGGCCGGCGCCTCGGGACGGTGATGCGGGAGCGGATCTTCGGGCCTCTCGGCATGGAGAGCACCGGCTTCTCGCTGACGCCCGCCCTGCGCACCCGCCTCGCCCGGATGCACCAGCGCAACGAGGACGGCACCCTCAAGGTCCTCGACGGCTTCGAGCTGCCGCAGGAGCCGGAGGTCGAGATGGGCGGCCACGGTCTCTACTCCACCGCCGAGGACTACCTGCGCTTCGTCCGGATGTGGCTCGACGACGGCGCCGGCCCGCACGGACCGGTGCTGCGGCCGGAGACCGTCGCGATGGCGGCGACCAACGGCCTCGGGCCCTCGCTCAGGATCCGCGCTCTCCCGGGGGTGAAGCGTCACCTCTCGCACGACGCCGAGTTCTTCCCCGGCATGCCGAAATCCTGGGGCCTGAGCTTCATGATCAACGACGAGGACGCCCCGACCGGGCGCTCGGCCGGCTCGCTCGCCTGGGCGGGCTTGGCCAACCTGTATTTCTGGATCGACCGGACCAGGGGAGTCGGCGGGTTCTGGGGGACGCAGCTCTTTCCGTTCGCCGACCCGGCTTCAATGGAGAATTTTCTGGAGTTCGAGACGGCTTTGTATCGCAGCCTGGGCTGAGTTCCGCAGGATTCCCTGTTGTTCCACCTGCGACGTCATCCTGAGGCGCCGAAGCGAAGCGGAGGCCTCGAAGGGGCTCACGCCCCGATGAACACCCCGGCGATGGCCGCACTCGTCAGGTTCGACAGCGTCCCGGCGAGGATCGCCCGCAGGCCGTAGGCCGCCACCTCCGAACGGCGCTCGGGCACGAGGCTGCCGAAGCTCGCGAGCTGGATCGCGATCGACGCCAGGTTGGCGAAGCCGCACAGGGCAAAGCACAGGATCGCGGTGGTGCGGGCCCCGAGCTCGCCGCTCTTCAGCACCGGCGAGAGGTTGGCGTAGGCCAGGAACTCGTTGAAGGCGAGCTTCTGGCCGATGGCGCCGCCCACCAGCGTCGCCTGGTCCCACGGCACGCCGAGAAGCCAGGCGAGCGGCGCCAGGGCGAGGCCGAGGGCACCCTCGATCGAGGCGCCGGGCGCGCCCACGAGGCCGCCGGCATGGGCCACGATCCCGTCGACGAGGGCGATCAGCCCCACGAAGGCGATCAGCATCGCGCCGACCGCCACCGCCACGGCGAGGCCCTTCTGGGTGCCGTCGGCGGCGGCCTCGATCACGTTGACCGCCCGGGTCTCGCCGAACGTGACCCGCATCGTCGTGACCCGGCTCGGCTCGGTCGAGGGCACCAGGATCTTGGCGTAGAGGAGCCCGCCGGGGATCGCCATGAACGAGGCGGCGAGGAGATACGGCATCGGCACGCCGAGCGCGGCGTAGCCGGCGAGGATCGAGCCGGCGGTGGAGGCCGCCCCGCTCGTCATCACGGCGAACAGCTCGGCCCCGGTCAGCAGCGCCAGGAACGGACGGAGCGCCACCGCGATCTCGCTCTGGCCGATGAAGATGGTGATGACCGCCGAGAACGTCTCGATCCGCGAGGTCCCGAGCACCCGCTGCAACGCCGCCCCTAAGCCCCGGGCGAGCGCCTGCATCACGCCGACGTGGTACAGGACCGCGATCAGCGCCGAGACGTAGATGATCTGCGGCAGCACCCTGAGTGCCAGCACGAAGCCGCCGCCGCCGAACAACTCGAACATCTTCGGCTCGACGAGGCCGCCGAACAGGAACGCCACGCCCTTGTCGCCGTAGGACAGGACCGCCTGCACCGCGTCGGCGACGGCGCTCAGGGCCGCGCGGCCCGCCGGCCAGAACAGCACCAGGGCGCCGAGCCCGATCTGGACGGCGAGCGCCGACAGGACCACCCGCGGCCGGATCGCCCGGCGGTTGGTCGAGAACAGGACCGCGACCGCGATCAGCACCGCGATGCTGGCACTGGCGTGGAGCAGGCGGTCCGGCATCACGTTCTCCCCGATCGGCGGGCCTTCCCCATCGGCAGGTCCCAGCAAGCCTGATGCCGCATCGTTCAGTGTCGGTTCAAGCGCGACGGTTCGTGATGGGGCCCGCCATCGTGATGCCCGGATGAGCGGCGATCCGGTGCGGAACCGGGGCGCGCGACCCCGGTCGTCAGCCACGGGAGGGCACCGCCATGCCGCCGCTCCGACACGTCATCCTTGCTCTCGCGGCGCTGGCCGGCCTCGTCGCGACCGCCCTCCCCGCAGCGGCGGCCCCGGCCGAACGGCGGATCGCCCTCGTGGTCGGCAACGGCGCCTACGCGGCCGGGCCGATCCCGACCGCCGCCAACGATGCCGGCCTCGTCGCCCAGACGCTCCAGGCGGCGGGGTTCGACGTCGTCGGCGCCCGCGACCTCGACGAGGACGCGCTGCGCCGGTCCCTGCGCGACTTCACCGACAAGGCCGCGGCGGCGGGGCCGGACGCGGTGGCCTTCGTCTACCTCGCCGGCTACGGGTTGCAGCTCGAGAACGAGGCCTATTTCGCGCCGGTCGATGCCCGGATCGAGACCGCCTCCGACGTGCCGCTCCGGGCGCTCAGGGTCTCGGACTACGTCAAGCGCCTCGCCGCCCTGCCGCTCAAGGCCCGGTTCGTGGTGCTCGACGCCGCCCGGGCCGCGCCGTTCCGCTTAGCGGGCGATCCGCTGGCCGGCGGCCTGCCGCTCGTCGAGGCCGATCCCGGCAGCCTGATCGCGTACAATGCCGCGCCCGGCACCGTCGGCCCGGCCGAGACCGGGCCCTACGGCGCCTACGCGCTCGCCCTCGTCGAGATGATCCGCGAGGGGGGACTGGCGCCCGCCGCCCTGTTCGAGCGGGTGCGCCTGCGGGTGGCCGAGGTGACCCGCGGGGGCGAGGTGCCGTGGAGCGGCTCGCGCATCGAGGCGCCGTTCGTGTTCCTGGAGCGGGAGGCCGGCGCGCCGTCGCTCGCCGGCTTCGCGCCGCCGGCAAAGCCGCTCGGCGAGATCGGGGCGCGGGAGGCCTACGCCGCCTGCCTCGGCCGCGACACCCTGCCGGCCTACGAGGAGTTCGTCGCCGCCTATCCCCGCGACCCGCTGGCCAAGCGCGTGCGGGCGATCATCGCGGCCCGGCGCGAGGCCCTGACCTGGCGGCGCAGCGCCCTCGCCGATTCGCCCGAGGCCTACTGGTCCTACCTCGCCCGCTATCCCCGCGGGCCGCATGCCTGGGATGCCCGCCGGCGCCTCACGGCGCTCGCCGCCGCCTTCGCGCCGCCGCCGGGTTACCGGATGCTCGCCTACGACGTTCCGCCGCCCCCGCCCGAGGAGGCGATCTACGTCGAGCGGCCGGCGCTCTTCCTCGACGACCCGGCCTACGCCCTGCCGCCGCCGCCCGTCGCCTTCCTGCCGCCGCGGCCGACCGTGCTGGTGGAGCTCGCCCCGCCCCCGCCGCCGGCCGAGACCTACGTGCTGCCGGTGCCGATCTACGTCCCGGTCCCGACCTACGTGGTGGCGCCGCCGGCCGTGGTGCCGCCGCCGAACCCGGCGCTGTTCCAGAACCTGCACGTCACCACCGTCACGGTCCCGCGCGAGCACGGTCCCGAGCCGGCACGGCCGGGGACGGCGCGCCTCGGGGCGCCGGTCGTCGGCGCCGTCGCGGGGGCGGCGCTCGGCGCTGCCGCGGCGCGCGTCGCCCTGCCGCCGGCCCTCGCCCGGAGGACCGCCCCGCGCCCGGATCCGCAGGGCGCGCCGGGCCAGATCCCGCGCCCGAACGGCCCGGCGAGCCCTGATCCCGGCGCCGCCCTGCGGCCGAGCCTGCCCGGGCAGATCCCGTCCCAGGCGCCGGGCGGGCCGCGCCCGAACCCCGCACAAGCGCTGCCCGGCGCAGGCGGCACCCCGCTGCCGGCGGTCGCCGGACGCCCCGGCATGCCCCGACCCGCCGGGCTCGGCCAGATCCCGCCGGTTGCCGCGCGACCCGCGGGGCCGCCCGCGGCCGCGGGCCGACCGGTGACGCAGGGGGCCGCCGCCGCCCACCCGCCGCAAGGATCGGTCTCGGGCGGGCCGCAGCCCCAAGGACTGCAGCCCCAAGGACTCCAGCCCCAAGGCGTGCGGCCCCCCCTCACCCCGTCGCGCCCCGTGCAGCCGCCGCGGATGGTCGCCCCCGCGCAGGCGCCGCGACCGGCGATGCCGCCTTCCACTCCGGCACCCCGCCTGGCCACGCCCGCCCGCGCGCCTCGGCCGGATGACGGGTTGCAGCGGATGCGGATGGAGCAGGCCGTGCGCCAGCAGGCGGTGCAGCGGCAGCAGGCCCTGCAGGCGCAGCAGGCTCAGGGCCGCCAGCGCTTCGAGGCGCAGCAGATGATGCAGCGCCAGCAGCAGCAGATGCAGGACGCGATGCGGCGCCAGCAGGCGCAGGCGATGCGCCAGCCGCAGATGATGGCGCCGCGGCCCCAGCCGATGCCGCCGCACCCGCCGCAAGGCGCGCCGCGCCCGGCCCCCCACGCGCCGCCGGGCCATGGTTGCGGCCATCCGGGCGGGCCGCCGTGCCGGTAGGAGGGGATCCGTCGATCACGCGACGGAACTGAAACCTCACCGTCATTCCCAGGTTCTCGCCTGCGGCGAGCCCCCGGATGACGGTGAGGGTTGCAGCCGCGTCGGGACGACCGCGCAGGATCGCGGCTCGTCGAAACGAGACGGGGCGCGGCCCCTCCCCCATCCGGAGGAAGCGCCGCGCCCCGTTGTCGTCCGAGACGGCGAGAAGCCCTCAGTCGATGTCCTCGACCGCGTCGGCCCCGCCATAGACCCGATGCGCCAGCGACGCCTCGATCAGGTCGTCGATGTCGCCGTCGAGGACGTCGTCGGGGCTGGTCGAGGTGGCGCCGGTGCGCAGGTCCTTCACCAGCTGGTAGGGCTGGAGCACGTAGGAGCGGATCTGGTGGCCCCAGCCGATGTCGGTCTTCGAGGCCGCCTCGGCGTTGGCCTTCTCCTCGCGCTTCTTCAGCTCGAGCTCGTAGAGGCGGGCGCGCAGCATGTTCCAGGCGGTGGCCCGGTTCTTGTGCTGCGAGCGCTCCTGCTGGCAGGCCACCACGATCCCGGTCGGGTTGTGGGTGATGCGCACCGCCGAATCGGTGGTGTTGACGTGCTGGCCGCCCGCGCCCGACGACCGGTAGGTGTCGATCCGGCAATCCGATTCCTTGATCTCGATCGTGATCCGGTCGTCGATGACCGGATAGACCCAGACGCTGGCGAAGCTGGTGTGCCGCCGGGCGTTGGAATCGTAGGGAGAGATCCGCACCAGGCGGTGGACGCCCGATTCGGTCTTCAGCCAGCCATAGGCGTTGTGGCCCTTGATCAGGAGCGTGGCGCCCTTGATCCCGGCCTCCTCGCCGTCCGACCACTCGACGATGTCGACCTTGTACTTCCGGCGCTCGGCCCAGCGGGCGTACATGCGCTGGAGCATGTTGGCCCAGTCCTGGCTCTCGGTGCCGCCGGCGCCGGCATGGACCTCGAGATAGGTGTCGTTGCCGTCGGCCTCGCCCGAGAGCAGGGTCTCGATCTGGCGGCGCGCGGCCTCGACCTGCACGGCGCGGATCTGCTCCTCGCCCTCGCGGATGCTCGCGGCGTCGCTCTCCATCTCGCCGAGCTCGATCAGCGTCGCGCCGTCCTCCAGCCCCTGCTCCAGGCGCCGGATCGCCGTCGCGGCGTCGTCGAGCTGGGTGCGCTCGCGCATGACCTTCTGGGCCTCCTCCGGATCGTTCCAGAGCGAGGGATCCTCGGAGCGGGCGTTCAGCTCCGCGAGGCGCTTGTCAACGGTATCCCAGTCAAAGATGCCTCCTCAGCAGTCCGATCGACTGCTTGGCGGCATCCGAGAGTTGCTCGATCTCGGCGCGCATCTGGTGTGGGTTCACTCGCGTGAGGTGGGGTGCAGGGTGATAGCGCCGGGGGCGGCGGGTGTAAACGGATCGAGGGACCGCGGTCCGCTCCGATGCGATCGTCAGGCGAGCGAAGGGCGGGGCACCTGCCGGCGCCCCGCCCTTCGATGACCCTCAGTACAGCCCGCCCGCCTGCGCCGCCCGGTCCGCGTCCGGGGGCACCGCGCCCGGTGCCGCCGGCTGGGCGCTCGGCGGGGCCGAGTAGCTGTCCGGCGGGGCGGTGCCGGGCTTGAACGCCTCGAGGAGGCCCCCCTCCGAGCCGCCGGCGCGGGTGCCGCTGGCGGCGTTGACGCGGATCAGCTTGATGCCCGGGGGGACGCGGAACGGCGTCGGCGGCTTGTCCTTCAGGGCGGCCTTGAGGAAGTCGCGGGCGACCGGGGCGGCGAGGCCGCCGCCGGTGGCGCGGTCGCCGAGCGAGCGGGGCTTGTCGTAGCCGATGTAGATGCCGACCGCGAGGTCCGGCGAGAAGCCGACGAACCAGGCGTCCTTGGCGTCGTTGGTGGTGCCGGTCTTGCCGGCGAGCGGCTTGCCGATCTCCTTCAGGATGGTGGCGGTGCCGCGCTGGACCACGCCCTCCATGATCGAGACGATCTGGTAGGCGGTGAGCGGGTCGAGGACCTGCTCGGACTCGTCGACGAGCTTCGGCTCGTCCTGGCCCGACCACTTGTCCGCGTCGCAGCCGATGCACTTGCGGGTGTCGTGGCGGTAGATGGTCTCGCCGTTGCGGTCCTGGATCCGGTCGATCAGGGTCGGGCGGATGCGCCGGCCGCCGTTGTCGAGCATCGAGTAGGCGGTGACCATCCGCATCACGGTGGTCTCGCCGGCGCCGAGCGACATCGGCAGCACGGGGAGCATGTCGTCGTAGACGCCGAAGCGGCGGGCGTACTCGGCGATCAGCGGCATGCCGACATCCTTGGCGAGCCGCACCGTCATCAGGTTCTTCGAGTGCTCGATGCCGTAGCGCAGGGTGTGGGGACCGCCGGACTTGCCGTCGTAGTTCGAGGGCGACCAGGCCTCCTGGCCGGGACCCGCCTCGATGGTGATCGGCGTGTCGAGCACGATCGAGGACGGGGTGTAGCCGTTGTCGAGCGCCGCCGAGTAGACGATCGGCTTGAACGACGAGCCCGGCTGGCGCATCGCCTGGGTGGCGCGGTTGAACTCGCTCTCGTCGTAGGAGAAGCCGCCGACCATCGCGTGGACGCGGCCGGTATAGGGATCCATGGCCACGATGGCGCCGGAGACCTCCGGGATCTGCCGCAGGCGGTAGGCGGTGCCGGCGCCCTCCATCCGCTCGACGTAGACCACGTCGCCCGGGTTGAGCGCCGCCGCGACGCTGCGGCCGGTCCAGCGCACGCCTTCCGCCGTGATGGTTCCGGTGTCGCGGTCCTTCGAGACCTGCCCCGAGCTCTCGCGCTTCGGCTGCAGGCCGATCGTGGCGCGGCCGCCCGAGGTGTCGAGCACCACCGCGAGCCGCCAGGGCTGCACGTCGCCGAGCGCCGGCACCTCGGCCACCGCCATGCCCCAGTCGCGGCCGGCGAGCTCGACCCGGCTCTTCGGCCCGCGCCAGCCGCGGGCCTGGTCGTAGCGCACGAGGCCGTCGACCAGCGCCTTGCGGGCCATCACCTGCATCTTCGGGTCGAGGGTGGTGCGCACCGACAGGCCGCCCTCGTAGAGCTTCTTCTCGCCGTAGCGCTCGGAGATCTCGCGGCGGACCTCCTCGGCGAAGTAGTTCGCGTTGGCGGTGTTCGGCGAGACGCTGCGCGGGTTGACGCCGAGCGGCAGCTTGCGCTCCGATTCGGCCTCCTCCTTGGTGATGTACCCGTTCTGGGCCATCAGGCCGATGATCTCGTTGCGGCGCGCCAGCGCCTGCTGGGTGCGGCGGTAGGGATGGTAGTTGTTCGGGCCCTTCGGCAGGGCCGCCAGGTAGGCCGCCTCGTGGATCGTCAGCTCGTGCACCGACTTGCCGAAATAGTCGAGCGCGGCGGCCGCGATGCCGTGCAGGTTGCGGCCCGGCACGATCGTGCCGAGGAAGATCTCGTTGAGGTAGAGCTCGAGGATCTTGTCCTTCGAGTAGGTCGACTCGATGCGCAGGGCGATCAGCGCCTCGCGGATCTTGCGGTCGAAGGTCTGCTCGGAGGAGAGCAGGAAGTTCTTGGCGACCTGCTGGGTGATGGTCGAGGCGCCCTGCTTCTTGCCGCTCGACGCGTTGGTCACGATCGCCCGGACGACGCCCTCGGGATCGATGCCGTTGTGCTTGTAGAAGTTCTTGTCCTCGGCCGACAGGAAGGCCGCGACGACGATCTTCGGCATCGCCTGGATCGGCAGGTAGAGCCGGCGCTCGCGGGCGTACTCGGCGAGCAGGCTGCCGTCGGCGGCGTGGACGCGGGTCATCACCGGCGGCTCGTAATTGGCGAGCGCCGCGTGGTCGGGCAGGTCGCGCGAGTACTTCCAGAAGAAGTAGCCGCCCGCCGCGGCGCCGACGACGACCGCCATCGCACCGATGCTGAACAGGAAGCCGAAGAAGCGGAGGATGAAGCGCATCGAAACCCGATCCGTCGATGATGCCGCGCGGCCCTCAGGGCCTGACGTGTAGCCCGAGACTGGTGGCGGAGGCCACGCCCGGGCACGGCTCCTCACGAGAACGCGACCGTCACGACGACGCGCGAACCGCTCCCGCGCTTAGCGGAGGAGGACCGCGAAATCCAGGACAGCGAGGGGCCGACGGGTCCCTATCGACACGGGATCTATGGTGAAACTGGGGCGGGTCCGCCCGGCGCGCCCTGACCCTGGGTGATCTGGGTGGGAGAGATCTGGGCCGCCTTGCCGATCCGGGGCGCCTCCGCCGCGCGGGCGGTGGCGGCCGGCGGCAGGCGGGCGGCGAAGAACGCCTCGATGGCGCCGGCCATCTGGGCGGTGACGTTGCCGCGCCACTCGTCGGAGAGCAGCAGGTCGAGGTCGCGCTTGCTCGACAGGTAGCCGAGTTCGACCAGCACCGAGGGCACGTCGGGCGAGCGCAGCACCCGGAAGCCCGCCTCGCGGTGGGGCTTCACGCTCATCTCCATCACGCCCGAGAGGCGGCCGAACAGCCCCTTGGCGAACCGGGCCGAGAAGCCGCGGGTCTCGCGCAGGGTCAGCTCGTGCAGGATGTCGGCGACGTCGCTCGGACCCTCGCCCTGGTCGGCGCCGGCGGCGGCATCCGCCTTGTTCTCGCGGTCGGCGAGCCGGGCCGACTCGGCGTCGGTCGCCTTCTCGGAGCCGGTATAGATGGTGGCGCCGCGCACCTGGGGGGCGGCCGAGATCGAATCGGCGTGGATCGACACGAACAGGTCGGCCCTCGCGTCGCGGGCGATGCGCACCCGCTCGGCCAGAGGCACGAACACGTCGCGGTCGCGGGTCATCTGAACCCGGATCCGGCCGCCGGCCTCGAGGCGCTGCACCAGCCCCTGGGCGACCCCGAACACGATGTCCTTCTCGTAGACGCCGTTGCCCGCGATGGCACCAGGATCGATGCCGCCATGGCCGGCATCCACGATGACGAGGGGACGCGAATCACCCGGATCCCGGGACGGCGGGCCCGCCGCGCGGGCGGGCTCCGGCGGCTGGGCAGCGCGCCGGAAGGCCTCACGGTCGCTGCGGGCGAGATCGATGGTGAGCAGGGTCGCCCCGTCCCGCGGCCGGGTGGTGGTGGCGACCCGCGCCACCGTGGCGGCCTGGGCGAGGTCGATGACGATGCGCGAGCGCCCGGGGGCGAACAGTCCGTAGCGGTAGGAGGCGACGAGGCCGTCGCGCTTGCGGCCAGCCTCGGGCGGCAGTTGGAAGTTGACCTCGGGCAGGTCGACGATCGCCCGGTCGGGCCGCTCCATCACGAAGGCCCGGGCCTCGACGGGCCGCGACAGCACCACGGTCAGGCGGGTGCCGCCCTCCGGGACGGCGCTCGTCTCGGCGGCGATCGCCACCGCGGGGCGCTCCGCGGCCGAACGCTCCGGGGCTTGGCGCTCGGAGGTCTGGCGCTCGGACGTCTGGCGCTCGGACGTCTGGCGCTCTTGGGCGCCGGAGCCCGCCACCGGCGCGGCGAGGCCGGCGGCCGGCAGGGCGGCGGGCAGGACGAGGCCCGCGGCCAGGAGGGCAGCGCGGAGCGGCAGGCGGATCGGATTTGCGCGTCGTGTCGGCATGGTCTCGCGGCGACCTGAAGGCGGCATCCCCGTTACGCGATAACCGCGTCATGGTTAACGCATCGCGAAGGCCTTCGGATCGCCGGCGCCCGGCTGTGGCCGCGCGGGTACAGCGGGGATCCCCGGGGAATCCCCGGGGGATCGCCGCCGCTCGGCCCCGCTCCCCGGCCCATCGCCGCGTTGGTGCTTGCAAATTCCTCCGGACACTCTGTAATGATGATGACCCCTGCCCGTTGCCGCCGGCTTCTCGCCGCGGACCACGGGCTCGCCCGGGCGCTCCCGCAGCGGCATCGGCGCTGGCCGGCCGCAGGCGGATCGTCCGACGATCTCGCGAGCCGGGCAGGTGTCTCTGGATCCGCGGCGGCGTTCGCGAACGTCGTCGCCCGTTTTTCACCGGCGGCCGGACCTCAGCGTCCCGGCGCCTCGATTCGAAAGGTCGGTGGGAGTATGCGCGGACGCACAGCCTCGGCTCTCGAAGCTGCTGCCCCGGGCGCGCGCATCCGGCGTCGCGCCCGTCCGCGCCCCCTGCCCCCGGCCCTCGTCAACCCCTCGCGCGCGTGGATGCGCGCAGCGGCGATTGACGGCATCCCCCGCACGACATCATCCGCCGCGCCCGACCGGGCACGGCATGGGAGAGCCCTCCCGGCGCAGGTTTCCGCGCCCGGGGCGGCACCGGACTACGGAGGCTCGTCCTCCCGCGCACGGCCAGGATCGCCGAGGTCCCCATCCTCGCGGTCCGTTCCCGGATGGCCCCGTCCAGCGGCGCTGCCGTCTGTCGCCATGCCGAAAGTTCGTCATGGCCAACAAGATGCTCATCGATGCCGCCCACCCGGAAGAGACCCGGGTGGTGACGGTCAAGGGTTCCAAGGTCGAGGAATTCGACTTCGAATCCGCTAGCCGCCGCCAGCTGCGGGGCAACATCTATCTCGCCAAGGTCACGCGGGTCGAGCCGTCGCTGCAGGCCGCCTTCGTCGAGTACGGGGGCAACCGCCACGGCTTCCTCGCCTTCAGCGAGATCCATCCCGACTACTACCAGATCCCGATCGCGGACCGGATGGCGCTCCTCGAGGAGGAGGCCCGGGCCGAGCGCGAGCACGAGGAGCGCCCCGAGCGGCAGGAACGCAGCGAGCGCCAGGAACGCGGCGAGCGCCAGGAGCGCGGCGACCAGCCGCGGCGCCGGCGCCGGCGCGGCCGCCGGGCCGAGGCCTCGTCGCGCCCGTCCGACGCCGTGGTGAGCGCCCCCGCCGAGGACGTGCAGGGAGTCGACGCGCGCGCCTCCGATGCGGAATCCGGAGCCGAGGCGAGTGCGTGGCAGGACGCGCATCCCGGGGAGACGGTCGGGCAGGAGACGTTCGTGCAGGAGGCCCCGCGGCCGGAGGGCTTCGAGCCCGAGGGCGGCGAGCACCCGGCGCAGGAGACCGCGTCGGCCGGGACCCAGGACGGCGCCGAGGTGCCTGCACGGGAGACCGCCCCGGACGCGGGCGAGACCCATGCCGAGGTTCACGCCGCGCAGGGCCGTGCCGGCGAAGCTCCCGCCGCCGAGGCTCCTGCCGGCGAGCCCGCCCCGTCGCAGGAGAGCGTGACTGAGATCGCGCCGGAGACACCGGTGGAGATCGCCGCCGCGGTGTCGGCCGAGCCCGCGCCGGTCGAGACCACCGACGCCGCCCCCGAGGCCGAGGCGCCGGCGGCCGACGCCCCCGAGGTTCACGCCGCCGAGCTTCCCGCCGCTGAGATTCCCGCCGGCGAGACGACGGACGAGGTCGTGCTGCCTCAGCCCGTCGCCGCCTCGCAACCGGTCGATGCGGACGAGGCCGTCGCCGAGTCGGACGACGAGGACGAGGACGACGATGAGGACGACTCGGACGAGGAGGACGACGAGGACGAGGACGAGGACGACGGGGAAGACGACGAGGACGACGAGGATCACGAGGAGGCGGTCGTCGAGCAGGTCGGCGGCCGCGGCGACGCGCTCGCCGAGATCCCCGAGCGGCCCCGCACCCCGCGCCGGCACTACAAGATCCAGGAGGTGATCAAGCGCCGGCAGGTCATCCTGGTCCAGGTCGTCAAGGAGGAGCGCGGCACCAAAGGCGCGGCGCTCACCACCTACCTGTCGCTCGCCGGCCGCTACTCGGTGCTGATGCCCAATACCGGTCGGGGCGGCGGCATCTCGCGCAAGATCACCAGCGCGGCCGACCGCAAGCGCCTGAAGGAGATCGCCACCGACCTCGAGGTGCCCGATGGGATGGGCGTCATCCTGCGCACGGCCGGCGCCTCGCGCACCAAGCCGGAGATCAAGCGCGACTTCGAGTACCTGATGCGGCTGTGGGAGAGCGTGCGCGAGCTGACGCTGACCTCCTCGGCGCCGGCGCTCGTCTACGAGGAGGGCTCGCTGATCAAGCGCGCCATCCGCGACCTCTACAACAAGGACATCGACGAGGTTCTGGTCGCGGGCGAGGACGCCTACCGCGAGGCCAAGGACTTCATGCGGATGCTGATGCCGACGCAGTCGAAGGTGGTGAAGCCCTACCGCGACCCGACGCCGGTCTTCGCCCGCTTCGGGATCGAGCAGCAGCTCGACGCGATGTTCTCCAACCACGTCTCCCTGCGCTCGGGCGGCTACCTCGTCATCAACCCGACCGAGGCCCTGGTCTCGATCGACGTGAACTCGGGGCGGGCGACCCGCGAGCACGACATCGAGGACACCGCGCTCAAGACGAACCTGGAGGCCGCCGAGGAGGTGGCGCGCCAGCTGCGCCTGCGCGACCTCGCCGGGCTGATCGTCATCGACTTCATCGACATGGAGGAGAAGCGGAACAACCGCGCCGTCGAGAAGAAGCTGAACGAGTGCCTGAAGAACGACCGTGCCCGCATCCAGGTCGGTCGGATCTCGCCGTTCGGCCTGCTCGAGATGTCGCGCCAGCGCATCCGCACCGGCGTGCTCGAATCCTCCTCGGTGCCCTGCCCGCATTGCGGCGGCTCGGGCTTCGTGCGCGCGACCGCCTCGGTGGCCCTGCTGATCCTGCGGGCGATCGAGGAGGCCTTGATCAAGTCGAACAGCCACAACCTGGTGCTGCGCACCCGGACCGAGGTGGCGCTCTACATCCTCAACCAGAAGCGCGCCCACCTGCACGAGCTCGAGGCGCGGTTCGGCGTCGCGATCATCATCTCGGCCGACGAGCGGCTCGCCGCCACCTCGGCCTTCCATCTCGAGCGCGGCGAGCCGGCCCAGCGGGTCGAGCCGCGCCCCGTGACGAGCATCCGGGCCGAGGCGGTGCTGCCGCCCCCGCTCGAGGAGGAGGATGAGGACGAGGAGATCGTCGAGGAGACGGTCGAGACCGACGAGGCCGAGGCCGAGGCGGATGCCGAGGGTGAGGACGAGGCCGGGGAGGCCGAGGCCGCCGACGGGGCTCCGCGCGGCGACGACGAGGGCGGGGGCAAGCGCCGCCGGCGCCGCCGGCGGCGGCGGGGCCGGGGCGAGCGCTCCGACGAGTCGGAGGCCGAGGGCGGCGAGGGCGAGGAGGCTGCTGAGCCCTTCGAGGCCGCGACCCCGGACGCGGTGTCGATCCCGATCACCGAGGACGGGGCGGCCCCCGCCCGCGGCGAGCGCGAGAGCCGCGAGGACGCTCTGAGCCGGCGCCGTCGGCGCGGGCGCCGCGGCGGCCGCGGGCGCGACCGCTTCGAGGAGACCGGCGGCTCGATCGGCGACGAGGTTGTGGTCGGGTCCGAGCCCGGCGAGGCCGGCGTCGACCTGGTGCAGGACGCCCTCGCCGAGGAGATCGTCGCCCTCGACGAGATCGCCGGACCGGCGCCCGAGGCGGTCGGCAGCCCGGTCGCGGCGCCGGACCTCCCGGCGGTCGAGCGCGAGGCCCTGACCGTCGAGGCGATCGAGGCCCCGGCGCCGGTCGGTGCGTCCGAGACCGGCCACCCGGCCGAATCCGTCCTGGGGTCGCAGCCCGGTGCCGAGTCCGCCGCCGAGGCGCCGGCTCCCGCGCCGGAGCCCGAGCCCGAGCCCGTGGCGGTCGTGCTGACCCCGCCCGATCCGGATCGCCCGAAGCGGGCCGGCTGGTGGTCCCGCACCAAGGCGGCGATCGGCGGCGAGTGAGCGGGTCCGGGACGGGCGTCAGGCCCGTCTCGCCGACGACATGATGGTAGAGAACCCGGGCCGCGCTTCGACGGGAGCGCGGCCCGGCTCGTTCACGGCCCCCGCGCTTTCCGAGCCCGAAACAGGCTCGAACGAAACAGGCCACAAGGTGCCGATGCGCCGGGCCTCTCGACGACGCCGCAGCGCCGGCGAGGCGCCACGGTACAAGTCCAGTGAAGCTGTCGCGAATGACGGCGTGTCGGACCGCCGTTGTGTCGGCGACACTGACCCTGCGGCATGTAACGCGCTAGATGCGGGATCCGGGGCGCCGTTAACGGAACCGATACGGGATGCGCGGGAAATCGTCCTGATGCCTGCCCGAGCCTTCACCATGTTCCTGTCCCGTCGCCTCCCTCCGCCCGCCCCCGTCGAGACGCCCGAGATGGTCGAGGGCCGCCTCGCCGTCATCGTCGACCAGGCGGGCACGGCCGGAGCGCAACTGGGGAGCGGGCCGCTCGCGAGCGCCCTGGGACGCATCCTCGGCCAGATGCGTGGCAGCGCTGCCGCGGACCTCGCCAGCACCGCCCGGGTCGCCGCGGACGCCTCGGAGGGCGCGACGGTCCTCGGCTGGATGACCCACGATGCCGGCGAGATCGCCGGGCAGACCCGCGCCATGGCGGCGGCGGTGGAGGAGGTCGCAGCCTCGACCCGGGAGCTCGCCGGCCGCTCGCAGGCGAGCGCCGACGCGGCCGAGAAGGCGAGCGGCGGCATCGCGGCCTGCGCGGCGGACATGCGCGAGGCGAGCCGTACCATGGCGGCGATCGAGACCCATGCCGGGCAGATCGAGCAGCGCCTGACCGGCTTCGAGGGCGCGGCGCTGCAGATCCAGGAGATGGCCGGCACGATCGAGGCGATCTCGAGCCAGACCAACCTCCTGGCGCTCAACGCGACGATCGAGGCGGCGCGCGCCGGCGAGGCGGGACGCGGCTTCGCCGTCGTGGCGGCGGAGGTCAAACAGCTCTCGGGCCAGACCGCGCGCGCGACCGAGCAGATCCGCGGCCGCCTGGCGGTGCTGCTGCAGGAGCTCGCGGCGATCCAGGACGCCGTGGTCGAGAGCCGAAACGCGGTGGCGGACGGCACCGCCGCGGTCGCCCGCGTCGAGGCCCGCGTGGCGCAGGAGGGCGAGGCCGTCGCCCGCTCGGCAGAGGGCATCCGGGCGCTCGCCGAGGTGCTCGGCCAGCAGGAATCGGCGACCGCCGAGATCTCCGCCGGCGTGCAGCAGGTCGCCAGCAAGGCGCAGAAGACCCGGGAGGAGATCGACGGCCTGATGACGATCCTGGTGCGGGCCGAGACGGCGGCGCAAGCCGCCCTCGAGACCGGCGCGGCCCGGGACCTGCCGGCCTATCCGCTCGTGCGCCTGCCCGCCGATGTCGGGGTCTGGAAGCGCCGCCTCGCGGCGGCCCTGGTCGGGCTCGGGCCCGTGACCGCGGCCGTCCCGCCCTTCGGCGCCGGCACGGCGGCCGAACTGGGCGTCGAGTCCACCGATCCCGCCGCCGCCCGGCTGCTCGCGGCGAGCACCGAGGCCCGGCGCCAGGCCGCCGCGATGGCCGACGCCCTGGGGGCGAGCGCCTGGGACAAGGCGATCCCGGCCTTCCAGGCCTTCGAGGCCGCCGCCAAGACGATGGTCGCCGTGGCCGGCGAGATCACGGCGCGCTGAGGGCGGTCCGCGGCCCAGCGTCGCGGGTCTCGTACCGCAGCACCGTCGAACGGGCTCGTTCGACGGTGCCGGGCAAGCCCGACCGGGCGCCGGCGCCCGTGCGCCGAACGCTGATGCATCGACGTGTCGATGCATCAGCGCGAGGGTCTAAGGTGTGGATCGAGGGAATCCGGCCGTTCGGACCGGATCCCGGGGGCCGTCACGGGAGGAACGCGCATGAGCAACCCGAATCCCGAAACCCCGGCGATCGCGCCCGTGCAGGGCGGTCTCGTCACCTACCTGATGCTCGACGGGGCCCTGAAGGCGGCCGAGTTCTACGTCGCGGCCTTCGGGGCCGAGATCGTCGCGGCGATGCCGGCCGATCCGCAGGGCCGGACCCCGCACGTGCACCTGCACGTCAACGGCTCGTCGCTGATGCTGAGCGACGCCTTTCCCGAGCACGGCTGCGCCCTCGAGGCGCCGCAGGCCTTCACCCTGACCCTGATGGTCGAGGACATCGACGCCCGCTACGCCCGCGCCGTCGAGGCGGGCGCCATCGCCGTGTCGCCGCCGGCCGAGATGTTCTGGGGCGACCGCTACGGCCAGCTGCGCGACCCCTTCGGCGTGACCTGGGCGATGAACCAGCAGACGCAGCGATAGGAGGCCGGCCATGAGCGATGCGGCCAAGATCGATGCGGCCATGAGCGATGCGGCGAACGCCGGCGGGAGCGGGCGGGAGCTCGTCCTCACCCGCCTGATTTCCGCCTCCCCCGCCGCGCTCTACCGCGCCTGGACCGAGCCGGCTTTCCTGAAGCGGTGGTTCGCCCCGCGGCCCTTCACGGTCGAGGAGGCCGAGACCGAGCTTCGGCCCGGCGGCACCACCCGCATCGTGATGCGGGGGCCGGACGGCGCGACCTTCGCGAGTGCGGGCGTCTACCTCGAACTCGTCGAGAACGCCCGCATCGTCTTCACCGACGCCTATATCCGGGCCTGGGAGCCGTCGCGGAAGCCGTTCTTCACCGGCATCATCACCTTTGAGCCGGAGGGCGAGGCCACGCGCTACACCGCCCGGCTCCTGCACTGGACGCCGGAGGACCGCGCCGCGCACGAGGCGATGGGCTTCCACGACGGCTGGGGCCGCTGCGCCGACCAGCTCGCCGAACTCGCCGCCGGATCGTAGCCGGCACGATCCCGGAGGCGCACCATGACGACCGTCAGCACCTGCCTGTGGTTCGAGCGCGACGCCGAGGCGGTGCGCCGCTACGTCGCCCTGGTGCCGGGCTCGCGGCTCGGGCCGATCCTGCGCGCGCCCGGGCCCTAGCCCGGCGGCGCGCCCGGCGACGCGATCCTGGTGGAGTTCACCCTCGGCGGCCAGAGCTTCCAGGCCCTGAACGGCGGGACCCGGGCGGATTACGGCACCGCCGCCTCGATCTCGGTCTCGTGCCCGGACCAGGCCGGGATCGACCGCCTGTGGCAGGGGCTGCTCGCCGAGGGCGGCGCGGAGATCCAGTGCGGCTGGCTGCGCGACCGCTGGGGCGTGCCGTGGCAGATCGTCCCCGAGATCCTGCCGCGCCTCGTCGCCGACCCGGACCCCGCCATCGCCGCCCGCGTGTTCGCGGCGATGCAGGGCATGGTCCGGCTCGACGTCGCGGCGATCGAGCGAGCGGCCGCGGGCTGAGCGCGCAGGCCCTCGCCTCCGGCTTGCCTTTCCGCTCGTCGGCGCCATCCTCCCCGGACGGCCGCAAGGTCAAGCCGAGGATCGACCGAGCGTCGAGCGACGAGGAGCCCCGATGACCGACGACGAGACCTTCATGGCGCGCGCCATCGCGCTGTCGGAGCACACCGCCCTCGTCGAGAGCGCCGGCGGCGCCTTCGGGGCGGTGATCGTGCGCGACGGCGCGGTCATCGGCGAGGGCGCGAACCGGGTCGTCGCCGAGAACGACCCGACCTGGCACGCCGAGATGGCGGCGATCCGCGACGCGTGCCGGAAGGAGGGCAGCTTCAAGCTGCCGGGCGCCACGCTCTACACCTCGGCCGAACCCTGCCCGATGTGCATGGCGGCGGCCTACTGGGCCGGCATCTCGCGGATCTTCTACGCCTCGACCAACGAGGACGCGCTCCGCCACGGCAACTTCGACGACAGCATGATCTACGAGGAGGTCCGCAAGCCCGCGGATCAGCGCAAGATCCCGATTCGCCAGATCATGCGGGCCGAGGCGATCGAGGTCTGGAAGCGCTACGAGGCCAAGGCCGACCGGGTGCCGTACTGACGGGCGACGAAGCGGGGCAACCCGGGCCGGCGACCTGGCGTTATCCTCGGTGGGGTTGACGCACGGACAGGAGCCCCGAGACGCCGTCCGGAGCGCCGGCCGCAACCCTCGCAGGTTCGAACCATCGAAGGAGGCTCCATGCGTCGCACACCGTACCTCGCCGTCCTCCTCGCGGCTTTCCTCGCCCCCGCCCCGCTCCTCGCGCAAGGAGAGCCGCCCGCCCGGGACCCCGGGGTCACCGGCTCGCTCGGCCCCGCCACCCGCGACACCACCGGCGTCGGCCAGACCAAGCCGCCGGGCGCGGCGCTCGGCCCGGATTCCGGGCTGACCCCGGAATTGCGGGAGCGCGACCGCGAGCTTCAGCGCGCGATCGATACCGGCATCTGCACGGGTTGCACCGAGTGATCCGGCCACGCTCGGCCGAGCGCATTAATCCGCTCTGCATTAGACGGAATGAGCGGTTGCAGCCCCGGCGCGCGGGCCACTAAATCCGCCGCAACCGGCCCGGACGCCCTGCGGGCGATCGTATAGGCCAAAACAGAGACGAGACAGGGAGAGCGCGATGAGCCAGCGGGTCGTCGAGGTCAGCCAGGATGCGCGCGCGCGGGCGCATATCGACGAGGCGAAGTATCAGGCCTGGTACGAGGCCTCGATCCGCGATCCCGAAGCGTTCTGGCGCGAGCACGGCAAGCGGATCGACTGGTTCACGCCCTACGCCAAGGTCAAGGAGACGACGTTCGGACCGGTCGACGTCTCGATCAAGTGGTTCTCCGACGGCGTCACCAACGCCGCCTACAATTGCATCGACCGGCACCTCGACACCCGCGGCGACCAGGTGGCGATCATCTGGGAGGGCGACGACCCGTCGGAGTCGCGCCACATCACCTACCGCGAACTGCACGCGGAAGTGTGCCGGATGGCCAACGTCCTGCGCAACCGCGGCGTCTCGAAGGGCGACCGCGTCACGATCTACCTGCCGATGATCCCCGAGGCCGCCTACGCGATGCTGGCCTGCGCCCGGCTCGGCGCGATCCACTCGGTGGTGTTCGGCGGCTTCTCGCCGGATTCGCTCGCCGGCCGCATCCAGGGCTGCGACTCGAAGCTCGTCATCACCGCCGACGAGGGCCTGCGCGGCGGCCGCAAGGTGCCGCTGAAGGCCAATGTCGACGCGGCGATCCAGCGCCTTCCCGCCGACAGCGTCGACCACGTCGTCGTGGTGCGCCGCACCGGCGGCGCGGTCGAGATGGACCCGGTCCGCGACGTCTACTACGACGCGGCGGCCGCCCAGGTCACCGACGAGTGCCCGGTCACCCACGTCGAGGCCGAGCACCCGCTGTTCCTGCTCTACACCTCGGGCTCGACCGGCCAGCCGAAGGGCGTCGTCCACACCACCGGCGGCTACCTCGTCTACGCGTCGATGACGCATCAATACGTCTTCGACTACCACGAGGGCGACATCTACTGGTGCACCGCCGATGTCGGCTGGGTCACCGGGCACTCCTACATCCTGTACGGGCCGCTGGCGAACGGCGCCACGACCCTGATGTTCGAGGGCATCCCGACCTACCCGTCGATCTCGCGGTTCTGGGACGTCGTCGACAAGCACAAGGTCAACATCTTCTACACCGCGCCGACCGCGATCCGCTCGCTGATGGGCGCCGGCGAGGAGCCGGTGAAGAGGACCTCGCGCCAGTCCCTGCGGGTGCTGGGTTCGGTCGGCGAGCCGATCAATCCCGAGGCCTGGGAATGGTACTACCGGGTCGTCGGCGACGAGCGCTGCCCGATCGTCGACACCTGGTGGCAGACCGAGACCGGCGGTATCCTGATCACCCCGCTCCCCGGCGCCACCCCGCTCAAGCCCGGCTCGGCGACGCGGCCGTTCTTCGGCGTCAAGCCGGTGGTGGTCGACGCCGACAACACGATCCTGGAGGGTGCCTGCGAGGGCAACCTCTGCATCGACGAGTCCTGGCCGGGCCAGATGCGCACGGTGTGGGGCGACCACGAGCGCTTCGTGCAGACCTACTTTTCCACCTTCCCGGGCCGCTACTTCTCGGGCGACGGCTGCCGGCGCGACGCCGACGGCTACTATTGGATCACCGGCCGGGTCGACGACGTCATCAACGTCTCGGGCCACCGGATGGGCACGGCGGAGGTCGAATCGTCCCTCGTCGCGCACCCGAAGGTCTCCGAGGCCGCGGTGGTCGGCTATCCCCACGACATCAAGGGCCAGGGCATCTACGCCTACGTCACCCTGATGCAGGGCGAGGAGCCCTCCGACGACTTGCGCAAGGAGCTCGTCACCTGGGTGCGCAAGGATATCGGGCCGATCGCCTCGCCCGACCTGATCCAGTTCGCCCCCGGCCTGCCCAAGACCCGCTCCGGCAAGATCATGCGCCGCATCCTGCGCAAGATCGCCGAGAACGAGTTCTCCTCGCTCGGCGACACCTCGACGCTGGCCGAGCCGGCGGTGGTCGACGACCTGATCGAGAACCGCCAGAACCGCAGCAAGTGACCGCGACGGCCGGGGCCCACGTCGGGCCCCGGCTTTTCATCCAGCGATGAACGGCCGCGCTTCTCAGACCTTCGTCGTAGCGCGCGCCTTTTCAGTCTCTTTGCGCTGGCATTTGCCGAAAAATCAGGTCATCCGCCTCTTGCGCCGCAGCAAATGCCGCCGCGCACGCTCACCCTGGCAAGACCAGGTGCAACACAGCACACACCGAAGCACCGGCTTCACTGCCCCGTGCCGCCCTCGGCGCGCGGCGGAGCCTTGCCCGGACACAGAAGCGAAACACAGGGGAGGCCCGCCGATGGCAGAGGCAGACACCGCACGGGTTCTGGCGAGCCCGACATTCCGACAATTGGTGACAGAGCGCACGCGTTTCGGCTGGATCCTGTCCGGCGCGATGCTGGGCATCTACCTCGTCTTCATCCTGCTCGTCGCCTTCGCGCACGGTCTGATGGCGACGAAGGTCGGCTCCGGCGTGACCTCGCTCGGCATCGTGCTCGGCCTCGTCGTCATCGTCGCCGCCTTCGTCCTCACCGGGATCTACGTCGCCCGGGCCAACGGCCGCTTCGACGACCTGACCCGCGACCTCAACCGGGAGCTCGGCCGATGAGCGCGCGCCGCATCGCCATCGTGGCGCTCCTCACGATCGTCGGAGCCGGCGCGGCCCTGGCCGCCGGACCGGATCTCGGCGCCGTGCAGAAGCAGGCGACGAACTGGACCGCCGTCGCCATGTTCCTGCTCTTCGTGCTCGCCACGCTGGGCATCACCTACAAGGCCGCCGCGGGCTCGAAGTCGGCCGCCGACTTCTACGCCGCCGGCGGCGGCATCTCGGCCGGCCAGAACGCGCTCGCCATCGCGGGCGACTACATGTCGGCGGCCTCGTTCCTCGGCATCTCCGGCCTGGTGTTCTCGTCGGGCTTCGACGGGCTGATCTACTCGATCGGCTTCCTGGTCGGCTGGCCGATCGTGCTGTTCCTGATCGCCGAGCGCCTGCGCAACCTCGGCAAGTTCACCTTCGCCGACGTCGCGAGCTTCCGCCTCGACCAGACCCGGATCCGCATCCTGTCGGCGACCGGCACGCTCGTCGTGGTGGCGTTCTACCTGATCGCCCAGATGGTCGGCGCGGGCAAGCTGATCCAGCTCCTGTTCGGCCTCGACTACCTCACGGCGATCATCGCGGTCGGCATCCTGATGATCGTCTACGTCGCCTTCGGCGGCATGAAGGCGACGACCTGGGTGCAGATCATCAAGGCCTGCCTCCTGCTCGCCGGTGCGTCGTTCATGGCGCTCGCGGTGCTGTGGCGCTACGGCTTCAACCCGGAGGCCCTGTTCGCGGCCGCCGTGCAGGAGCACCCCAAGCACGAGGCGATCATGGCGCCGGGCGGCCTCGTCGCCGACCCGATCTCGTCGCTCTCGCTCGGCATCGGCCTGATGTTCGGCACCGCCGGCCTGCCCCACATCCTGATGCGGTTCTTCACCGTGTCGGACGCGCAGGCCGCCCGCAAGTCGGTGTTCTACGCCACCGGCCTCATCGCCTACTTCTACATCCTGACCTTCATCATCGGCTTCGGCGCGATCACCTTCCTGATGGGCGACCCGAGCTACTTCAAGGCCGGGGCGAACGGCGCCTACGACCGGATCGCCGGGCTCATCGGCGGCAGCAACATGGCGGCGGTGCACCTCGCCAACGCCACCGGCGGGTCGCTCTTCCTCGGCTTCATCTCGGCGGTGGCCTTCGCGACCATCCTCGCGGTGGTGGCCGGCCTGACGCTCGCCGGCGCTTCCGCCGTGAGCCACGACCTCTACGCCCAGGTCTTCGCCCGCGGGCGCACGACCGAGGCCGGCGAGGTCCGCCTGTCGAAGATCGCCGCCGTCGTGATCGGCATCGTGGCGATCTATCTCGGCTACGTGTTCGAGAACCAGAACGTCGCCTTCATGGTCGGCCTCGCCTTCGCGGTGGCGGCGAGCTGCAACTTCCCGGTGCTGGCGATGTCGATCCTGTGGAAGGGCACCACCACGCTCGGCGCCCTCGTCGGCGGCCTCATCGGCCTCGTCAGCGCGGTCGTGATGGTGGTGCTGTCGAAGGCCGTGTGGGTCACCACCTTCGGCCACCCGGCGGCGCTCTTTCCCTACGACAACCCGGCCCTGTTCTCGATGCCGCTGGCCTTCCTCGGCATCTGGATCGTGTCGAAGATCGACAACTCGGCCCGGGCGAAGCGCGAGCGGGCGGCCTTCGAGGCCCAGTACGTGCGCTCCGAGACCGGCATCGGGGCGGCGGGCGCCCACGCGCATTGATGGATGAGGGGCGGCGGCCGGTTGGGCCGCCGCCCCTTCGACGATACGGTTTGTATTGCGAAATGCATGACATCTCCCTACCTTCTCGCGCAGGAGAGATGCCATGTCCGTCAATGCCCGGAAGGATTACCCGATTTCGATGCGCCTGCCAGAGGCCGACCTAGCATTGATCGACCGTGCTGCGAGCCTACGCGGCAGATCCCGCACCGACTTCGTCCGTGAGGCCGCCGTTCTTACGGCGGAAGAAGTGCTGATGGACCAGCGCCTGATTCGCCTCAGCCCCGAAGCGTTCGCGGAATTCATGAGTATCGTTTCGGCGCCCGCCACTGTGGTGCCTGAAATCGTCGAGATCGCCAGACACCGCGCGCCTTGGGAAAACCAAGACAGCGAGGGCTGATACGTGGCCCTGTCCGCGCCCGAACCGCTCTGCGCGTCGCACGATATCTTGGCATTCTCGTGCGGCAAGCCGGGCCTCGACCGCTGGCTCAAGACACGGGCGCTGTCCAACCAAGAGAAAGGCTTCACGGCCGTGATGGTCGTGCACGAGGCCCGCCGGGTGGTCGGTTATTATGGGCTGGCGCCGACGGCCGTCGTCCCGAACGTTCTGCCTCGCGCGATCCGAACCGGGCAGCCCCCCGATCCGGTGCCGTGCCTGCTGCTCGGCCAGCTTGCGACAGATACCGGTTGGGCAGGGCGAGGCATCGGCAAAGGCTTACTCCATCACGCGCTCACGCGCTGTGTGAAGGCGGCGGCACTCGTCGGCGGACGTGCGGTCATGGTTCACGCGGTGGACGACGAGGCCGTGGCATTCTGGCAGCGATGGGGATTCATCGCCACGCGGAACAGCGAATACGAACTCGTCCGTTCGGTCGCCGACATCGCCGCTTCGTTCACGGCCGCTCGGACGTGATGCACTCGGGCGTCGGTATCGGCCAGCCGCCTCAATGCCCGCCCGGCTCCGCGTGCGCCCGCCGGATCCGCCGGACCGTCCACCACACGCCGACCAGCACCAGCGGCACCGCGAGCGCCGTCCCGACCGTCGCGTCCACCGGCACGCCGGCATGGTGCACGCCCTCCAGCACGTGGTGGACGAGGCTCGCGACGTAGTAGGTGATCGCCGCGACCGACAGGCCTTCCACGGTCTGCTGCAGGCGCAGCTGCAGCCGCACCCGGTCGTTCATCGCCTGGAGCTGGGCCTGGTTCTGGCGCTCGAGCTCGATGTCGACCCGGGTGCGCAGCATCTGGGCGGCGCGGGCGAGGCGGCGCGAGAGCAGGTCCTGGCGGTCGGCGATGACGAGGCAGGTGCGGATCGCCGGGTTGTAGCGCCGGGCGAGGAACATCGACCAGCTGGTCTGGCCGGATACGGCGTGCTCGGCCGCCGCCGCGAGGCGCAGGCGCACCAGCTCGTCGTAGGCGCGCGTCGCGCCGAAGCGGAACATCGTGCGCGAGGACCCGGCCTCCAGCTCGGCGGCGAGCGCGATCAGCCGGTCGAGGAGGGCGTGGTTCTCCGAGAACCCTTCGCTGGTGCGCATCGCCTCCATCAGGGTCGGCAGCTCGGTCTCGATCCGCCGGATGGTGGGGCCCAAGCTCTGCGCCTCCGGCAGGCCGAGGAGCGCGAGGGTGCGGTAGGTCTCGATCTCGAGCAGGCGCTGCACCAGGGCGCCGGCGCCGAGCCGGCTCAGCCGCCGGTCCGCCACCACGACGCGGACATAGCCGTGGGGATCGGGCTGGAAGTCCGTCGCGATCACCGCGGCGCCGCTCTCGGCCTCCGCCATGGCGAGGGAGGCGGCGTTGAAGTTCGAGACGATCTCCGGCGGCAGCCCGCCCTCCACCGCCGGCAGCAGGTGCAGGTCGACGGCGACGAGGAGCGGGCCGGGCTGGGCCACCTCGCCCATCGCGCCTTCCAGCGCGTCGGGCTGGGGCTGGAAGGCGTGAGCTTGGGAATCGCCGAACTCCCACGTGTAGGTGGTGAATTCGCTGTGGCTCTCCCAGCGCAGGATGGCTCCGGAGAACACCACCCGATGCTGCTTGGCCCCCGGCGCCGGGCCGGGATGGCCGAGCCCGGTGCAGTAGGCCTCCAGCGCATCGCGGTCGGCCGCGGCGGCGTCGCCGTCGGTCAGGAAGGCGTAGTGCAGGAAGCGGCGCGGCGTCTTGACCGGGGTGAAGGGCCGGGC
This sequence comes from Methylobacterium terrae, assembly GCF_003173755.1. Lineage (NCBI taxonomy): Bacteria > Pseudomonadati > Pseudomonadota > Alphaproteobacteria > Hyphomicrobiales > Methylobacteriaceae > Methylobacterium > Methylobacterium terrae. Next base: position 1,720,375 of record NZ_CP029553.1, read on the forward strand.
ATGGACCTCCGCCAGCACCCGCGCCCGCAGGGGGTGTTCGTCCAGCCGCATCCGTGAAGCCCCACCTGTCGTCGCGTCCGGCGAGGCTTGGCCGAGGCCGGCCCGTCGGTCAACGGGCCGGGTGGCCGAGGCCGGCCCGCGGGTCAACGGGCCGGGTGGTGGAGGCGGGCCGGCCCGGATGTCGTCAGTGCCGGAAGTGGCGGTGGCCGGTGAGCACCATGGCGAGGCCGGCCTCGTCGGCGGCGCGGATCACCTCGTCGTCGCGCATCGAGCCGCCGGGCTGGATCACCGCCGTGGCGCCGGCCTCGGCCGCGGCCAGCAGGCCGTCGGCGAAGGGGAAGAACGCGTCGGAGGCCACCACCGCGCCGCGGGCGAGGCTCTCCGGCAGGCCGGCGGCCTTGGCGGCTTCCGCCGCCTTCCAGGCGGCGATGCGCGAGGAATCGACCCGCGACATCTGCCCGGCGCCGATGCCGACCGTCGCGCCGTCGCGCGCGTACACGATGGCGTTCGACTTCACGTGCTTGGCGACCCGGAAGGCGAAGCGGAGATCCGACAACTCGGCCTCGGTCGGCGCGCGCTTCGTCACGACCTTGAGCGGCATGTCGTCGACGACGGCGTTGTCGCGGTCCTGGACCAGGAAGCCGCCCGCCACCGTGCGCCAGGCCTGGCCGGGCGCGCGGGGATCGGCGATGCCGCCAGCGGTGAGGAGGCGCAGGTTCTTCTTCGCCGCGACGATCGCGACCGCCTCCTCGGTGGCGTCCGGCGCGATGATGACCTCGGTGAAGATCTCGACGATCCTGCGCGCCGCCTCGGCGTCGAGGGTGCGGTTCAGCGCGACGATGCCGCCGAAGGCCGAGACCGGGTCGCAGCGCAGGGCCCGCTCGTAGGCCTCGACCAGGCTCGCACCCTCCGCGACGCCGCAAGGGTTGGCGTGCTTGACGATGACGACGGCGGCCGTGCGGGCGGGATCGAACTCGCTCACCGCCTCGTAGGCGGCATCCGTGTCGTTGAGGTTGTTGTAGGACAGCTCCTTGCCCTGGAGCTGGCGCGCGGTCGCGACGCCCGGCCGGGCCGCGCCGGCGGTGCGGTAGAACGCGGCCTTCATGTGCGGGTTCTCGCCGTAGCGCAGGCCCTGCGCCAGCGTGCCGCCGAGCGCCCGGAAGGTCTGCGTCTCCGGCTCCGCCGCGATCTCGCCGGCGAGCCAGGTGGCGATCGCGGCGTCGTAGGAGGCGGTGCGGGCATAGGCCTTCTGCGCGAGGCGCCGGCGGGTCGCCCGGGTCACCGCGCCGTCATGGGCGTCGAGGTCGGCCAGCACCGTGGCGTAGTCGGCGACGTCGACCACGACGGCGACGTCCTCGTGGTTCTTGGCCGCGGCGCGGATCATCGCCGGGCCGCCGATGTCGATGTTCTCGATGCAGTCCGCCGCCGGCTTGCCGGCGGCGAGCGTCGCCTCGAAGGGGTAGAGGTTGACGACGAGGAGGTCGATCGCCGCGATGCCGTGGGCCAGCATGGCGGCCTGGTGCTCGGGGTTGTCGCGGATGGCGAGCAGCCCGCCATGCACGCCCGGATGCAGGGTCTTGACCCGCCCGTCCATCATCTCGGGGAAACCCGTGAGGTCGGAGACCTCGGTCACCGGCAGGCCGGCCTCGGTGAGCGTCCGGTGGGTGCCGCCGGTCGAGACCAGGGTGACGCCGCGGGCGGCGAGCGCCCGGGCGAACTCCACCAGCCCGGTCTTGTCGGAGACGGAGAGGAGCGCGCGGGAGATGCGGGAGAGGTCGCTCGCCATGGGGATCCGGGTCTTTCAGGTCTTGGGGCGCGACCGGGACAAGACCCGAGCCGGCGCAGGAATTTCGGGCGCGCCTAGCAGAAACCGCCGGTCGAGGCCAGATGTTGCGCCGCAAGACGGACCCGGGCGTCCACCGGCTTCCCCGGCGGCATCGACGGTGGAGGGCCGCGCGCTCACGCTTTCTGACGGATAGGCTCGGGAGGGCAGACTTGCTATGAGGGAACCGGCCGCTTCCCGTCCCGGGCGCGGCCTGTCGCGCCACGGGAGGCGGTGATTTTCTCCGACAGTCCTTGGGGGACGGGCCTCGGCCTGTTCGCCATCGTGTTCCTGGTCTTCGCGAACGGGTTCTTCGTCGCGGCCGAGTTCGCCCTGGTGGCGGTCCGGCGCAGCCGGGTTCAGGAGCTCGTGGCCGAGAAGCGGATGAACGCCTCGGCCCTGCAGCGCGCGGTCGAGAGCCTGGATTCGCATCTCGCGGCCACGCAGCTCGGCATCACCATCTCGTCGCTCGCCCTCGGCTGGGTCGGCGAGCCGGCTTTGGCCCACCTGATCGAGCCGGCCCTGTTCTGGCTGCCTCAGGGCGTCGGCACGTTCGGCGCCCATGCCATCGCGGTGGTGCTCTCGTTCGTCGTCATCACCTCGCTGCACATCGTGCTGGGAGAACTGGCCCCGAAGAGCCTGGCGCTGCAGCGCAGCGAGCGCACGGCGCTCGCCATCGTGCGCCCCTTGCGCCTGTTCCTGCTGGTGTTCCGGCCGGCGATCTCGTTCCTGAACGGGCTGGGCAACGGCGTCCTGCGGCTGTGCGGCCTCCAGCCCGGCTCGGGGGAGGATTCGCTGCACTCCACCGCCGAATTGTCGCTGCTCGTCGCGGCGAGCCAGGAGGCCGGCCTGATCCAGGAGGCGCAGCAGGAGGCGGTGCAGCGCATCTTCGGCATCGGCGAGCGCCGGGTGAAGGACATCATGACCCCGCGCCACGAGGTCGACTGGATCGACGTCGACGATCCCCGCGAGGCGGTGCTGGAGACGATCCGGGCCTGCCGCCACGAGCAGCTGGTGGCGAGCCGCGGCGAGATCCACGAGATCGTCGGCGTGCTGCGCAAGCAGGACGTGCTCAACCAGCTCCTCGACGGGGCGCCGATCACCCTCGACGCGATCATCCGCGAGCCGATCGTCGTGCACGAGGCGATGCCGATCCTGCGGGTGCTCGAGACCTTCAAGGCCAAGCCCGTCCGGATGGCGATCGTCGTCGACGAGTACGGCAGCCTCGAAGGCATCGTCACCCAGACCGACCTGCTCGAGGCGATCGCCGGCGACATCCCGGAGACGGACGACGAGGAGCCGATGGTGGTCGAGCGCCAGGACGGCTCGCTCCTGATCGACGGGATGATGCCGGCGGTCGACGCCTTCGAGCGCCTCGGCTTCACCGAGCGGCCCGACAGCGACGACTTCTCGACGCTCGCCGGCTTCGTGATCTACCAGCTCGGCCGCATTCCCACCGCCGGCGACGGCTTCGAGCGCAGCGGCTGGCGCTTCGAGGTCGTCGACATGGACGGGAGGCGGATCGACAAGGTCTTGGCGGAACGCGTGCCGGCGTGACCCTCCCCTGCGTCAAACGGGCTTGCAAAGCTTCGCCGACCGGTTAGGTATCCGATTGCCAGATTATCCCGGGTCGCCGCACGCGGCGCCCGCCCACTGCCACGGAGCCCGTCCCCATGACCCTGAACCGCGCCCTGCTGCTCGCCGCCCTCCTGGCGGCTCCGCTCGCCCTCCCCGTCTCGGCCGAGGCCAAGCCGAAGACCGACCGCACCATCGCGGCGGTGGACACCGATTCCGACGGCACGATCGACCTCGCCGAGACGAAGGCCGCCGCCGGCGCGGTGTTCGACAAGCTCGAGAAGGATGCCGACGGCACGCTCGACACCAAGGAGCTGCAGGGCCGCGTCAGCCGCAAGGACATGAAGGCCGCCGACCCGGACAACGACGGTACCCTGGACAAGAACGAGTACCTCGCCCTGGTCGAGGCCCGCTTCAAGGCGGCCGACCCGGACAACGACGGCACGCTCGACGCCAAGGAACTGCGCACCCCGGCCGGCAAGGCCCTGGCGCGCCTGCTGAAGTAACATGGTCCGAGGGAGGGGCGACCCGCCGGGCCGTCCCTTCCCGCCGTCAGGATCCCTGGATCAGTCGCAGCGCTCGCTGTGAACGGTCTTGCTGTCGCCGTACTCGTTGGTCTTCTTGACGGTCTTGGTCTCGCAGCCGCCGACCGAGCCGGTCGACTCGACCGAGCGCTTCTCGATCACGGTGCTGCGCTCGACCGGGGCGGAGTCGCGGCGGATCACCGTCACGTCCTCGGCGAGCGCCGGAACGGTGACGAGGGCGGCGAGCGTCGCGAGGGTGGCGAGGCGGAAGGACATCGAAGTCTCCAGGCTTGAGCGTTCAATCGTGCTCAGAACGCCATCGTCGCGCGGACGGTTCCGCGATCCTCCGCGGGCAGTGATCGGCAAGTCGCGGGGAGATTTCGCCGCGAGGGGGAACGCTCGGGCAGATTGATGCTGCGGTGCCCTCAAAACGGCGCGAATCGCGGCTGAACTGCGCGCACGCCGCGGGCCGGACCCGAGCCGCGCCGGCCGCAGGAGATCACCACCGTGCCCGCAGCCGGCCCCGTCGACCGCAGCTCATCGGGGGAAGCGGTGCAAGCCGGTTTTCCGGCACGCCTCGCCGCCATCCTGCGGACGGTCCGGCTGCCCCTGCCCCAGCACGCCTGGTTCTGGATCGGCATCCTGGCGCTCAGCGCCGGGGCGGGCCTGCTCTACGACGCGTTGTTCCAGAACGGCATCCCGCTGGTGGCGGCGGTCCACGGCTTCTTCATCGGCGCCTGCGCGCTGCTGATGGAGCGCGGCACCCTGCTGCCGCGGCTGCAGGCGCGGTTGCGCCGCCTGCCGACCTTCCTCTACGTGCCGATCGCCGAACTCGCCTATGTCGGCATGATCACGCTCGGCCACGCCGCCGGCGGCGTCATCGTCTGGAGCACGGGCCTGAGCCCCGAGCCCTTCGCCGTGGCGGTGGTGCCCTCGCTCCGGGTGCTGGTCTACGCGCTCGCCGTCTCGGCACTGCTCGTCTTCGTGGTGCGGATGCGCGACCTCATCGGCGCCGAGGTCTTCGTGAACCTCCTCGTCGGCCGCTACCACCGGCCGGTCGAGGAGGAGCGCATCTTCCTGTTCGTCGACGTCGTCGGCTCGACCGCCTACGCCGAGACGCACGGCGCCCTGAAGACGCAGGCCTTCCTGAGCGCGGTCTTCGCGACGCTCGCCGAGCCGGTGCGGCGCTGCCAGGGCTCGACCGACGACTTCATCGGCGACATGGCGATGATCACCTGGCCGATGGACCGCGGCCTGCAAGGCGCCCGCTGCGTCGCCTGCGTGCTGGCGATCCAGGAGAGCCTGGCGCGGGACGCGGCCGCCTGGCAGGAGCGCTTCGGCGCCGTGCCGCGCATCCGCGCCGCCCTGCATGGCGGGCCGGTGGTCACCGCCGAGGTCGGGGTCGACCGGCACAAGATCGCGTATTTCGGCGACGCCGTGAACGTCACCGCGCGGCTGGAAGCCCTGTGCCGCACCCTCGACGCGCCGGTGTTGATCTCCGGCGACCTGCTCGCCAAGCTGCCGCGCCTGCCCGACGGCGTGCGGGCCCGGCCGCTCGGCGAGCACGCGGTCCGCGGGCGCGACCAGGTCCTGGCGGTCGCGGCCCTGGAGCACGCGCCGCGCCCCGGCCGCGCGGCGGCCTGACGGCGAGCCCGGCTCGACGAGAAACCGGCCCATCCCGGTCGGCCATCGGTACTTGGCGCCGACGACGCTGATCCGTTCGGGTTTGCCCGGCACCTTCGAACGAGTCCGGTCGACGATGCCGGTGTCTCGAACCTCGACCGCCGGAGATCGCCACCGCCTCGCCGAGGTCATCGGCGCCTCGCTCCAGTCCTCGGCGCTCCTGGAATTGCGCGCCGCCCATCTTTACCTGAGCGCGCGCGCCGGAACACAGCATTCGCACAACACACATCGCCTCCGAAGCGGCCCGCGGCCAGAGCGGTCGGATCCGGATCGTGGGCGCGTGTCGATCGGTTCGTGCATGATGGAATTGCGACGTGGTTTATGCACCCGAAACCATTGGCGGACATGACGCCATCTCATGGTTTCTGCCATCTGGGCACACGCTTCTGGTGAGATGAACCCGTGAACGCGACATGTTCTTGTCCTCTGTCGAAAGGTGCTGCCCCTCCCGCGCGACATAAGCCAAAGAGGATATGACGGCCGCGCCGCCCAGGATCGAGGTGGATCCTCCTCGCGCGAACGGTCAACTCAGCACAACCACTCCGGCTGTCGGCGCCAACAAGAGTTTCGGCCGCCGCTTGACCGAAGGCGAGTATCGCTTCATTTTCCTCTTGCGGTTCCTGCGCCAACATCATAGTTGCACCGATAAGCAAAGGCAGACCAACCCTGCGGCCTGAGAATCCTGAGGGCGGAATGTCCAAGCGTCTTACGAATCTACCCTGAGCAGAGGGCCGACGTGATGAGTGAGAGTGAGGCCTCGACGAGCCATATCGAGCTCGCCGCGGATATCGTTGCGGCTTTCGTGACCAACAATTCGGTTCCGGTCGCGGACCTTCCGACCCTGATCGCCTCGGTTCACGCCGCGCTGGGCGGCCTCGGCAACGGCGCTGCGGCCGAGCAGGCCGAGCCGCTGGTCCCGGCCGTGCCGATCAAGAAGTCGATCATGCCGGATTATCTCGTCTGTCTCGAGGACGGCAAGAAGTTCAAGTCGCTGAAGCGGCACCTGCGCACCCGCTACGGCCTGTCTCCCGAGGAGTACCGGGCACGCTGGAATCTCTCGCCTGACTACCCGATGGTGGCGCCCAACTATGCGGCGGCACGCTCGGAACTGGCGAAGACCATGGGCCTGGGGCAGCAGCGGCGCAAGTCGCAGCGCGGCGGCGAGAGCTGACAGGCCCGGACGGCCCGCCCGTGACGAGACGGGCCGCCATCGCCATCGCGCGGCGCCCTAATCCCAGTCGGGATTCGGACGCTCGCCGATGAGGCAGTTGGCCCGGGGCTCGCCCTGCGCCCGCTGCAGCAGCGGGCCGGTGTCGCGGCCCGCCACCTCGCGGATGATCTTGGTGCGGATCGCGGCGGCGAACTGGTCGCGCTCGCGCACCGGCACCATGAAGCTGCCGCTGCCGCCGATGACGCAGTCGCGGTAGTAGAGGTCGAGATCCTTGATGTCCCAGGGCCCGCTCGGCTCGCGGATCATCAGGGGCAGGCCGTTGATGACGATCCCCTGGCCGACGGCGTCGTCCCGGGCCTTGGTCACCGACCGGCCCTGGTTGTTCGGCCCGTCGCCCGAGACGTCGATCACCCGCCGCGTCGCCTCGAAGCCGCTGCCGGCCAGCAGGCCGGCCGAGAAGTCGATGGCGCTGGCGATCGAGGTCCAGGTCGAGCGCCGGGGCGGGCTCTGGCCGAGCCTGTCGGCGAAGCCGGCCGCCTCCTCGGCCCCCGCGATCAGCGTCCAGGGCACCACGACCCGCTGGTTGCCCACCCCCGCCCACTCGACGTAGGTCACGGCGATGCGCCCGACCATGCCCTGGCGGATCGCCTGGTGGACCGCCGGGTTGCGGAACGCCTCGACGTAGCCCTCCCGCTGCACCGCCTGCTCGTCGCCGGTCATCGATAGGGAGACGTCGACGGCCAGCACCAGGGCGACATCGACCTCGACCGGCTCGCCGCCGGCCCGGACGGGAGGCCCGACCGCGACCGCGGCGACCAGGCAGGCGAGAAGCGCGACGACGCGTGATCGCATCCGGGATCTCCCGTACGCCGGCCCAAGTCGGGTCCCGGCGAAATGCCAGGATCGGATGCCCGGCGGCCCGAACGCAAGCGCCGCGAAGACCTTGCCTCGACACGCTCGCGTGAGGAGGGAGCCCGGCGCCGACCCCGGGCGCGCCAGCGCGTTCTGCTGTGGATGAAGCACGGGAGAGACGGTGTCTTAGGCTGGGGACAAGCCGATGCCGCGAGAGTCCGGACCGTCCGGCCGCCCCGTGCGGCGAGAGGAGTCCCCTCGCGATGCCCCGTCCCGCCAGCCTCGCCGACCGCCTGTTCTGGCCGATCCTGGCCGGGGGTGCGGCGAGCCTGTGGTTCGGGCCGAAGGCGCTCGCCGTCGCCGGCCTCGTGGTGCTGGCGCTGGTCGTGCACCGGCTCGGGCGCGGCGGTCGATTCCGGCGGCGGGTCCGGGCGATCGCCCGCCGCCACCGCGAGACCCTGGCCCTGCGCCGCCGCCAGGAGAGCTACGTCGACCCCTACGGCAACGAGATCCTCGACGGCTGGCTGCGCGAGCGCAGCTACTTCGCCGAGCGCACGGTGCTGCCGCGGCTGGAGGCCGAGGGCTACGGCGACCTGATCGAGGTGCGCTGGGACGAGATCCTGGCCATCGTCGAGGCGGCCTCGCTGAGCGTCGCGGCACCGGACGAGGCCGAGGACCTGCCGGAGGACGGGATCGCCTACGAGCGCTACTGCGCCGCCCTGCTCGAGCGAGCCGGCTGGGAGGCGCGCACCACCAAGGCCGCGGGCGACCAGGGGGCCGACGTGGTGGCGGAGCGCGACGGGGTGCGGCTCGTCGTGCAGTGCAAGCGCTACGCGAAGCCGGTCGGCAACGGCGCGGTGCAGGAGGTGGTCGCGGCGCGGAGCTACTGGAACGCCGATTGCGCGGCCGTGGTCTCGAATGCCGGGTTCACGCCGGCGGCGCGCAAGCTGGCGGCGGCGACCGACGTGTGGCTCCTGCATCACGACGCCCTGCCGGATCTCCGGGCGCGGCCGGCGGGGCGGTCGCGCTGAGGCGACGCGGCCGGGGCTCGCCTCACTGCGGCGGCGCGCAGAGGTTCCAGACCTGCTTGAACTCCCGTTGCGCGCGAGCCCGTTTTGCAGCTCGATCGCGTCGGCGACCGGGCTGCGGCCCGGGCGAGCGGCCGCATCGTCCCGCCCGGCGGAACCGGCCTGACTGCCGGGACCCTGCCCCTTCGCACCCAGCACCGGCACGATCCGATTCGGGACCGAGACCGTCGCCGGGATTGTTTCCTCCGCATTGCCCTTGTTATGCTCGATCCTGCGTCGTCGGTGGCCTCGACGCGACGCCTCCCGCACGAGAAATGGGCACGGCCAATCCATGTGTCGGCACTCTCACGCGCACCCGTCATCGATGCGCCTCGCGCCGTGCCGCCCGGCACCGCCGGACGCGGCAGATCCGTGCCGGCCGGGCCCCGGAGCGGCGACGCGGCGGTGATCCATCCGCGCCGCATCGCCGGGCTGCCGGGCCTCGCCGTCCGCGGCCTCGTCGGGCTGGTCTACCCGCCGAGCTGCATCGCCTGCGGGGCCGCGACGGCCGTGCCGCACGCGCTCTGCGCCGGCTGCTGGAGCGGGATGCGGTTCATCGAGCGGCCCTATTGCGAGCGGCTCGGCATCCCGTTCTCGGTCGATCTCGGCAGCCCGGGCCTGCTCTCGCCGGCGGCGCTCGCCGATCCGCCGGTCTATCAGCGCGCCCGGGCGGTGGCGCGCTACGACGCCACGGCGCGGCGGCTGGTGCAGCGGCTGAAATACGAGGACCGCCTCGACCTCGCCGGCGCGCTCGGCGCGATGATGACGCGGGCGGGCGCCGAGCTCATGGCAGAGGCCGACGTCGCGGTACCGGTGCCGCTCTGGCGCTGGCGGCTGTGGCGGCGGCGCTTCAACCAGGCCGCGCTGCTGGCCCGGGCCTCCACGCGCGGGCGCGGCGTTCCGGTGGCGCCGGAGCTGCTGGCCCGGGTGCGGCGAACCCGCCAGCAGGTCGGCCTGAGCCGCGCCGCCCGGGCGGAGAACCTGCAGGGCGCCTTCCGGGTGCCGGAAGCGGCGCGCCCGCGCCTGCACGGCAAGCGGGTCCTCCTCGTCGACGACGTGCTGACCACGGGCGCGACGGCGAACGCCGCCGCCCGTGCGCTCCTGCGCGGCGGGGCGGCGGCGGTCGATGTCCTGGTCTTCGCCCGCGTGGTGAGCGACGGGCGCGACGTGGTTTAGGTCAGGCGCGCTGCACGCCGCCGATGACGCTCTCCTGCGGGGCCGGCTCCGCCGCGTCGAGAACCTTGCCGCGGGGCCCGACCCAGGCGCCAACCCACTTGCGCGACCACAGGGCGAGGCAGCCGAGCACGATCGCCGTGAAGGCGGCGTAGAACAGGAAGCCGGTGGCGAACCCGCCGGTATACTGTTTCGACAGGCCCATGGCGTTGGGCAGGATGGCGCCGCCGAGCGCCCCGACCTCGCCGATCATCGAGCCCGCCACCGCGGTGTTGGTCGGCCAGCGCAGGGGCACGAGCTGGAACAGCGCGCCGTTGCCGGCGCCGAGCGCCGCGAAGCAGAACATGAACAGGATCGTGGTGACCAGAAGCGTCGGCGCCGCGGTCAGCATCAGGAACGAGCCGACGGCGGCGAGCAGCACCACGGTCAGCACGAGGATGCCGCCGATCCGGTCGGCGAAGTAGCCGCCGAGGATGCGGATGCCCGACCCCATCAGGGCGGCCAGCATGGTCAACCGGCCGGCCTCGATCTTGGTGACGGCGAACTGCTCGTAGAAGAAGGTCGGCAGGAAGTTCGACAGGCCGATGAAGCCCCCGAAGGTGATGACGTAGATCAGGTTGAAGGCCCAGCCGTCCTTCTCGAACAGGCAGGAGACGTGCTGCCTGAAGCTCTGGTGCTCGCGATCCGGCGGCTCCTTGGCGAAGACGATCATCACGGCGAGCGGGATCAGCATGAACACGCCGGCGAAGCCGTAGACCGCCTGCCAGCCATAGGCCTGGGCGAGCGGCGGCGCGAACAGCACCGCGAGAACGGTGCCCGAGTTGCCCGCGCCCGCGATGCCCATCGCCAGGCCCTTGTGCTCGGCCGGGAACCAGCCCGAGCCGAGGGAGAGCGCGACGCCGAACGAGGCGCCGGCGATGCCGAGCAGCACGCCCATGGCGAGCACGTCGTTGAACGAGTGCACCAGGAAGAAGCCGTAGGCCATCGCCAGGATGATCAGCGACATCTCGGTGACCGCGGCGTTCTTGCGCCCGATATACTGGGCGAGCACGCCGAGGGGGAAGCGCATGATCGCGCCGGCGAGGATCGGCAACGAGATCATGAAGCCGGTCTGGGCCGGCGTGAGCTTGTAGGTCTCGGTGATGAACGGCCCCATGGCGCCGTTGAGCACCCAGATCGCGAAACAGAAATCGAAGTACAGGAACGCGGCGAACAGGGTCGGGGGATGACCCGACTTCATGACGGTCTTGAAACTGGCCATGTCGGAGCCTCACGCACAGCCCCCGCGGGGGGTCTTCAACGCGCTTCAGGGTGAGGATCGGACGGCCGGTTCGTTCCGGCCGCGATCCCCCGTCTGTCGGACATCCCTGTCCAAGGCTCGGGCGTCTTTGCCCCGCGGGCCGTGAGGCCAGCCTGCGGGAGGATGTGCAGTTTTCGTGCCAGATGCCGCCCGGGGGATCGCGGGGCCCCCGCATCGGTCGCCTGCCTGAAGGGCAGGCAGAGGCTGGCGCGCCGGGCGGCACCGCGACGGCCGGGGCGGGTGGGGTCGCATGGGCCGGAGGAAGGCCCCGCTCCCGCGGGCGGGCCGTCACACCCTCACGTCGAGCACCTGGCCCTGTCCGGGCGGGGCCGGCGGGCTCGCGGTCTGGGCCACCAGGTCGGCGACCGCGCGTTCGGCGTCGAGCTGGCTGCGGACGGCGATGACCGCCACCTGCTGGCTGAAGGCGGAGCCCGCTTGAGCCATGGCGGCGGCGGCGATGGAGGTCGTGTCGAGCGTGGTCATGGCGCCAGACTGCACCCGAACCGTGAGCGGGCCGTGAAGGCGTCAGCTCAAAAGCTGGCCCATCCGGGCGAGCGCCGCGGCGAAGCCGGCGAGCGGCACCGTGATGGTCTCGGCCTCGCCGTTCGGCTTGGTGCCGGTGACGCGAAGGTTCACGGCGGTCTTCATCGCGTCGGTGGCCACCGTGGGGAAGCTGATCGGCACGATGCAGCCGGCCTGGACGCAGGAGGTGTAGGGGGCGCCCTTGCCCAGCGTCGCGTCGTCGAGCTTGAAGGTCACGCCGGGTTCGATCGACAGGCCGAGCGGCATCAGCATGAGGCCGTTGCTGCGCCCGTCCTGGGGGGGGTTGAGCTCGATGCTGAAGCGGCGCTGCCCGGTCTGGACCGTGCCTTGCGCCTGCGACAGCTGGCACTGGCGCTTCTGGTTCTCGCGGGTGCAACTGATGGTCCAGTCGCCGTAGACCTCGCTCACTGCGCTGGCGCCGTTCGGCCAGTGGCCGGTCGGGGCCGTCGCCGCGGCGGGCGGTGCTTCCGCCTTCGGGGCCGGGGCGGGCTTGGGCGCGGCGCGGCGCGGCGCCGGCTTCGGCGCGGGCTTGGGCGGCGCTTCCGCCGCCGGCGCCTCGACGGCCGGTTCCTCCTGGGCGCGGGCGGGCGCGGCGAGGAACAGGCCGAGGACCAGGAGGCTGGCGAGGGCGGGGCGGCAGGGCGACATGACGAAATTCCTCGGCGCCCGTCCGCGCCGGGGCAGCGGAAGCGGGCTCTTGTCTCGCCGCTCCTCTAGAGCCACGAGCGCCGGAAGGGAAGCCGCCGCGACGCCGATCCTACCGCCATGCCATTGAGTTTTCTTGGATTTATTCCAATGAGCCGCCGCGTCGGCCGAGATCCTCGCGCCTGATCGGCGTCAGCCGAGATCCTCGTGCCGGATCGGCGTCAGCCGAGATCCTCGTGCCACGTGCGGCCGTCGCGCTCGATCAGCGCGATGGCGGCGGTGGGGCCCCAGGTGCCGGCGGGATACGGGCGAGGCGGCTCCGGGCGGTCGGCCCAGGCGTTGAGCAGGGTGTCGGCCCAGGCCCAGGCCGCCTCGACCTCGTCGCGGCGCATGAACAGGGTGGCGTTGCCCCGCACCACGTCCATCAGCAGGCGCTCGTAGGCGTCCGGATAACGCTGGTTGAAGGTCTCCTCGAACGAGATGTCGAGGCCGGTCGCCCGCAGGCGCATGCCGCCGGGGCCCGGCTCCTTCGTCATCACCTCGAGCTTGATGCCCTCCTGCGGTTGCAGCCGGATCACCAGGCGGTTCGGCTCGCGGGCGAACTCGTCGGAGAAGATGCTGAACGGCGAGGAGCGGAACTGCACCACGATCTCGGAGACTTTCTGGGGCAGCCGCTTGCCGGTGCGCAGGTAGAACGGCACCCCGGCCCAGCGCGGCGTCATGAGTTCGAGCTTCAGGGCGACGAAGGTCTCGGTCAGGCTCTGGCGGTCCTCGGCGAGGTCGGCGGCGTAACCCGGGACCGGCTGGCCGTTCACCGCCCCGGCGACGTACTGGCCGCGCACCGTGCGCAGCGGTACCTCGTGGGCGGGAATCGGCTTCAGGGCGCGCAGCACCTTCAGCTTCTCGTCGCGCACCGCGTCGGCGTCGAGGGAGAGCGGGCTCTCCATGCCGAGGAGGCAGAGGAGCTGCAGCATGTGGTTCTGCAGCATGTCGCGCAGCGCGCCGGACGTGTCGTAGTAGCCGCCCCGTCCCTCGACCCCGACGGTCTCCGCCACGGTGATCTGGACGTGGTCGATCACGTCGGCGTTCCACAGCCGCTCGAAGATCGTGTTGGCGAAGCGCAGAGCCAGCAGATTCTGCACCGTCTCCTTGCCGAGATAGTGGTCGATGCGGAAGATCTGGCTCTCGGGAAAGACCTTGCCGACCTGGTCGTTGATGGCGCGGGCCGAGGCGAGGTCGTGGCCGATCGGCTTCTCCAGCACCACGCGGGAGCGCTCGCCGATCAGCCCGTGGGCGCTCAGGTTGCGGCAGATCGCGCCGTACAGGCTCGGCGAGGTGGCGAGGTAGTAGGGCCGCACGTGGTCGGGATGCTCGGCGAGCAGGTTCGCGAGGTCGTCCCAACCCGCCTCGCCCGCCCCGTCCACCGCCACGTAAGCGAGGTGGTCGAGGAAGCGCGTCACCGTGTCGGGGTCGCGGTCGGCCTCCGGCACGTGGCGTTCCAGCGCCGCGGCGGCGAGGTCCCGGTACTCGGCCGTCCCGAGGCGGGTGCGGGCCGCCGCGACGATGCGGCTCTCCTCGGGGATCTGCCGGTCGCGAAACCGGTAGTAGAGCGCCGGCAGCAGCTTGCGCATCGTCAGGTCGCCGGTGGCGCCGAACACGACGGCGTCGAAGGGGGCGACGGGGATGATCTTGTGCATCAGGTGACGGGTCTCCCGCTTCCTGCCGATCTGACTCGCAAGGGCGCGGCCAGTTCGTGTCTGTCGCGGACGCTGGCTCGCGTCCACCTCCTCACGGGCCGATGAGCGCCGTGCGACGCACCTCTCGCCCCGGTCCTGCCAGTCCCGGCATCATCCCGGAGCCGCGGAGCGGAGCCGGGACGACGGGGTGACTGCGACATCGGTCGAGGTCGAACGGGGCCTTAGAACGACGCCGGTGTCGCCGCGGCCTCCTTCACCCCCTCGTCCGCCCCGGTGCTTCCGCCCGCGAGCGGCGCATCCATGTGCGCCGCGAAGGCCGCCTTGTGGTCGGGGTGCCAGCGCGACAGGGCCGGGCGGTTGCGGATCAGGTCGTCGGAGGACCAGCGCATCCGCTTCTCGTCCATCTCCAGGGTGGTCTCGTTGTCCGGGCAGAGGATGTAGAAATCGCCGGCGCTCATCGCCTCCAGCAGGAACTCGACGGTCTCCTCCGGGGTCCAGGCGCCCGCCGGCTTCTCGGTCGCGCCGCGGGCCCGGGTCAGGCCGGTATAGACGAAGCCCGGGATCAGCAGGTGGGCGGTCACCGGCGAGCCCGCCTCGCGCAGCTCGTGCGCCAGCGCCTCGGTCGTCACCTTCACGCCGGCCTTGCTGACGTTGTAGGGCGTGTTGCCGGGCGGCGTGGTGATGCCCTGCTTGGAGCCGGTGACGATCACCGCGCCGGGCCTGCCCGCCTCGATCATCGCCGGGACGAAGGCCTGGACGGCGTTGATCACGCCCCACAGGTTGGTGTCGAGGATGCGGTGCCAGGTCGCGGCGTCCGAGAAGAAGCGTCCGCCGGCCTCGATGCCGGCATTCGCCATCAGCAGCGACACCTCGCCGAGGGACGCGGCCTCCCGGCGCAGGGCTTCCAGCGCCTCGGGGCTCGCCACGTCGGTCGGCACCGCGCGGACCTCCGCCTCGCCGCCCTGCGCCGCGTCCGCGACCTCGCGGCCGGCCCGGGTCAGGGCCTCGCCCGGCAGGTCGGCCAGCACCACCCGCATCCCGGCCCGCGCGAAAGCCTTGGCCGCCGCGAGGCCGATGCCGCTCGCCGCGCCGGTGACGACCGCGACGCGGCCCTTCGCGAGTGCGGGGTGGTGGGTCATGGTGCGCTCCGCCTGAAGATGGGCCGATGGTCAGGCCGGCAGGTAGGCAGTCGCGCGGGAAACGCCACACGCGGCGGCGCAAAAAAGTCGCCGGGCGCCCGATGCGGCGCAGTTCCGACGCAGGTCCCGCCCGCTCAGGTCTCGACCGGGCGGGACGCGGCCATCCCCGCCCGGCCCGCTGGGGCCGGGCGGGAGTTCATGCGGCCGTCCTCACTCGCCCGACGACTCGGCGGGCTTCGGGAACAGCTCGCCGGACGGCTCGCCCCCGGTCTCGGTGCCCTCGAACCGGGTGCGGCGACGGCGGCGCGGACGGGCGGCGGGGGCGTCGGCCTCCGCCTCGACGGGTGTGGCGGGGGGCGCCGGCGGCGCCTCCTCGACCGGGGCGGGCGCGGGGGCGGGGGGACGCACCGGGGTCGTCAGGAAGGCCGGCAGGCCGGTCGGCTCGTCGGCAGCCAGGACCGGCTCGGAGCGCGGCTCCTCGCGCCGGCGCTCGCGGCGGAACTCCGAGCGTCCTCCCTCGCGGTAGCCGTCCTGGCGCGGGCCCTCCTGCCGGGGAGCCTCCTGGCGCGGGTTCTCCTGCCGCGGCTGCTCGGCGCGGGACAGATCCTGACGCTCGGCGCGATCCTGGCGCTCGGGGCGGTCCCGCTGCTGGCGGTCCTGCCGGTTCTGGAATCGCTCGCGGCGCTCCTGCCGGTCGGGACGGTCCTGGCGCTGGTTGTCCTGGCGCTGGTAATCTTGACGCTGAAGATCTTGGCGCTGGTCCTGGCGCGGCTCCTGCCGGTCGAAGCGGGACGGACGGTCCTCGCGGCCGTCGTAGGGCTGGGGCTGCTGGCCGGGATCGCCGTAATCGTCGGCGGCGCCGTAGCCGGACTGGGCGTAGCCGTTGCCGCCGCGCTCGTTGCCGCCGCGTTCCTGGCCCGCATAGCCGTTGGTCGGCGCACCCTCGTCGTCGCCCTCGTCGTCGTCGTCGAAGCCCTGGCGGCCGTAGGTGCCGCCGTATTGCTGGCGATACTGCTCGTTCGCGGCGGCGATGATGCGGAAATAGTGCTCGCCGTGCTGGAAGTAGTTCTCGGCCATCACCGGGTCGCCGCTCGCCTGGGCGTCGCGGGCGAGCTGGGCGTACTTCTCGGCGATGTGCTGGGCCGTGCCGCGGATCTTGACGTCGGGGCCGTTCGATTCGTAGGCCCGGGTCAGCGGGTTCGGCCCCTTGTTGTTGCTGCGGTTGCGGCCACGCATACGCCTGTTCTGGTTCGGTCTCATCGGTCTCGACTGACCCTCTTCGACGACTTGAAGGGCGGGACTACGCGCGCGGCGGTGTTTCGTCCGCGGAGCCGGGCGGCCTCTGCCGGGCCATGTGCCGTCTCCGCAGCGATGTCCGCCTTGCCCTGTGCGACCGCGGGCCGTTTCACCGTCCGGCCACCGTCGATCCACAGATGCGGGGCACCGGACCGCCTACGCGCTCATTGGTCTGCCCGGTGGTGGAAGATCGCCCAAAGGTCCGCGCTCAATGTCGCGCCCGAGAACTGAGCCTGGCTGTGTTGTCCGGACCGTTCACGATCTACCCCGGGACGTTAGCGGGTTCGGCCTCCCGCGCCAAGTGACCTGACGCCGATTTCAGAGTGATTTCGCGCACAAAGGCCGCAGGATGCTCAAGATTTCTCGTCACGAACCGGTCGCCGCGGTCGTCGCCGCGGTCATGGCGACCACGCGCGGATGGCCGGCGAGGTCGCGCCGCGAAGCCGTCGCGAGCCCGTGCGCGGCGGCGAGCTCCCGCAGGGCCTCCTCCTGGTCGTAGCCGATCTCGACGACGAGGCGCCCGCCCGGCGCCAGCAGGCGGGGGACCTGCGCCAGGATGGCGCGGTAGGCGTCGAGCCCGTCGGGACCGCCGTCGAGGGCGAGACGCGGGTCGTGGTCGCGCACCTCGCCGTCGAGGCCGTCGACGACCTCGCTCGCGATGTAGGGCGGGTTGGCGACGACGACGTCGAACGGCCCGGCGAGCGATGCGGCCCAGTCGCCGGCCGCGAAGGCGGCGCGGTCGGAGACGCCGTTGCGCACGGCATTGGCCCGGGCGGTGAGGAGCGCGCCGTGCGACCGGTCGAGGCCGAGACCCCGGGCCCGCGGCCACTCGGTCAGCAGGGCCACCAGGATGCATCCCGAGCCGGTGCCGAGATCGGCCAGGCGGTGCGGCCCGTCCGCCGGCAGGCCGAGGCCGAGGGCCGCCTCGACCAGGGTCTCGGTATCGGGGCGCGGCACCAGGGTATCGGGCGAGAGACCGAAGGTGAGGCCCCAGAACTCCCAGGCGCCGATGATCCGGGCCACCGGCTCCCCTCCGGCGCGCCGGGCCAGGTACGAGGCCAGGCGCTCCGCTCCCGCCTCGCCGACCGGCTCGGCCCCGCGCAGGGCGAGATCGGTCGCGGTGACGCCCAGGGCCTCCTCGACCAGGATCCGGGCATCGAGGGCGGCGGTCTCGATCCCGCTCGCCGCGAGCGCGTCGACCGCCCGGGCCCGGGCCGCGATCCGGCTCGTCCCCGGGGATATCGCGATCACGCCATCCCCTCGGCGGCGAGCAGCGCCGCCTGGTGCTCGGTGATGAGCGCGTCCACCACCTCGTCGAGGGCGGTGCCGGCCATGACCTCCTCGAGCTTGTAGAGGGTCAGGTTGATGCGGTGATCGGTCACCCGCGCCTGCGGAAAGTTGTAGGTGCGGATGCGCTCCGAGCGGTCGCCGCTGCCGACCTGCGACTTGCGGTCGGCGGCGCGGGCGGCGTCCTTCTGGCTGCGCTCCTGGTCGTAGAGCTTGGCCCGCAGCAGCGCCATGGCGCGCGCCCGGTTCTTGTGCTGCGAGCGCTCTTCCTGGACGAAGATCACGATGCCGCTCGGCACGTGGGTGATGCGGATCGCCGACTCGGTCTTGTTGACGTGCTGGCCGCCCGCTCCCTGCGCCCGCATCGTGTCGATCTTCAGGTCGGAATCGTTGACCTGGATGTCGACCTCCTCGGCCTCCGGCAGCACCGCCACGGTGGCCGCCGAGGTGTGGATGCGCCCCTGCGTCTCGGTGTCGGGCACCCGCTGCACCCGGTGGGCGCCGCTCTCGAATTTCATCCGGGCGAAGACGCCGCGCCCCTTCACCTCGGCCACGATCTCGCGGTAGCCGCCCATCGTGCCGGGGCTCTCGGAGATGACCTCGACCCGCCAGCCCTTCAGGTCGGCGTAGCGCGAGTACATCCGGAACAGGTCGCCGGCGAAGAGCGCCGCCTCGTCGCCGCCGGTGCCGGCGCGCACCTCCAGGATGGCGCTCTTCTCGTCGGCGGCGTCCTTCGGCAGCAGCAGGAGCTGGAGCGCCCGGGCCGCGGCCTCGCGGGCGGCCTCGGCCTCCGGCTTCTCTTCCGCCGCGAGGGCCCGCATCTCGGGGTCGCCCTCCTCGATCATTTCCTCGACGCCCCGCAGGGCGCTCTCGGCGGCCCGGAAGGCGCGGATCGCCTCGACCACGCCGTCGAGCTCGGAGAGTTCGCGCGAGAGCTGCACGAAGCTCTCCGCGTCGGCCTCGCCGGCGCTCAAGGTGGCGGTGACGATGTCGTGGCGGGCCAGGATGGCGTCGAGACGGTCGGACGGGATCGCGATCATGAAAGCAGATATGGCCATGGGCGTCGGCCGGTTCAGCCGGGGCGGCCCGCGCCCGGTGCCGGCGATTGCTGCCGCGTATAGCAGGTCTGCGGGGGTTGGGGAGTCGTGGCAGTCCCGCACACCGCTTGCACCATGGCAGTACGCTTGCCGCTCGCGATGCCCGTTCCGCAGAAGACGCCGCTAACCGATCTGGCAAGGCGCTTGCTGGGCGATCGGGCCGGCGGAAGGAGGTGATCGTGACGAATGCAGTCGTGCTGAAGGATCTGTTCGACCGCTGGGAGCGCGTCTGGCACGAGGGGGCCTTGGAGCTCGTCGAGGCCTGCGTCGCGCCGCATTACATCCGGCACGACGAGATGGGTGATCGCACCGTCGCCCGAGAGGACTACGCGGCCGAACTCTCACGCTTGAGGCAAGCACGCCCCGACATCAAGATTATCGTCTACGATCACAGCTTCGATGGCGATCACGCTTGGTATCGCTTCACGATGAGATGGACGGATCTCAAATGTGGCGAGGTGCGAACCCGCGCCGGCCTGCAATCCTACCGCACGGAGGCAGGCCGGCTGGCGGAAACCTGGGTCATCATGCAGCCGGTCGGCTCGGCATGGAATGATACGGTTGCTCAGACGAGCTGGACGAGCCGCGTGCAGAGCCATTAGGGCGGCCTCGGGTGCGATGGGTCCAGGCAAACACCGCGATCGTGGAAAAAAGCCGCGTGGCGGCTCCACGAGCGTTCGGCACCCTTTGCGGTTCGGGGCGGTCTGCCCTATCTTAAAGTGAGGAGCCGCGGGTGGCACCCCGCGACCCCTCTTGTTAGGTAGACGTCACTACATCAGCCCGATCGTGATGGTGATACTCCATCCGGTCGGGCGTTTCATGATGGCGATCACCACGAACGGTAAGCCGTTCACATTTCTCACCCCCTCTCCGGTCTGCGCCAGCTCGTAAGGCGGCGGCCGGCGATTCCGCCGCAAGCTCCGGTGCCCCAGAGCCTTCGCGGCCGGAGAGAGTCTTCCCCAACGTCAGAAACGTCGCACGGCGAGGTTACCGATTCGCGTAGCCGGAGACGATCGGCCTGTACCGGTCAGACCGGGACGCCGTGCTCCTCGGCGAACGCCGCCAGCGCCGGGCGCAGGGACGCCCCGTCCTTGGTCCGTGCCAATTCCTGCTCCAGGAAGGCCGAGACCGCACCGGCCTCGATCCCGAGCACCATCGCCTTGACCGGACCGATCGAGGCCGGGGACATCGAGAGGGCGCGGAAACCCAGCCCGATCAGCGCCATCGCCTCGAGCGGCCGCCCGCCGATCTCGCCGCAGACCGTCGCCGGGGTGCCGGCGGCGTTGGCCCGCTCGGCGATGAGCCGGAAGGCGCGGAGCGCCGCGGCGCTCAAGGGGTCGAACCGGTTGGAGACCTGGCGGTTCTCGCGATCGACCGCGAACAGGAACTGCATCAGGTCGTTCGAGCCGACGGAGAGGAAGTCGGCCTCGGCCGCGATCTCGTCCATCTGGAACAGCAGCGAGGGCACCTCGACCATCACGCCGAGCCGGCATTCCGACGGCAGCGGGTAGTTGTGGCGGGTGAGGTGCGCCTTCTCGCGCTCGACGATGGCCCGGGCCTGGACGAACTCCCCGACGGTCGCCACCATCGGGAACATGATCTTGAGCGGCCGCCCGCGGGCGGCCTTGAGGAGCGCCCGCAGCTGCATACGCAGGAGGCCGGGCCGGTCGAGGCCGATGCGGATCGCCCGCCAGCCGAGCGCCGGGTTCTCCTCCTCGAGCGCCTTCATGTAGGGCAGCACCTTGTCGCCGCCGATGTCGAGGGTCCGGATCGTCACCGGCAGGTCGCCGACGGCGTCGAACACCGTCTCGTACAGGATCTGCTGCTCGGCCGCCGTCGGCATCCGCTCGGCGACCATGAACTGCAATTCGGTGCGGAACAGCCCGACGCCCTCGGCCCCGGTCTCGTGCAGGTGCGACAGGTCGACGATGAGGCCGGCATTGAGCTGGAGGTTGACCGCGACCCCGTCGCGGGTCACCGCCGGCACGTCGCGCAGCGAGCGGTACTGCTCCTGGCGCCGGGCCCTCAGCCGTGCCTTCTCGGCGTAGGCAGCCTCGATCTCGGGGCCGGGCCGGATCTGGATCTCGCCGGTCCCGCCGTCGACGATGATGGCGTCGCCCGTCTCGACCAGCGCCGTGGCGTTCGCCACCTCGCCCACCGCCGGGATGCCCAGAGCGCGGGCCACGATGGCGATGTGGCTCGTCGGCCCGCCCTCCTCCAGCACCACGCCGCGCAGGCGGGACCGGTCGTAGTCGAGGAGGGCCGCCGGGCCCATCGAGCGCGCCACCAGGATGGCGTTCTCGGGCATCGCGTCCGGGCCGACCGTCTCGCGGCCGACGAGCTGGCGCAGCAGCCGGTTGGCGAGGTCGTCGAGGTCGTGCAGACGCTCGCGCAGGTAGGGGTCGCTCTGGCGCAGCATCCGGGCGCGGTTGTCGGACTGCACCCGCTCGACCGCGGCTTCCGCCGTGAGGCCCGACAGCACCGCCTCGCGCATCCGCCGGAGCCAGCCCTGGTCGTGGGCGAACATCCGCACCGTCTCGAGCACCTCCCGGTGCTCGCCGGCGCCCGCGACGTCGCCGCGCTCGACGAGGTCGTCGATGGCCGCGCGCACCTCGGCGATCGCGGTGTCGAGGCGCGAGGCCTCGCGCTCGACGTTCTCGGCGATCAGGTTGCGCACCACGATGCGCGGCTCGTGCAGCACGACGTGGCCCAGGCCCACCCCGTCGGCGAGCGCGACGCCGCACTGGCTCAGCGCCCGGCGCGAGGCGCTGACGGTGCCGGGCGAGAGCGCCTGCAGCTCGCCCGACGCGATCATCTCCGCCAGCACCATGGCGGTGGTCTGGAGCGCCTCGATCTCCTCCTCGGAGTAGATCCGGTAGGTGCGGTTCTGCACCACCAGGACGCCGAGCGTGTTGCCGGCCCGCAGGAGCGGCACGCCCAGGAAGGCGTGGTAGACCTCCTCGCCGGTCTCCGGGCGGTAGGAGAAGGCGGGATGCGACTGGGCGTCGGAGAGGGAGAGCGGCTCGGCGGTGGCGGCGATGAGGCCGACCAGGCCCTCGCCGGCCCGCATGGTGGTGAGGTGCACCGCCTCGCGGTTGAGGCCCTCGGTGGCGAAGAGCTCCAGGTTGCCGTCGTCGCGCAGGACGTAGACCGAGCAGACCTCCGCGACCATGTTGGACGCGATCAGGACGACGATGCGGTCGAGGCGCGCCTGCGGGCCGACGGGCTCCGCCATGGCCTCGCGAAGGCGGCGCAGTAGCAGGCGCGGGCCTCCAGGCGCTGCGGGCATCGTGTCGTGTTCCACCCTTTGGCGAGCCGGACCCGGCGCGGCGCAACCGTGAGGCCGAGCTCGCGCGGGCCTGACGCATCGGCCCCGTTATCGCCGTATAGCGAGTCCGGCGCCCGGCGGGCAAGCGTCCTTCCGGGGGGACCGGGACGAAGCGCCGTTCCCGACGAGAAACGCCCCGCCCGCGAGGGATCGCGGACGGGGCGTTCGACGGCGGACCGCCCGGGCCGGCGTCATGCGGTTTCCGATCGATCGTTTCGCGATGCGGAAAACGGCTTCGCTCAGACGCCGCGCGGGCTTTGATACGGCTTCCGGAAGGGATCTTCCGGAAGCCGTATCAGGCCTTGTCGAGGCCGTAGAGCGAGTGGAGCGTGCGCACCGCGAGCTCGGTATAGGCGGCGTCGATCAGCACCGAGAACTTGATCTCGGAGGTGGTGATCGCCCGGATGTTGATGCCCTTCTCGGCCAGCGCCCGGAACGCCTTGGCGGCGACGCCGGCATGGCTGCGCATGCCGACGCCGATCGCCGAGACCTTGACCACGTCGGTGGCCCCCTCGAGGCGCTCGAACTCGACCGTTCCGGCCTGGGCCTCGAGGATCGCGCGGGCGCGCTCGTAATCCGCCGCCGGCACCGTGAAGGTCATGTCGGTGGCCGCGCCGTCGCCGGACACGACCTGGATGATCATGTCGACGTTGATGTTGGCGTCGGCCAGCGGGCCGAAGATGGCGGCGGCGATGCCGGGTCGGTCCTTCACCCGGCGAAGCGTGATCTGGGCCTCGTCCTTCGAGAAGGCGATGCCCGTGATGATCTGCTGTTCCACGATATCGTCCTCGTCGCAGATGAGGGTGCCGGGGCGGGCGTCGTCGGGGTCGTCGAAGGAGGAGCGCACGGTGGTCGGCACCCGGTGCACCATGGCGAGCTCGACCGAGCGCACCTGCAGCACCTTGGCCCCGAGGGATGCCATCTCGAGCATCTCCTCGAAGGCGACCCGCTCGAGGCGCTGGGCCTTCGGCACCACCCGCGGGTCGGTGGTATAGACGCCGTCGACGTCGGTGTAGATGTCGCAGCGCTCGGCGCCGACCGCCGCCGCGACCGCGACCGCGCTGGTGTCGGAGCCGCCGCGCCCGAGGGTGGTCAGGCGCCCGGTCTCGGCATGGATGCCCTGGAAGCCGGCGATCACCGCGACCTCGCCGCGCTTGAAGCCGGCATCGAGGCGCGCGCCGTCGATGGCCTGGATCCGGGCCGAGCCGTGCTGGTCGGAGGTCTCGATCGGGATCTGCCAGCCCTGCCAGGAGCGGGCCTTGATGCCCATCTCGTTGAGCACGATGGCGAGCAGCCCCGACGTGACCTGCTCGCCCGAGGCGACGACCGCGTCGTACTCGGACTGGGCGTAGAGGGCCGAGGCGTCCTTGCACCAGGCCACCAGCTCGTTGGTCTTGCCGGACATCGCCGAGACGACGACCGCGACCTCGTAGCCGGCCCGCACCTCGCGGGCGACGTGGCGGGCGACGTTGCGGATGCGGTCGACCGTGGCGACGGAGGTGCCGCCGAATTTCATCACCAGGCGGGGCATGGGGATCCGATCGAACAAACCTGTCTCGTGCCGCAGCGCAATGCCGCGGGCGTCCGGCGGGTACAAGCGGGCCGGGGCGGTGTCAATCTTGCAGCCGGACGCGCCGGTCCTGGGCACGACGTCCCAGGGCGGTTGGCCGGAGACGGCGGCTGCGCTACCTCGGCCTCTCGAGACGAGACCTCCATTCCCTGCAGAAGGCCTGGCGTTGATGAGCGAACCGACCGGACCCTCGATCGACCGCGACGAGGTCGCCCGCTTCGATCGCCTCGCCGCGACCTGGTGGGACGAGGCCGGGCCGATGCGGGTGCTGCACCGCTTCAACCCGGTGCGCCTGACCTACATCCGCGACACGGTCTGCCGGCACTTCGGCCGCGATCCGCTGGCGCCCGCGCCGCTGTCGGGTCTCAGCCTCGTCGACGTCGGCTGCGGCGGCGGCGTGCTGTCGGAGCCGCTGGCGCGGCTCGGCGCCGACGTCACCGGCCTCGACCCGGCCGTCACCAACATCAAGATCGCCCAGGCCCATGCCGACGAGGCCGGCGTGCCGGTGCGCTACCGGGCCGAGACGATCGAGGACGTGGTGGCAGCGGGTGAGCGCTTCGACGTGGTCTGCGCCATGGAGGTGGTCGAGCACGTCACCGACATGCCGATCTTCGTGCGCACGGCCTGCCACGCCGTGAAGCCCGGCGGCCTGTTCTTCGCCGCGACGATCAACCGGACCATGCGCTCCTTCGCGCTCGCCATCGTGGGGGCGGAATACGTCCTCAACTGGCTGCCGAAGGGCACGCACGACTGGGAAAAATTCGTCACTCCCGACGAGCTGCGCGACGCGGTCGCGGGCGGCGGGCTCAACGTCGCCGACACGGCCGGGGTGGTGTTCAACCCGCTCACCGGCCGCT